>NZ_JBVHIP010000004.1:197357-385631 GCF_055560495.1 Kitasatospora sp. NPDC023176 | reverse complement strand
GGCTCCCAGTAGACGACTGGGTTGATAGGCCGGATATGGAAGCCCTGTGAGGGGTGGAGTTGACCGGTACTAATAGGCCGAGGGCTTGTCCTCAGTTGCTCGCGTCCACTGTGTTGTTCTGAAACAACGACCGCCCTGCCGGCGGGTCGACAGTTTCATAGTGTTTCGGTGGTCATAGCGTGAGGGAAACGCCCGGTTACATTCCGAACCCGGAAGCTAAGCCTCACAGCGCCGATGGTACTGCAGGGGGGACCCTGTGGGAGAGTAGGACGCCGCCGAACAATTCTTCAGAAAAGGCCCACCCGGGTTCCCGGGTGGGCCTTTTCGCGTTGTACCGGAAACCGGACGGAAGCCGGCGGAATTCGGTGGGCGGCTGCCGGGCGACCCCCGCCGAGTGGCTGGTCCTCCGTCAATATGCCGCTAAAACCGCCTGTTCAGTGCACTGATCAGTGGAATACCGCCGTTCACGCCGTAGTCTCGAAGGCGGGGGGAACAGGTGTCCGGGGGTGGCTCCCGGACGGAGCCGGATCAAGAATGGTGCTCATGGGACGAGGCAGGCTGCGCATCTACCTCGGGGCGGCCCCCGGGGTCGGCAAGACGTACGCCATGCTCGCCGAGGCACACCGGCGGCAGGAGCGTGGCACGGACGTCGTGGTGGCGTTCGTGGAGGACCACGGCCGGCGACGGACCGCGGACCTCGTCGCCGGGCTGGAGGTCGTGCTGCGGCAGCAGGTGGTGCACCGGGGTGCCCGGTTCTCCGAGATGGACCTGGACGCCGTCCTGGCGCGCCGCCCGCAGGTGGCGCTGGTGGACGAGCTGGCCCACACCAATGTGCCCGGCTGCCGCAACGAGAAGCGCTGGCAGGACGTCGAGGAACTGCTCGCGGCGGGGATCGACGTGATCTCCACCGTGAACGTCCAGCACCTGGAGTCGCTCGGGGACGCGGTCGAGGGCATCACCGGGGTGCGCCAGCGCGAGACCGTCCCGGACGAGGTGGTCCGCCGGGCGGACCAGATCGAGCTGGTGGACATGTCCCCGCAGGCGCTGCGGCGCCGGCTGGCGCACGGCAACGTCTACATGCCGGAGAAGATCGACGCCGCGCTCGCCAACTACTTCCGCCCGGGCAACCTGACCGCGCTGCGCGAACTGGCGCTGCTGTGGACCGCGGATCGGGTGGACGAGTACCTGCAGAAGTACCGCGCCGAACAGGGCATCGTCGGCACCTGGCAGGCCCGGGAGCGGATCGTGGTCGGCCTGACCGGCGGCCCGGAGGGGGCGACGCTGATCCGCCGGGCGGCCCGCATCGCGGCCCGCGTCTCCGGCGGCGAGCTGCTGGCCGTCCACATCTCCCGCTCGGACGGGCTCGCCGGCTCCGGCTCGCCGCAGACGCTGATCGAGCAGCGCGCCCTGGTGGAGAGCCTCGGCGGCTCCTTCCACAACGTCCTGGGCGACGACCCGGCCGAGGGGCTGCTGGAGTTCGCCCGCGGGGTGAACGCCACCCAGATCGTGCTGGGCACCAGCCGCCGGCCCGGCTGGCAGTACCTGTACGGGCCGGGCGTCGGCACCCTGGTCACCCAGAAGGCCGGGGACATCGACGTCCACATGGTCACCCACGAGCACGCCGGGCACGGGCGCCGCAGCAAGATACCCGTGCGGCGGATCACCGACCTGGGCCGGACCAGGACCATCGCCGGCTGGCTGATCGGGCTGGCCGGGCCACCGGTGCTGGCGCTGGTGCTGACCACCATCGGCGGGCTGGGCCTGTCCACCGACATGCTGCTGTTCCTGTCGCTGACGGTGTGCGCGGCGCTGGTCGGCGGGCTGCTGCCGTCGATCGGATCGGCGCTGGTCGGCTCCTCGGTGCTGAACTTCTACTTCACACCGCCGCTGCACACGTTCTCCATCAACGAGCCGCAGAACATCATGGCGGTGGCGATATTCACCGTCGTCGGCTGCTCGGTCGCCTCCGTGGTGGACCTGGCGGCCCGGCGCACCCACCAGGCGGCCCGCGCCCAGGCCGAGGCGCAGACGCTCAGCGCGCTGGCCGGCACGGTGCTGCGCGGCGCCCCGAACGGGGACGGGGTGCTGACCGCGCTGATGGAACAGGTCCGGGAGACCTTCGGCCAGGAGAGCGCCGCGCTGCTGGAACGCCCGGAGCCGACCGGCGGCTGGGTACCGGTCGCCACCGCCGGGCCGCACCCGCCGCAGCGGCCCGAGGAAGCCGACGTGGACGTCCCGGTCGGCGAGAGCCTGGCCCTGGTGCTGCGCGGCCGGGTGCTACCCGGCACCGACCGGCGGCTGCTGGGGGCGTTCGCCGCCCAGGCCGCCGTGGTGCTGGAGCGCCGCCGGCTGGCCCGGGAGGCCGCCGCGGCCCGCCGGGAGGCCGAGGGCAACCGGATCCGCACCGCCCTGCTGGCCGCCGTCTCGCACGACCTGCGCACCCCGCTGGCGGGCATCAAGGCCTCGGTGACCTCGCTGCGCTCGGCCGACGTCGAGTGGGACCCGGAGGACGAGGCCGAGCTGCTGGCCGGGATCGAGGCCGGCGCCGACCGGCTCGACCACCTGATCAACAACCTCCTCGACATGAGCCGGCTGCAGACCGGCACCGTCACCCCGCTGATCCAGGAGACCGACCTGGACGAGGTGGTGCCGTACGCGCTCGGCGGGGTGCCGCCGGAGGCCGTCCGGCTGGAGGTGCCGGAGACGCTGCCGATGATCCGGGCCGACGGCGGGCTGCTGGAGCGCTCGCTGGCCAACCTCGTCGAGAACGCCGTCAAGTACAGCCCGGACGGCGTCAAGGTGCTGGTCAAGGCCGACGCCCTGCAGCCGCCGGGCGGGCCCGGCCGGGTCGAGCTGCGGATCGTGGACCGCGGCCCGGGCGTGCCCGAGGACGCCAAGGAGCGGATCTTCGCGCCGTTCCAGCGCTACGGGGACGCGCCGCGCGGCGCCGGGGTCGGCCTCGGGCTCGCGGTGGCGCGAGGGTTCGTCGAGGCGATGGACGGTACCGTCACCGCCGAGGACACCCCCGGCGGAGGCCTCACCATGGTCGTCACCCTGCCCGCCGCCGAACGGCCGCCCGAACCGGACGGGCCGGGCGGCGAGGGCCACGATCCGCTCTCGGAACTGATCACGTGAGTTCCGGCTGATCGCGGGAGGCCCGCCGGCCCGGGCCGCCGTCGCCCGGCGGCCCACGTCGTACGAACAGCCAAGACACAGTCCGTAAGATCCGACAGCCTGAAAGGCGGAGCCCGTAAATGACCCGGGTCCTCGTCGTGGACGACGAGCCGCAGATCGTCCGCGCACTGGTGATCAACCTCAAGGCCCGCAAGTACGAGGTGGACGCGGCCCATGACGGGGCGAGCGCGCTGGAACTGGCCGCCGCACGCCATCCGGACGTGGTCGTCCTCGACCTGGGCCTGCCCGACATGGACGGCGTCGAGGTGATCCGCGGCCTGCGCGGCTGGACCAGGGTGCCGATCATCGTGCTGTCGGCCCGGCACGCCTCCGACGAGAAGGTCGAGGCCCTGGACGCAGGCGCCGACGACTACGTGACCAAGCCCTTCGGCATGGACGAGCTGCTCGCCCGGATGCGCGCCGCCGTGCGCCGGGCCGAGCCGGTCGCCGGGGAGGACGACTCGCTGGTCGTCACCGAGAGCTTCACCGTCGACCTCGCCGCCAAGAAGGTCAACCGGGACGGCACCGACGTACGCCTCACGCCCACCGAATGGCACCTGCTGGAGGTCCTGGTCCGCAACGCCGGCCGGCTGGTCAGCCAGACCCAGCTGCTCCAGGAGGTGTGGGGCCCGGCCTACCGCACCGAGACCAACTACCTGCGGGTCTACCTCGCCCAGCTGCGTCGCAAGCTGGAGCGCGACCCTTCGCACCCGCGCCACTTCATCACCGAACCGGGGATGGGCTACCGCTTCGAGAGCTGAGCAGGGGTCCGAAGACCCGCTCGCACGGGCCCCGGCGACCGCGACGCCTGCCGCCGGGGCCCCGGAACCCGGTACCCTGCCGACATGAGTGGTGACAACAGCAGCGGCCGGCCGCAGGGGCGGTTGCGCCGCATGCTCAGCCGGCTGACCACCTCGGCCGAGGAACTGGACGCCGAGGACCTGCGCCAGGAGAGCGCCGCCGAGTCGGGCTGCACGCCGATCGCCGGCTGCGCCGACCGGCAGCTGGTCACCGTCGCGGGCACGCTGCGCACGGTGACGCTCCGCCCACGGGCCGGGGTGCCGGCCCTGGAGGCCGAGCTCTTCGACGGCACCGAGGCACTGGAGGTCGTCTGGCTGGGCCGCCGCTCGATCGCGGGCATAGAGCCGGGCCGCCGGCTCGTCGCCAGCGGCCGGATCAGTCACGCACGCGGGCGCCGCGTGCTGTTCAACCCCCGCTACGAACTGCGTCCGGTCGGACACGGGAGCGAATGAGCGTGAGCAATCACCCCGGCGGCGACGCCGCCGCCCGGATCGACCTGGACGCCACCGAGGTGGCGGCCTGGCAGGACGCCGCCGCCGCGGAGGCGGTGGACGGACTGGCCCGGTCGGTCGAGGGCACCGGGCCGGCCGCCGAGCGGCCCCTCGACCCGGCGGCCGCCGAAGCCGCCCGGCAGGCCGCCTCCAAGGAGGCCGCCGACACCGTCCTGCAGGCCTTCGGCGGCGTGCGCGGCATGATCGACATGACGCTGCCCGGCCTGGTCTTCATCGTCACCTACAACGTCACCCACCAGGTCAGCGCCGCCGCCTGGGCCGCGCTCGGCCTGAGCGCCCTGTTCGTGGTGGCCCGGCTGGTTCGGCGGGAGACCATCCAGCACGCCTTCAGCGGGGTGTTCGGCGTCGCCCTCGGCGCCTGGATCGCGATGAAGAGCGGCAAGGCCGAGGACTTCTACCTGCCCGGCCTGCTCTGGAGCGTCGGCTACTGCGTCGCCATGGCGGTCTCCGCCCTGGTGCGCTGGCCGATGATCGGGGTGATGCTCGGCCCGATCACCGGCGAGATGTTCACCTGGCGCAAGGAGAACCCGGGCCGCCTCGCCGCCTACACCAAGGCGACCTGGGCCTGGGTGGTGATCATGGGCCTCAAGCCGGTGATCCTCTTCCCGCTGTACTTCACCCACAACGTCAACCTGCTCGGCTGGCTGAAGGTGGCCCTCGGCATCCCGCCGCTGCTGCTGGCGATGTACGTCACCTGGCAGATCCTGCTGAAGGCGCCGCCGCCGATCAAGGCACCGCTGGACGACGAGGAGGACGAGCCGGCCAAGTAGCCGCTCCCCCCGATACGCGCCCGATACGCGCCCGGTATGCGCCCGGTACGGCCGAGGGCCCGCACCCCCCTTTCTGTGGGGGTGCGGGCCCTCGGCCGTACGCGCGTGCTGGTCCTACTGGGCGCCGGAGGTGGCCGACAGCAGCTGCTCCAGCTCCTCCTCGCGCTCCTGCGCCGCGACGAAGAGCAGCTCGTCGCCGCCCTCCAGGGTGTCGTCCTTGCTCGGCACCAGCACCCGGCCCTCGCGGATGATGCTCACCAGGGCGGTGTCCGGCGGCCAGGTGACGTCGCCGACCCGGGTGCCGACCAGCTCGGCCTCGCCGGCCAGGGTCAGCTCGACCAGGTTGGCGTTGCCCTGGCTGAAGCGCATCAGGCGGACCAGGTCGCCGACGCTGACCGCCTCCTCGACCAGGGCGGACATCAGACGCGGGGTGGACACGGCCACGTCCACGCCCCAGGACTCGTTGAAGAGCCACTCGTTCTTCGGGTTGTTCACCCGGGCGACCACCCGGGGCACCGCGTACTCGGTCTTGGCGAGCAGCGAGACGACCAGGTTGACCTTGTCGTCGCCGGTCGCGGCGATCACCACGTGGCAGCGCTGCAGCGCCGCCTCGTCCAGCGAGGTGATCTCACAGGCGTCGGCCAGCAGCCACTCCGCCATGGGCACCCGCTCCACCGAGATGGAGTTGGGGTTCTTGTCGATCAGCAGGACCTCGTGACCGTTCTCCAGCAGCTCGCCCGCGATCGAGCGGCCCACGGCACCGGCCCCGGCAATGGCGACCCGCATCAGTGACCCTCCTCCTTCGGCCCCTGCGCGAACGCGGCCTCGACCGCCGTCAGGTCGGTCCGGCGCAGCATCACGTGCACCAGGTCGCCCTCCTGCACCACCATCTGCGGCGAGGGGAGGACCCCCTCGCCAAGCCGGGTCACGAACGACACCCGGGCGCCGGAGGCCTCCTCCAGGCGGCTGATCCGCTGACCGACCCAGTTCGGGTGGTACGCGACCTCGGCCAGCTGCACGCTGCCGCTCGGGTCCTGCCACAGCGGCTCGGCGCCGCTCGGCAGCAGCCGGCGCAGCATCTGGTCGGCGGTCCAGCGGACCGTCGCCACGGTCGGGATGCCCAGGCGCTGGTACACCTCGGCGCGGCGCGGGTCGTAGATCCGGGCCGCGACGTTCTCGACGCCGAAGGTCTCCCGGGCGACCCGGGCCGCGATGATGTTGGAGTTGTCACCGCTGGAGACGGCGGCGAACGCCCCGGCCTCCTCGATGCCCGCCTCGCGCAGGGTGTCCTGGTCGAAGCCGACCCCGGTCACCCGGCGCCCGTTGAACCCGGCGCCCAGGCGACGGAACGCGGTCGGGTCCTGGTCGACCACGGCCACCGAGTGGCCCTGTTTCTCCAGGGCTCTCGCGAGGGCCGAGCCCACGCGGCCGCAGCCCATGATGACGATGTGCACCGGCGCTACCTCACCCGTCCCGAAGGGGCCTTGACCTGCGCAAACACCGTTCATCTCCCTTTCCCGCCCGGGTCTGCCGGGACGAGGGTTCTCGTGGGGCATCGGCCGGACTCCGCTCGACAACCAGAGTGTTGCCCACCGACTCGTATCCGACACGCTAGCCGGTCCACCGAACACAGTCGCGACGAAGGGGGGGATAAACGGCGCAAGCCCAGCCGGGAAACCCCTACGATTCCTTAACGTGCCTATGCCGACTGACCTTCCGAAACGCCTCCTGATCGGCCGCGCCCTGCGCAGCGACAAGCTCGGAGAGACCCTTCTTCCCAAGCGGATCGCGCTGCCGGTCTTCGCCTCGGACGCGCTCTCCTCGGTCGCGTACGCCCCCGAGGAGATCCTGCTCACGCTCTCCGTCGCGGGAGTCTCGGCGATCCACTTCTCCTGGCAGATCGGCGTCGTGGTGGCGATCGTGATGCTCGCCGTCGTCGCCTCCTACCGGCAGAACGTGCACGCCTACCCCAGCGGCGGCGGTGACTACGAGGTGGCGACCGTCAACCACGGTCCGGCCGCCGGGCTGGTGGTCGCCGCGGCCCTGATGGTCGACTACGTGCTGACCGTCGCCGTCTCCACCACCTCGGGCGTGGCCAACGTGGTCTCCGCCGTCCCGGCGCTGCGCGGCCACGAGACGATCGTCTCGGTGGTCGTGGTCGTGGTGCTGATGGGCATGAACCTGCGCGGAGTGCGCGAATCCGGCAGCGCCTTCGCCGTCCCCACCTACGCCTTCATGATCGGCGTGATCGGGATGGTCGGCTACGGAGTCCTCCGGCACTTCGTGCTCGGGCAGTCCATGCCCGCCGAGAGCTCCGGCTTCCACCTCGCCGCCACCCCCGGCAACGAATCGCTGTCCGGTTTCGCGATGGTGTTCCTGCTGCTGAAGTCCTTCTCCTCCGGCTGCGCCGCGCTCACCGGCGTGGAGGCGATCTCCAACGGCGTGCCCGCCTTCCGCAAGCCGAAGAGCAAGAACGCGGCCACCACGCTGCTGATGATGGCGAGCGTCGCCGTGGTGATGTTCATGGGCATCATCTGGCTGGCCCGGCTGACCGGCGTGCAGATGGCCGAGAACCCGGCCGAGCAGCTCGTCGGCTCCGGCTCCGGCTACCACCAGAAGACCGCGCTGGCCCAGATCAGCGAGGCCGTCTTCAGCAACTTCACGCCCGGCTTCTACTTCGTCGCCGCCGTCACCGGCCTGATCCTGGTGCTCGCCGCCAACACCGCCTTCAACGGCTTCCCGGTGCTCGGCTCGATCCTCGCCCAGGACCGCTACCTGCCCCGCCAGCTGCACACCCGCGGCGACCGGCTGGCCTTCTCCAACGGCATCATCCTGCTGGCGATCGCCGCCATCCTGCTGGTCATCGCCTTCGACGCGGACCCCAACCGGCTGATCCAGCTCTACATCGTCGGCGTCTTCGTCTCCTTCAACATGAGCCAGTCCGGCATGATCCGGCACTGGACCCGGCTGCTGCGCACCGAGACCGACCCGGCGAAGCGGCGCCACATGCAGCGCAGCCGGGCGATCAACGGCTTCGGCCTGGTGATGACCATGGCCGTGCTGATCGTCGTCCTGGTCACCAAGATCGGCCACGCCTGGATCGCGATAGCCGCGATGGTCGTGCTGTTCGTGATGATGAAGGGCATCCGCCGTCACTACGACCGGGTCTCCGCGGAGCTCACCGCCGCCGAGGAACCGGACGACGTGGTGCTGCCGACCCGGGTGCACGCCATCGTGCTGGTCTCCAAGCTGCACAAGCCGGCGCTGCGCGCCCTCGCCTACGCCAGGCTGGCCCACGCCCAGACCCTGGAGGCGATCACCGTCAACGTCGACCCGGCCGACACCGCGGCGCTGCGGCGGGAGTGGGACGAGCGCGGCATCGAGGTGCCGCTCAAGGTGCTGGACTCGCCGTACCGCGAGATCACCGGGCCGGTCCTGGACTACGTGAAGAACCTGCGGCGCAGCAGCCCGCGTGACGCGGTCGCCGTCTACATCCCCGAGTACGTGGTCGGCCACTGGTACGAGCACCTGCTGCACAACCAGAGCGCGCTGCGGCTCAAGGGGCGGCTGCTGTTCAAGCCCGGTGTGATGGTCACCTCGGTGCCCTGGCAGCTGGAGTCCTCGGAACGGCGCAGGCCACAGAAGGCCTGGTCGGCGCCGGGATCCGTCCGCCGTGGCGAGCCGCGGGCGCCGAAGGCCGTAAAGTCGAAGGATTCCGACCGTGCCGGTTCGACCACCGGTGCCACCTCCGACCGCAGCAAGGGATCCTCCCAGTGACGCGCAACACTCCGCCCCGCTCCTCGGGCTCCTCCGGCGCCTCCGGCAAGGGCAAGGGCGCCCGTCGGGGCGGTTCCCAGCCCGGGCAGGTGTCCCGGCCGCGCTGGGGCAAGCCGCACCGGCCGGAGGCCACCGACCGTGAAGGACTGACCGCGCGCACGGCGCCGGTCGTGCCGGCGGAGGTCCGTCCGGAGGCTCCGGTGGAGAAGCCCGCTCGGGACGGCAAGGCCGTTCGGGACGGCAAGGCCGTTCGGGACGGGAAGCCGGCCCGGGGCGAGAAGGCCGTTCGCAGTGAGAAGCCCGCCCGGGACGGGAAGCCCGCCCGGGACGGCAAGGGGGCCGACTCGGCTGGCCGGAAGACGCCGCGCAAGCAGGCGGTGCGGCCGCCGAAGGCGCTGCGCGGCCAGGCCGTGCGGGCGTCGCGGCCGGAGACGCCGTCCGGGGACCCGCTGGTCGGGGAGCGCTACGAGGTCGAGATCGGCCCGGTCGCGCACGGCGGCGGGCACTGCGTGGCCCGGCACGAGGGCCGGGTGCTGTTCGTCCGGCACGCGCTGCCCGGCGAGAAGGTGGTCGCGCTGGTGACCGAGGGCACCACCACCTCGCGCTTCCTGCGCGCGGACGCGGTGGAGGTGCTGGAGCCCGCCAAGGACCGGATCGAGGCGCCCTGCCCGTTCGCCGGGCCGGGCAAGTGCGGTGGCTGCGACTGGCAGCACGTCACCCCGGGCGGGCAGCGCAAGCTCAAGGGGGCGGTGCTGACCGAGCAGCTGGCGAAGCTGGCCGGGCTGACCCCGGCCGAGGCGGGCTGGGACGGCAGCGTCGAGCCGGTCGGCGGCAAGCTGCCGGCCGGGCAGGTGCCGGCCTGGCGCACCCGGGTGCAGTACACGGTGGACGCGGAGAGCGGGAAGGTCGGGCTGCGCAAGCACCGCTCGCACGACGTGCAGGTGATCGACCGCTGCCTGATCGCCGCCGAGGGCGTCACCGAGCTGGGCATCGAGTCCCGCGACTGGCCGGGCGTGGCGAGCGTCGAGGCGGTCGCCGCGAGCGGCTCCTCGGACCGCCAGGTCGTCCTGACCCCGCGCGACGGCGCCCAGCTGCCGCTGGTCGAGCTGGACAAGCCGGTGTCGATCGCGCGGGTGGACGACCAGGGCGACGTGCACAAGGTGCACGGGCGCGGCTTCGTGCGCGAGCGGGCGGCCGGGCGGACCTGGCGGGTCAGCAACGGCGGCTTCTGGCAGATCCACCCGGAGGCGCCGGACACCCTGGTCGACGCGGTGCTGGACGGCCTCGACCCGCAGTGGGGCGAGAACGCGCTCGACCTGTACTGCGGGGTCGGCCTGTTCGCCGGCGCGCTCGCCGACCGGGTCGGCGAGGACGGCGCGGTGCTCGGCATCGAGTCCGCCAAGCAGGCCGTGGTCGACGCCCGGCACAACCTGGCCGCGCTGGACAACGTGCGGATCGAGTGCGACCGGGTCGAGACGCTGCTGCCGCGCACCGGAATCACCGCCACCGACCTGATCGTCCTGGACCCGCCCCGCTCGGGCGCCGGGCGCGAGACCGTCGCCCACCTGGTCGGCCTGGAGGCGCGCCGGATCGCGTACGTGGCCTGCGACCCGGCGGCGCTCGCCCGAGACCTGAAGTTCTTCGCCGAGGGCGGCTACCGGCCGGTCTCGCTGCGGGCCTTCGACCTGTTCCCGATGACCCACCACTTCGAGTGCGTGGCGATCCTGGAGCCCGCCGGGAACTGACCCGCGACGACGCCGAGGAGGCGGCCCCCGTTCACGACGGGGTGCCGCCTCCTCGGCGTTTCTCGCGGGGTGCGGTGGCTACCCGTTGTGCTCCTCCTCGTCGGCGCTGTGCGGAAGGTCGATGCCGTGCTGGGCGGCGAGCCTCAGCAGCGAGGCGACCCGGCCCTCGTACGCCTGGACGCCGTCGGCGTCTCCTTCGGCCCGGGCCGCCGCGAGGTCCCGTCGGGCCTGGGCGAGCTGCTCTCGCAGCTCCTGGTCGAACATGGCTGTCATTGCCGGCCTCCACAAAAACCGGTCGGTGCCGCTCGGGGAACGCTCAGGAGAGTTCAGATTCCCGGATGGTTAGGGACTCTTCAAGTCAGGTCCGGTCGAGTTCAGGGTAGGTCCGGATGGGTTCAGGGTAGGTCGGGTCAGGGGCTGCGCGGAGGTGGGGCGATGGTGGGACGGGGTCGGTGACGGGCTCGGGGACGTGGCCGGGGACGGGGTCGGTGACGCGGTCGGGGACGTGGTCGGTGACGGAGAGGTTGCGTGGGGGCGTGCGGCAGGTGTGCGGGCGATGTGCGTGCGCCCTTGTTGTGCTAGCGCTTCGGCGCTAGCTTGAACGGTATGGGCAAGAAGCAGCTGAACGTCCGAGTGGACGCCACGACCGCGGAGATGGCCCGGGAACGGGCGGAACAACAGGGGATCAGCATGAACCAGTACATCGAACGCCTGGTCCAGCAGGACATGGGTGAATCGGGACGGGCCTTCATCGACGCCGCCGCGCAGTTCATGAAGGAGTACGAGAGCGCGTTCCTCGCCGAGTTCGGGGAGTCGGGCGAGCTCCAGGACGTGCGCCGTTGAAGCTGGAGGTCGACCTCTCGTGGCTGCTCATGACCGCCGAGCAGTACACGCCCGGTGACCCGCAGGTCACCGACTACGGTTCGCTGCTCGCGGCCGTCACCCGGCACCAGGCCGAGATCTTCGACATCTCCGTCTACCCCGAACCCCAGGACCGCGCGGCCGCGCTGATGCACCAGCTCATCCGGGTGCCCGCCCTGGAGAAGACCAACGAACTCTTCGCGACCGCCGTCGCCTACGCCTACCTCGTCGCCAGCGGCTGCACCGTCGCCACCACCGCCCGCGAGGTGCGCAGCCTCTCCCGGGCCATCCGGGAGGGGAGGCTGGGGGTGTCCGGGGTCGCCGAGCGGCTGGCGGCCTGGGTGGTCGACGAGGCCGAGGGGGAGGGTGTCACCGGGGCGGAGGACGAGGACGAGGACGACGACTGAGCGCCGTCCTCGTCCGGGAGCCGGTTCTGCGCTCCGGAGCCGGTCCTACGCTTCGGGGGCCCCGGTCCTACGCTTCGGCGTTCGGGTCCTCGGGGCTCGCGTCGGCGCTTGCGGCGGCGTTCGGGGCGGCGTCCGGGGCGGTGTCCGGAGTGGCGCCCGGGGTGGGGGGCTCCGCGATGAGGGCCGTCGCGAACGGGCGGAAGCCGGCCCGGCGGTAGATCCGGGCGACGTCCTCGTCGGCGGCGGACAGGAACACCGTCCGTACGCCGTTGGCGCGGGCGTGCGCCACCAGGGCCGCGGTGACCGCCAGGCCCAGCCCGCGCCGCCGGGCGCAGGGCAGCGTCCCGACGCCGACCACCTCGGTGACCGCGCCCACCGGGTTGTGCTGGCCCGCGCACAGCACCTCGTCGCCGTCCAGCGCGGCGGCCAGCGCGGAGACGCCGTCGGTGATCCGCCGGGCGATCCGGGCCACCCCGCCACCTGCCGTCAACTCGGCTTTGCTGGCGGCCAGTTCGGCTGCTCCGGCGCTGCCGGTGGCGGTTCCCGGGTTGCCGAAGGCCACGTGCGGGACGGCGACCGCGTCGGCCAGCTCGGGGGCGTCCGCGGTCAGCACCCGGACCTCCACCCGCTCCGGGAGGGCCGGCGCCGGGGCCGCCTCGTCCTGCGGGCCGAGCACCAGCAGCGGGTGCTCGTGCACCGTCAGGCCGGCCGCCTCCACCGCCGCGCGCAGCTCCGGGTTCTGCTCCGCCACCCACTCGAAGGCCTCCGGCACGCCCAGCTCCCGCTGCCGCTCCAGCACCCGGCGGACATCCTCGGCGGTGGCGGCCGGTCCGTCATGGCCGGGGGTGGGGCGGGCGTAGTAGTGCCAGCCGGTGCTGCCGCTGCGGACGAACAGGGTCAGCGGGCCGAAGTCCTCGGCGGTGGCGGCGCTGCGCGGCACGGCGTCGTAGTAGCGCTCGATCCCGGTGAGCACGGATCGGTCCGGAGCATGATCAGCTGAAGTCACGGCGTGCATCCAAGCAGCGGAGCCGGTGGGGCGCCACCGCTTTTGCGCGGGCGCCCGTCCGGGCACCGAGCGGGCGCCCGGCTGCCCGTGTCGCGAGGGCGGTCCGGTCGCCGGTGTCATGACGTCCGCCCGGCCGTCGGCGTTCGATTGTTGCCGAACGCTTACCGGCTCGCGGCGATCTTGTGCGTATACGCCGGGCATGCTGAGGCCTTCACAGCTCTGCCGAGGGGGACGGCGGACGTCCGCACTCGGCGAGGCAAGGGGGAAGTCAGGCCCATGAGGCTCTGCTTTCTGGTGGAGGAGCACTACCGGCGGGACGGCATGCCGCTGGACGTGGCGCGTCAACTCACCGCGTGGGGGCACCGGGTGGACGTGCTGCGCCCCGGCGACTCGCTGATGGCGATCTCCGAGGCGGTGCGGGCCGGCAGCCACGACGCCTGGGTGCTCAAGACCGTCTCCGGCGGCCCCGGACTCACCCTGCTGGAGGCCGCCGCCGCCGTGGGCCTCACCACCGTCAACGACGTCCGCTCCATCCGCGGTGTCCGGGACAAGGCGCTGGCCTCGGTGATCGCCCGCACCCGCGGCCTGCCCGTCCCGGTCACCTACGCCGCCGCCCGCTGGGAACGCCTCGCCGAGATCCCGGCCGCCGAGTACCCACTGGTCGTCAAACCGGCGGACGGCAGCTCCGGACGCGGCGTGCGGCTGGTGGCCGGGCCCGACGACCTGATCGGACTCGGACCCGAACTCGCCGGCGAGGGACTGCTGATCGCGCAGCCGTACGTGCCCAACGGCGGGACGGACCTCAAGGTGTACTGCGTCGACGGGGAGCTCTTCGCGACCGAACGGGAGTCCCCGCTGCACCCCGGGCAGGGCGTGCGCGAGCGGCCGGTGCCGCTGCCGGGGAGCGTCGCGCGGATCGCGGCGCAGGTGGGAGAGGTGTTCGGGCTGGACCTGTACGGGGTCGACGTGCTGCTCGGGCCGGACGGGCCGGTGGTGGTGGACGTCAACGACTTCCCGAGCTTCCGGCAGGTGCCGGACGCGGTGGCGAAGGTCGCCCGGGCGGTGCTGCGGCTCGCCCGCAGCGGCACGGCGGTGTCGGTGCCCGCACTGGTGGCGGCCGGCGGCGACGACGAGTACGACCGGCTCGGCCTGGTGGACGGCGGCGACGACGAGTACGACCGGCTCGGCCTGGTGGATGGTGGGTTGCGGTGAGGGTCGGGCTGATCACGGGAGACCCCGGGCACCCGGTGCTCGCGGCCGCGGCCGAGCTGCTGGTGCGGCGGGGATGCCGGGTGGAGGCCGTCCCTCCCGGGGGTGCCGTCGCCGGTGAGCCGGCCGATGTCTACCTGCTCAAGGCGCGTACTCCGCAGAATCTCGCGCTGGCACGGGAGTTGGAGCGGCGCGGGGCGGTCGTGGTCAACTCGGCCGCGGCGACGGAGCTTTGCCAGGACCGGGTGCGGATGGCGGAGCTCGCCCGGGGCGCCGGACTGCCCTTCGCGGCCACGGTCGCGGCCGGGCCGCTGGCCGAACTCGGCTCTCCGGCCTACCCGTTCGTGGTGAAGAGTCGGCACAGTCGGCGGCACGACCTGGTCGCGCTGGTCGACCGTCCGGCCCGGCTGCGGGAACTCGCCGAACGCTGGCCGCGGGAGGAGGTCATCACCCAGCCGTACCTCCCGGGCAACGGCTGGGACCAGAAGCTGTGGGTGGTCGACGGGCGGGTGTTCGCGGCCCGGCGGCGTTCCGAACTCTCCACTGCGGACGTCGAGTCGGGGGCAGCGGGGGAGTGGGAGCCGTCCGAGCGGCGGGCCGCGCTCGCGCTGCGGGTGGGGGAGGTGTTCGGGCTGGAGGTCTACGGGGTCGACCTGTTGGACGGGGCTGCCGAACCGGTGATCGTGGACGTCAACGCCTTCCCCGGGGTGCGCGGGCGGCCCGGTGCGCCCGAGGCGCTCGCCGGACTCGCGCTGCGGGTGGCGGGGGAGCGGGGGCGCTCTGCGGGGTCGGCGTAGGGCGGTGCGGGGTGGGACGGGGCCGGGCGGGGTGCGGTGCGGGCGCGGGTGTGGGTGCGGCTCGGCGCCGGGGCGGCTGGGGAGGCCGTCGGCGGGCGCGGGTGGTTAGGCTGGCTGGCGCCCCGGCCGGTCGGGGCCGAACGGCGAGAGAAGACGGAACGTTGCTGCAGGACATCGAGCCCTACCTGGCCTGCCCCCACTGCGCGCAGGACCTCACCCGGCACGAGCGCAGCCTGCGCTGCCCCGCCGGGCACAGCTTCGACCTCGCCAAGCAGGGCTACGTCAGCCTCCTCGCCGGCGACGCCCACACCGGCACCGGCGACACCGCCGAGATGGTCGCCGCCCGCTCCGACTTCCTCACCGCCGGCCACTACCGGCCGATCGCCGACGCCCTCGCCGAGGCGGCCGAGACCGTCGGCGGAACGGACGGCCCGGGCGGGTCGGACGGGCCGGACGGCCTGGTCGCGGACCTCGGCGCCGGCACCGGCCACTACCTGGCGCACGTCCTGGACGCCCTGCCCGGCCGGGTCGGCGCCGCCCTCGACATCTCCAAGTACGCGCTGCGCCGCGCCGCCAAGGCCCACCCCCGGATCGGCGCCGTGGTCTGCGACGCCTGGCGCCCGCTGCCGCTGCGCGAGGCCTCCGCCGACCTGATGCTCAACGTCTTCGCCCCGCGCAACGGCCCCGAGATCCGCCGGGTGCTGCGCCCCGGCGGCACCCTGCTGCTGGTCTCGCCCACCGCCCGCCACCTGCGCGAACTCGTCGCCGCCCTCGGCCTGCTGTCGGTGGACGAGGAGAAGCAGCGCCGGATCGACGAGAAGCTCGGCCCGTACCTGACGCCGGTCGACCGGCGCTCCGTCGAGTTCACCCTGCGGCTCTCCGCGCAGGACGTCCGGACCGTCGTCGGCATGGGGCCGAGCGCCTGGCACACCGACCCCGACCGGCTCGCGTCCGCCCTCGCGGACCTGCCGGAGCCGGTCGAGGTGACCGCCTCGGTGACGGTGGCCGCGTACCGGAGGCCGTAGGGCGGCGGAGTGCGTAGGTCAGCGGTGTGCGGCAGGTCCACCACGTTGGGATGAATCTGCCGTGCAGGCACGTTTCGCCCGGCCGGGCTGCGGCTAACGTCCGACGGGTGAACCGCGACGCCGCCGCCCCCACCGGGCCGGCCCAACTGCGCCCGGGCGCCCCGGAGCCCGACCGGGCGCCCGTGCCACGCCCCACCGTCGAGGAGCTGCGGCTCACCGCCTTCAAGTCCTACCGGCGGGCCGCCCTGCCGCTCGCGCCGCTCACCGTGCTGCACGGGCCGGCCGGGGTGGGCAAGTCCAACGCCCTCGACGCGCTGGCCGTACTGTCCCGGCTCGCCCTCGGCGAGGAGATCGCCGGCTCCCTGGACGGATTGCCCGACCGCACCGGCCCGCTCGCCACCCCCGTGCGCGGCGGCCTGGCCGGCTGCGTGCCGCATGGACGGGACACCGTCATCCTCGGCTGCACCGTCCGCTCGCCTCGCGGCCGGATCCGGCTCGACCTGGTGATCCGCACCGACGGGACGGTCCGCATCGCCCGGGAGTCGCTCAGCCTCGACGGCCGCACCCTGGTGGACACCGGCGAACAGGACGTACGGAACGGGCGCGTCAACGTGTGCTGGCACAACGACACCCGACAGGGGGACATCCGGGCGCCCTTCCCCAGCGGCACCATGATCACCGCCCAGCTGCCGCTGCGGGTCGCCGGCTCCTCCACCGGCGAGCGGCTCGTCCTGGCCGCCACCGAGGACCTGCTCACCGCGCTGCGCGAGGTCTTCCCGCTGCACCCCGTCCCGGCGCTGATGCGCGGCTGGGCCAAGGCCGACCCACGGGCCCGGCTGCGCAGCAACGCCGCCAACATCTCCGCCGTGATCAACCGGCTCGCCCACGAATGCCCGCGCCGGTACGGACAACTGCTGCGAGCCGTCCAGGCGGCCGCGCCGCACCCGCTGCTCGGACTCACCCTCGCCGAGCGGGAGAGCGGGACGGGGCGGCGGGTGCTCGCCGTCTTCGACGAGGGCGTGCTGGGGCGCACCGGGGCCGACCAGGCCTCCGACGGCATGCTGCGCCACCTCGCCTTCGCGGCGGTGCTGCTGACCGGGGCGGGGGTGCTCGACCTCGACGTGGCCGCCGAGGTGCCGTGGGCGCACCGGCAGCTCACCGTGCTCGCCGAGGACCTCGGGGCCGGGCTCGCCACCGAACAGACCGCCTCGCTGCTGCGGCTCGCGCGGGACATGGCGGGGCGCAACCAGCTGCGGGTGGTGGCCGCGCTGCAGGAGCCGGGGGCGGCGCGGGAGGCGTTCGGGGCGGGGGACGCGCGGTCGGGCGACGGGCGGTCGGGGGAGGTGGCGCTGGTGGAGTGTCGGCGGGATCCGGCGACGGGGCTGACGGTGCTGCGGCCGGAGGCGGCCCGGGTGCCGGTCCAGTGCGGGCGCGGGGAGGAGGGCCCGGCGGTTGCCGGGGACCCGCCGGCCGCCGGGGGCTCGTCGGTTGCCGACGGTGGGGGAGCCTGGGCGGTGGCCGGGGGAGCGGATGCGGTAGACCTGGGGGCGTGAACGAGCGAGTGACGAGCGAGCGAGTGACGGGGGCGGGGAAGCCGACCCTGGAGGAGCTGCGGCAGCGGCTGGTGGAGTTCGCGGCTGCCCGGCGGTGGGAGCCGTACCACACGCCGAAGAACCTGGCGGCGGCGCTGAGCGTGGAGGCCGGGGAGCTGCTGGAGATCTTCCAGTGGCTCACACCCGAGCAGGCGGCCGCGGTGATGTCGGATCCGGAGCGGGCCCACCGGGTGCGCGACGAGGTCGCGGACGTGCTGGCGTACCTGCTGCAGTTCTGCACGGCGGTCGGGGTGGACCCGCTGGAGGCGCTTGCCGCCAAGATCGAGCGCAACGAGCACCGCTTCCCGGTGCCGGGTACAGCGGCCGACGTCAACCCGGACGTGGACTGATCACCCTTGTGAGGGACGGAAGTTATCCACACCCCCGGGTTTTCCACAGCTTTCGACATGGCGGATGCAGCCCACCCCACCCTCCCCGCACGCTCTCCCCGTGACCACTCGACCGCCCCGGCGGCGAGTCCGGTCGACGGCGACGAGGAGCGGAAGGAGCGGGGGCCATGGAGGCGCTGCGACTGATCAAGACGGCCCGGCATGCCCTGGCCGAGGCCAGGCACGTACCGGATGTGCTGGCCGAGGCGCGGCAGGCCGCGCTGCTCACCGAGGCGGTGGGCGCGCGGCTGGCGGAGTCCGAGGACGACGACCTGACGGGGCTCGGCCGGCAGCTCTCCGAGGCGGGGGCGCACGCGACGGTCTGCCTGGGCAGGTCCGTCGCCACCGATGCCCCGGTGCGCGCGGGGCGGGCCGGTCCGTTCGCCGAACTCGGCGAGCTGGCGCCGGTGTTGGAGGCATTGGAGGAACTGTTGGGGGAGGTCGGGGAGACGCTCGTGGTGTTGGCCTGCGGAGCCGATACCGAGAGCCTCTACTGGACGTGCATCGACGGCGTCGACGCGGTGTCGGAATGCCGGGACGTGACCGCGCGGCTGCGCGAGGAGGCCGACCGGGGTGGCGGGGCGGAGTCCGAACGGGCCGGTCACGGAGCGCCGTTGCTGGTGGTCCGGCTCGACCCGCCGGGCGCGGGCGGGTCGAGGGGGAAGGAGTGGGCGCCGGACTACCGGGTGCCCGGCGCGGCCGGAGCGTCGGAGGTGTCGGTGTCGGCCGGGTAGGCGGCGGCCGGGCCGACGTCCTGGGTGTTGGACTGGAGCGCGGCGAGGTCCGCGGTCACCGAGGCGAGCAGTTCCTGCATCTGCTCAAGCAGGGTCTTGGGGGTCGCGGGTCCGGCCGAGTCGCCGGTGGCCGAGCCGGTCGGGCTGCTCGGGAACGGCGGCGTGGCAGAGGGTTCGGACATGACAGGGACCTCTTCGGATCGGTGGTGCGATGTGCCGCACCGACCAACGAACCGTTCCTGCGGCCGGTCACCGCGCACCACCCGATGCGGTCCAACTCCGGTACGCCGTAAGCCTCTCGGGTGAGCCGGGGTTGCCGCTGCAACACGGTCTCGGCTAGAGCGCGGATTGACGAGGGCGGGGGAGGGGGCGGGAGGGGGAGGGGGGAGGGGCGGCCCCCAGAGAATCGAAGAGAAACAAGGATGGGCCCCGGCGCCGTGCGGTCGCGGCGCCGGGCCCGGGAAGGCACCATCAGCCCACGACCGCGGGCATAGTGGTGCGCCGGGTGAGTAGTGGCAACCCGCACTGTTCCAAGGCTCCGTATGGGATGCCCCGGCCGATGCCCGCACGCTTGGAAAGCGTGTTGGGGGCAACCCCTCACGAGTTCGAATCTCGTATCCTCCGCTTTCACGAAGGCCCCGATCGCTCAGCGGTCGGGGCCTTCGCCGTTCCGTGGTTGCGATTGCGGCGGCCCACCGGACCGGTGGGAGGTCCGCAGGAGAACGCGACAGTACCGGCGCCAAGGCCAGAAGATCCGCGAGGGCGGCCGGGTCGTCAACGTCCACTGCCTCGTCGTCGGCGTCGACAACGAGGGCCGACGCGAGGTCCTGAGCCACGGGTACGTCGGATCGACAAATTCGCCGCTTCGGGGTGTCCGCCCGATGTGCCGGGCGCCAGATCGGCCACCGCGACCGTGCGGGTCTCGGTCGAACCGGGAGTAGCCTGGAGATCACCGAAGGCACTTCGCATGCCGGTACCGGATATTGGCGTCGTCTGCGGCGAACGACAATGCCGGACCCGGCCTCTCGGCCGGGCCCGGGGACAGGTCTTTGATCATGACGACGACCCTCGATCGTGCGACGACGCCCGCCGCCACGGATTCCCCGGCACGGCTCTCCCTTACCCCCAGTGGCGTGCGGCCGGGCCGTCTGGACGGAGCCTGGTGGCCGCGCTCGCGCGATCTTCTTCTCGAACTCCCCGCCCTGGCCGCCGAGATCGACGAGCGGTGGGGCCGGATCACCCGGATCACCGTGAACCCCGCGCAGTGGCCCGTCATCCCCCGGCGGATCCCGGTCGCGGGTCACACCGTCCACGCGGGCTGGTTCACCATCGAACAGGACCAGCACATGATCATGGTCTGTTCCTATGCCCCCCGCCGGCTGAGCCTGCTGTTGGTCCCGCCCCAGACGGATGCCGTCGAGGCCGCCCGGCTGATGGCCGAGGCCGCCGATCCCGCGAACACCAGGACCGCGAGCGAGCTGCTCGCCGCGGAGCCGAGCACCGGTGCGACCGGGCCGGACGTCGGTTCCGATTTCCTGCCGTCGGCCGTCACACCCTCCACCGGGCTTGGCGAGGCCGACCGGCGAGCCGATCTCGCCCGGAGCCGGGCCGCCTCCTGGCCGGCATCCGCGTAGGGGGTCGGCGGGAGCCGCCCGGGCCGGGGCCGGACTGTCTCACTCGCGTGACCACTCGGTCTCGGCCTGGGGTTCGCCGTCGGCACCGGTCCCTTCCCAGAGTCGGACCCTGACCGCCCTGGGGCCCGGCGCGGGCCGGGACAGGGTGCGGACGAACACGTCCCGGAGGTGGTTGGCCGCCCGCTGCGGCGGACCGTCGTACTCCAGCGGATTCGGCATCGTCGTGTCGTCCTGCCGGGACCAGCGGCCGTCGTCGCCCTGGATCTCCAGAATCCACCGGTAACGCCGCATCGTGCCCTCCTGTGACCACGCTCCTGCCCTGACACGACCGTACGAGGCGGGCGGGCGGAGGGCGACCGGGGAGGTCGGCCGGCGGCTCCGGTGCCACGATGGAACCAGGAGCGGAGGAGGTGGCCGATGTTCGAGGCAGGGGACATCCGGGAGTGGCGCGGCCACGACGTGGTCGACGCCGACGGGCACAAGATCGGCACGCTGGAGGCCGTCTACGTGGACACCGCGACCGATCAGCCGTCATTCGCGATGGCCACGGTCGGCCTGCCCACCCGCCGCCATCTGGTGTTCGTCCCGCTGTCCGACGCGACGGTAGGTCCCGGGTACCTGAAGGTCCCCCTGCCCAAGAACCAGGTGAAACACGCTCCGGCCATCGACACCGACGGCGAACTCCCCGCCGAGGACGAGGCAGCGGTCTTCGCCCACTACGGACTGGACAAAGCCCCAGGCACGGGCGGGGAGCGCCGCCTGGCCCGCCGCTAGGAGCCCTCTGGACCATG
This sequence comes from Kitasatospora sp. NPDC023176, assembly GCF_055560495.1. NCBI lineage: Bacteria > Bacillati > Actinomycetota > Actinomycetes > Kitasatosporales > Streptomycetaceae > Kitasatospora > Kitasatospora sp. NPDC023176. The sequence goes on along the minus strand of NZ_JBVHIP010000004.1, from coordinate 364,407 downwards.
AAGGAGGCCGACAATGGCACTGGTGCTGTTGCTCGTCATCGTGGCGATCGTGCTCGGACTGGTCGGTGTCGTCGCCGAGGGCCTGAAGTACCTGCTGTTCATCGGCATCGCCGTACTGATCGTCGCGCTGATAATCTCCGCCGTCCGGTTCCGGCGCGGGGGCCGGTCCGTGAACCGCTGAGTACCGTACCGGGTCCGGGCCGGACCGGGAGTAGCCTGGACATCACCGAAGGCACCCCGCATGCCGGCACCGGACACTGGCGTCGTCTCCGGCGAACGGCAATCCCGGACTTGGCACCGGCCAGGTTCGGAGATGGGTCCTTGGTCATGACTGTGATCGACGGCGCGACGCTTGCGACTCCCGAGCCCGCCCTGCGGTTCTCCCTGGCACCGGACGGCACGCGAGCCGGACGGCTGGACGGGGCCTGGTGGCCCCGATCGAACGACCTTCCTCTCGAACTCCCCGCCCTGGCCGCCGAACTGGACACGCGGTGGGGTCGGGTCGCCAGAATCACCGTGAACCCCGCCCAGTGGTTGACCGTCCCCCGACGGATCCCGGTCGCGGGCCACACCGTCCACGTGGGCTGGTTCACCGCCGTGCAGGACCGGCACACGATCTCGGTCCGCTCGCACCTTCCCCACTGGCTGACCCTACTGGTCGTCCCGCCGCGGACGGGAGCCGCCGCAGCCGCCCGGCTGATGGCCGAGGCCGCCGATCCCGCGAACACCAGGACCGCGAGCGAACTGCTCGCCGACGAGCCGTCCGCGAAGGTGCCCGACCGGCGGGGGATCGTCTGGCCGGTACGCGACCCCTCGGTCTCGGCCTGGGGCTCCGCCCGGTGGGGCGGGCCATCGTCCTCGCCCAGGCGCTCCGACAGGCCTCCGACCGACCACTGGTGACGCCGATCACCGGTGACGCCGCCTCCCGATCTTTCGCTTCCCCGCGCTCCCGCGCCCCCGGCGATCGCCGTCAGTACTCGGAGCCGCTTCGCAGGTAGGTGCCTGCGACCTGGAGCCAAGCTCCGGGGCTGAAGCACGCCTCGATCCGGTGCGGGGTGTCCTCGAAGACCCGCAGGACACGAAGCGCCCCGGTTGGGTGCAGGTCGTACTCGAAGGTGACGCCGTCCGCGCCATCCTCGTACTGCAGGTCCAGCGGCCCACTCGACGGCTCCGCCGGCGACCGGGCCTCGGCCGAGAGTTTCACGTAGACGGACATCTGCACGTCCCGCCTTTCCTGCCTGACCGGCGTGACCGCTTCACGAGCCTGCCCGTCAGGACGTTTCGGCCGGGGGGCCTGAGCTGACGCCGGTGTCGATGAGGATCTGCCGTGCCGAGTCGCTGCCACCGGCCCTGACCGCACGTGCCATGGAGGCCAGGGCCGCCTCCTGGCTCGCGTGCGGGGGGACGACGAGCAGGCTGAAGTGGTCACGGTCGCCCCGTGTGATGATCACCGTGTCGTCACCGACCGGGTAGCGGTCGATGTGCACCGACCGGCCGTCGACCATCAGGCTGGCCGGGACGTCGTCCCAGGCGCCCGCGTCCAGACCGACGCTCACGATGGGGCCGAGATGCCCGGTCAACGCGTGGACCAGGTCGGGAAGTTCGGTGCTGATGTCCCGTGAACGCGGCCACCACGCACCGTCGAGCACGCCTTCGCGTGACCGGGTGGTCTCCAGGCGCAACGCTACAGTCCCCGGTTTCGCGGCCTGCCGGAACCGCTCCGGCAGAAACCCGTAGCGGGAAGCACTGGCTTCGTCCGACATAGCTCGCCACCCGTCCGCCCTGGGAGACCGGGCACGCCGGGTGCGGGCCGGGCCTCGCGGGGAGCGACACCTCGGGCCGCTCCGATATCCCACGGTACTCCGCCCGCTCCTGGCCGACCCGGCCGGGAGAGCCGCGGCGGGGTGCCGCTCTCAGCGCCACTCGATCAGGAACAGGGTGGCATCGTCGCTCGTGTGCCCGCCCCGCTTCTCCTTCAGCACGTGGGAGAGCGCCCGTACCACGGCCCGCACCCCCTCCTGCGAACGCTCGACACGGTTGACCCAGTCGATGAGCTGTTCCTCCCCGAACTGTTCCCCGCCGGCCTCGCGCTCCTCGACCAGGCCGTCGGTGAAGCACAGGACCCGGTCACCGTGCCGCAGCACCCGCTCGCTGATCACCGGCTCCTCGCCACCGAACCCGACCGGCAGAGTGGTGACGCTCTCCAGCCGCTCGACGACGACGTGGTCGCGGATCAGCAGCGGCTGGGGATGGCCGGCGTTGACCCACTGCAGGTGGCCGCTGACGGTGTTCAGGCGCATCATCTGCGCGGTGACGAAGTGGTCCGGCCCGAACTGCTCCGCGATGGCCCGGTCCATGAACGCGTAGATCTCGGCCAGTCCGATGTCGGCTCGCCTGGCGTGCCGGTACGCGCCGATGGCCACGGTCGCCATGGCAGCGGCGTCCAGCCCGTGGCCCATGGCGTCGATCGTGGCCACGTGCAGAAGATCGTCGTTCAGCGCGTAGTCGAAGCTGTCGCCGGCCACCTGGTAGGCGGGTTCGAGAATGCCCGCCACCGCGACCCGGGGGACGGTCATCGACAGCGGCGGCAGGAGTGACCACTGGATCTCCGCGGCGACGCTCATCGGCTGGAGGCGCCGAGCCTGGAAGATCCGGTCGGTGTATCCGCTCTTGGTGACCAGCAGATCCGCGACCAGGGAGGCGAAGCGCCGCAGGATCCGCCGGTCGTCGCCATCGACGTCGTCCAGGGTGAGTGCCAGCACTCCCACCTCGTCCCCGCCGTCCAGCAACGGCAGGTACACCCGCACCCCGTCGCCCTGCGGCACCTCGACGGAGACACCACGCAGAAAAGCGGCACCTGCGGACGAGCCGTCGATCGGCACCGGCTCCCCGGCAGCCGGCCCCTGGCCGGACAGCGGCACCAGCACCAACTGCCCGTAGTCCTGCAGCAGGAGCACCAGGTCACGGCCGCCGAACCCACGCACCGCGTCGGCGACCAACGGAGCGATCAGCTGGGGCGGAAGCTCGTGGGACTGGTCGAGCAGCGCGCCCAGCAGGTGTTCGCCGAACCCCTCCGACCGGTCCAGCTGCCGCTCGCCGTCCCTGCCCACCGCCGGATCCTTCCTGTCCCGTACGAGTCGGCACGGGCGTGATCAACCCCGGCACCCCGGTGCGGTTCACCGGGCCGGTCCTTCCATTACGCCCGACGGCGACGCGTTCCGCCCCCGGTCACACCCCTCCCCGTGGGGCGACGCCGCCGAGAAATCAGCCCTGCAGACTGTGGGCCCGACCCCGATGCGCTGCGGAGACCGCACGGCCCTGGTCTCAGTTCTGGTCTCATTCACCCCCGTACGGCCGCGTTCAACTGGCGCTCAACCAGACACTTCGCTGCAGGTCAGGACGAGTGTGAACTCCGGCGAACACCGTTCGGGAGAATTGGAAAGCGTGTTGGGATAAGACCCTCACGAGTTCGAATCTCGTATCCTCCGCCGGCAGAAGGCCCGGACCGTTCAACGGTCCGGGCCTTCGTCGTTCGGTCAGCGGGCCGCTGCCATCTGTTTCGGTGCGGACGGCAAGGCCTTGAGGCGGCTGACCGGGGAGAGCACCAAGCCGATGACGACAGTGGCGGAGCCGGCGGCGGCCACGGTCAGGGCCGCTCGGGCGCCGAGTTGGCCGGTGAGCAGGCCGGCGGAGAGACCGCCCAGGGCGCCGCCGCCGAACAACAGTGTGCGGAACGCTGCGGTCATCCTGCCCATCATCGATTGCGGCGTCGCGGCCTGGCGGAGGCTGACGATGACGACCCCGGCCACTCCGAGGCCCAGGTAGGTGGTGAAGAAGGAGAGGACGAACATCCCGATCATCACCGGTCGTGGCCCTGCGGCGGCGGGGATCAGGGACGGGCCGAGCAGGAGGGCGGACTGGGCGACCAGGTAGACCCGGCCGAGCGGGAACCGAGCGATGACCTTCCGCGAGATCAGCGCGCCGATCAGGCCGCCGACGGAGGCGGTCGCGAAGACGGCGCCGAGGGTCGTCGAGCCGAGGTGGAGGTCGTGGGTGCCGTAGAGAAGGAACATCGTCCACACCGTGACCATCGAGAAGTTGCAGCAGCATCCGATCAGCGCGAGGGCCCGCAGCACTCCGTCGTGCAGGACCCAGCCGAGGCCGTCCTTGAGTTCGCGCCACAGGTGTCGCTCGACGCCCGGTTCGGGGCGCGGCTCAGGTGTGCTGATGAGCAGGAGTGAGACGACGGACACCGCGTAGGAGCAGGCGTCGACGACCAGGGCCACCGGGGCGCTGAGCGCGGACACCAGGACCCCGGCCAGTCCCGGTCCGGCCACGTCGGCTGCGGAGGAGCTGGCGCCCATCTTGGCGCTGGCCTCGACGTAGTGCTCGGGGCTCTTCACCAGCACCGGCACGTACGACATCCAGCTCACGTCGAACACCACCGATGCGATGCCGGCCGCGCAGGCAATCACCATCAGCACGGGCAGGTTGAGCGCGTGGCACCAGTACAGCACCGGTATCAGGCCGAGCAGGAGCAGCCGGACCAGGTTCGCACCGAGCATGACCGGCCGCCGCCGATGCCGGTCCGCCCAGACACCGATCACCAGGGCGAGTCCGAGGTACGGGACGAGTTGCAGGAAGCGCAGCACCCCGACCTGTTCGTCGCTCGCGCCGAACGCGCCGATGGCGGTCAGCGGGAGCGCGAGGTTGGTCACCTGGGTGCCGAGCAGGGAGAGCGTCTCGCCCAACCAGAACCGGAGGAAGTCGCCGTTGTGCCAGAGGCTTTGGTGCGGTGCGACCGTGGCGTCAGGTGCGGTCGAGGTTTGCGTCACCGGGTGCTCCTCGCCAGTTCGGCGACCGCACCGGCCACCGCATCGACCTCGTCCTCGGTGTTGTAGTAGTGCGGCGACAGGCGCAGGCACCACTCCACGTCCTTGTCGGCGAAGTCGTACTGGGCGAACTCCCGGTAGCTGAGCGCTGAGTTGATGCCGCGCGCGTCCATCGCCGCCTTGAACGGCTCGGCCTCCCACCCCTCGATCGCGAACGTGACCAGCGCGGCCGGGGCCGGCCCCCGGTCCAGCGTCCGGAGGCCGGGTATGGCGGCGAGTTGCTCGCGCAGCTGTCCGGCCAGGGCCGGGGTGCGCCGGGCGATCGGTTCGAGGCCCACCCGCAGCGCGTAGCGGACGGCGGCGGCGCAGCCGAGCACGGTGGCGTACGGGAACTCCCACTCCTCGAACCGGGCCGCGGTGGCGACCGGACGGTAGTAGCCGGGGGCGACCCAGCGCGCGCCGTGCATGTCGATGTGCAGCGGCTCGTACCCGGCGGCGAGCGCCCGGTCGGAGACGTAGAGGAAGCCCGAACCGCGCGGCCCGCGCAGGAACTTGCGGCAGGTGGCGGTGAGCAGGTCGCAGCCGATCTCCTGGACGTCGACGGGGTACTGGCCGACCGACTGGCAGGCGTCGACCAGGTACAGCAGATCGAGCTCGCGGCAGTGTCTGCCGATCTCGGCGACCGGCTGCACCAGGCCGGAGTTGGTGGGCACGTGCGTGACGGCGACCAGGCGCGGGCGGTGGGCGCGCATCAGCGCGGCCATGGCGTCGACGTCGACGCCGCTGCCGTCCGGGTGGTCCGGGGCATGCACGATCCGGACGCCGTGGCGTTTGCGCAGGGAGAGGAAGGCGATCTGGTTGGAGATGAAGTCGTTGCGGGTGGTGAGGATGACGTCTCCGGCGCGGAAGTCGATCGCGGAGAGGGCCTTGGTGTAGGCGTGGGTTGCGCTCGCGGCGAAGGCGATGTTGTCCGGGCGGGTGCCGAGGAGTTCGGCGAGCGAGGCGTGGAAGTCGTCGATCTCGGCGGCGCGGGCGGAGGATGCCTCGTACCCGCCGATGGCCGCCTCCAGTTGGAGGTGGTCGAGCATCACCTGGAGCACCGGACGCGGCATCAGTCCGGCGCCGGCGTTGTTGAAGTGGATCACCGCCTCACAGCCGGGGGTGTCGGCCCGGAGGGCGGTGAGGTCCAGGAGCGGTTCCGCACTGCGGCTGAAAGCGCTATTCTCATTCTTCATGTATGACGGTAGCAGTACCGAGGCTCTGGTGGCGATCCTCCGGAGCGAGATCGCCCGGCTCGCTCCGGCCGATCGCCTGCCCAGCAGCCGCGATCTGATCGCACGTCACGGAGTCGGGCCGGTCACCGTCTCCCGGGCCATCGCACTCCTCGCCGCCGAGGGGGCGGTCGTCACTCGACCGGGGAGCGGGACCTACGTCGCCGCCCGGCGGCCGCCGGCGGGCGCCGGTGCCGAGCCGGACACCTCCTGGCAGGCGGTCGCCCTGGCCGGCCGCCAGCCCCTCCCGGAACCCCCCGCCGAGCAGTCCGGCACACCGGCGGTCGGCACCATCGCGCTGTCCGGCGGCTACCTGCACGAGAACCTCCAGCCCACCCGGCTGCTCAGCGGTGCCCTCGCCCGGGCCGCCCGCCGCCCGGACGCCTGGCACCGCGCCCCGGCGGCCGGCCTGTCGACACTGCGCGCGATCTTCGCCCGACAAGTGGGCGGCGACGTGAGCCCCGAGGACGTCCTGGTGACCGGCGGCGGACAGGGGGCGCTGTCCATGCTGTTCCGCGCCATCGCGGCGCCCGGCAACCCGGTCCTGGTCGAATCGCCCACCTACCCCGGCGCGCTCGCCGCCGCGCGCTCCGCCGGACTCCGACCGGTGCCCGTACCGATCGACGACCAGGGCCTGCGCCCCGACCTGCTCGCCGACGCCTTCGCCACGACCGGCGCCCGGCTGCTCTACTGTCAGCCCACCTTCCACAACCCCACCGGCACCGTCCTCTCCCCCGAACGACGCCGACAGATCGTCGATGTCGCGCATGCTGCCGGAGCCTTCGTGATCGAGGACGACTTCGCCCGCCATCTCGGCCACGGCCGCCCGGTACCGCGCCCGCTGGTCGCCGACGACCGCGACGGCACGGTCATCCACCTCACCTCGCTGACCAAACCCGCTTCGCCCAGCCTGCGGATCGGCGCCGTCATCGCCCGGGGCCTGGTCATGCAGCGCCTGCTCGGCATGCGACGGGTCGACGACTTCTTCATCGCCCGCCCCCTCCAGGAAGCCGCGGTCGAACTGCTCAGCACCCCCGCCTGGGACCGCCACCTGCGCAACCTGGCCACCGCCCTGCGCCACCGCTGCACCGTCCTGGCCGACGCCCTGGTCCGCGAACTCCCCGATTGGACGATCGCTCACGTCCCGCAGGGCGGCCTGCATCTCTGGCTGCGGCTTCCCCCCGGTCTCACGGAGGCGGCCGTCACGGACACGGCCCGGGCACATCGGGTCACCGTCAACCTCGGCCACCAGTACTTCCCGGCCGAGCCGCCCGCCGCCCACCTCCGCCTCGGCTTCGCCGCCGCAGCCGAACCCGCCGACCTCGCCGAAGCCGCCACCCGCCTCGCCATCGTGGCCCGACGCACCGCGCCGACACCCGGCTGACTCTGCGACCACTTCGGCGATCCCAGGGGTGGTCTCAGTCCTGGTCTCGTTCACCCCCGTCCGGCCGGGTTCAGCGCCTGTCCAACGGCTCGCTGCGCCGCAGGTCAGGACGGGTGCGAACCTCGGCGGACACCGTTCGTGAGAATGGGAAAGCGTGTTGGGGGCAACTCCTCGCGAGTCCGAATCTCGTATCCTCCGCCTTCGTCGTCTCTGGTCTGAGTCGAGGTCAGAGCTCAGCTGCCGCCTCGGCCTCCCCTCAGCGCGACCGGGGACCTTCGATGGTGATCCACTGGAGTTCGGTGAACTCCTCCAGGCCGGCCCGTCCCCCGGATTTTCCGTAACCGCTGTTCTTCAGGCCGCCGAAAGGGATCTGCGGTTCGTCGTCGAGGGTGGTTCCGTTGATGTGGCACATGCCGGCGTTGATCCGCTTGGCCAGGTCGAGGGCGAGGGGAACGTTTCGGGTGAAGATCGCCGAGGTGAGGCCGTAGTCGTTGTCGTTGGCCACGCGCAGGGCTTGCTCGGGGCCATCGACGGCTATGACGGTGACCATGGGGCCGAAGGACTCCTCGCGGTAGGCGCGCATGCCGGGTGTGACGTCGGCCAGCACGGTCGGGGCGAAGCACGGACCGTCGGCCGCTCCACCGGCCAGGAGCCGTGCGCCGGCCGCGACGGCGTCCTGGACCAGGTCGGACAGACGCGAGACGGTGCCCCGGCCGACCACGGGGCCGAGCACGGACTGCGGGTCGCGGGGGTCGCCGTAGGAGAAGGTGTCGGCGAGGGCGGCCAGGCGGCGGCAGAACTCGTCGGCGATGCTGCGGTCGACAACGACGCGTTCGGTGGACAGGCAGCCTTGTCCTGAGTTGGCGAACGCGCCGAAGGCCGCCGCGCTGACCGCTTGGTCGAGGTCGGCGTCGGCGAGGACCAGGACCGGTGCCTTTCCGCCGAGTTCGAGGATCGCCTGCTTCAGGTGCGCGGCGGCCTTCTCACCGATGATGCGGCCCACCCTGGTGGAGCCGGTGAAGTGGACGCGGCGGACGGCCGGGTGGGCGATCAGGGCGTCCACTACTTCGGGGGCGTCCTCGGGGGCGTTGGTGACGAGGTTGAGCACGCCGTCGGGCAGGCCGGCCTCGGTCAAGCACTTGGCGACCAGACCGTGTGTGCGCGGCGTCTGCTCCGAAGCCTTCATGACCACGGTGTTGCCGAGGACCAGCGCCGCCGGGACCGAGCTGCCCGCCAGCAGCGCCGGAGCGTTCCACGGGATGACGCACGCAACCACGCCGACCGGCCGGCGCACCGCGATCGAGGTGCGGCCCGGCGTCTCGGAGGGGATGACCTCACCGGTCAGGCCCTCGTGTGCCGCACTCGCGGCGTAGCGGATCTTCTCGGCGAGGGCCTTGACGTTGTACGCGCCCCAGGCGGCGGGGCCACCCATCTCGGCGGTGATCGCCTCGGTGAGTTCCTGCGCCCGCGCCTCCACCATGTCGGCCGCGGTCCACAGGATGCGGCGGCGTTCGCCCGGCGGCAGCGCCGACCAGGCGGGAAAGGCGCGCTCGGCGGCTTCGGCCGCGCCGATGGCGTCCGCCGGGCAGGCTGCGGCCGCGCGGGAGGTGACCTCGCCGGTGAACGGATCGTGCACCTCGTAGGTCCGGTCGTCCGCCGCCCGCTGCCAGGTGCCGCCGATCAGCAGCCGCTGGACGGTGTCTTCACCCGTGGGGGTCATGTTCGCTCTCCTGTCCCGGCGGCGGCCGCTGCCTCGTGCGTCGGCCGCCGCCGGAGGTGGTGGTGTGGGGTCGGAGGCGTCACCGCGCTGCGGCGGCCTTGCCGGCGTGGTGGATGCGGGTCTGCTCGGCGACGCGGCGGCCGAGGTGGCGGGCGGTGTTCAGGTCGGCGTCGTGCACGGCGGCGGTGTCGTTGAAGCTCTGGGCGCCGGCGCCGAGGTAGAAGCCGAGCCGGTTGTCGTCTTCGGGGCTGGACGTGGTGGTGTTCCAGCCCGGCAGGATGTCCAGGCTCACCCAGAGCATCCCGTGCTGGGCCGCCAGGAGTGCGAAGTACTGCAGGGTGTGCAGCTTGTCGCCGCTCATGGAGCCGGAGTTGGTGAATCCGGCGGCGAGCTTGTCCCTCCAGGCGCGGGTGCTCCACTGCTTGCTGGTGGCCTCGGCGAAGGTGTGGAACGCCCCGGAGGCGGTGCCCATGTAGGTGGGGGAGCCGAAGATGATGGCGTCCGCCGCGTCCAGCAGTTCCCAGTCGGCGTCGCCGAGGGACGCGACGTCCACGCGAAGGACCTGCGTCCCGGGGACCGAGCGAGCGCCATCGGCCACGGCCGTGGCGATCTGCGCAGTGTGCCCGTAGCCCGAGTACGAGGCAATGACGATGGTGATGTCGGACATGGTTCTTCCCTTCTTGGCGCCGCCGATGACGGCGCGGTTGTCCGGAGGACGGAGAGCGCGAACAGGACGTCCACCCGCCGGGACGCCGGGTTGTCGGGTGGGTCGCGCGGCGGAATGCGGTGTGGCGGCCGCGGCGCGGCAGTGGGCGCGAACGCCGCGCGGTACGTATGCACGTACGGCGCTGCCCACAGCCCGAGACGGTGTTACGGCTAAAACCGTATCACCGATAGGGCGCTGATACGCAAGATGCCGTATCGTTGTTCCATGGATGAGGGAAGGCATGCCGCACGGCGCCAGGTACTGCAGGTCGCGGCCACGCTGCTGGAGGAGGGCGGCAGTGAGGCGGTGTCGACGCGCGCCGTCGCCGGTGCAGCCGGAGTCACTGCCCCGACGCTGTACCGGATGTTCGGGGACAAGGACGGGCTCCTCGCCGAGCTGGCCGCCTACGGATTCGAGATGTACCTGGCCGAGAAGCAGGAGACGCTGCGCCTGTCCGACGATCCGGTGGCCGATCTCCACCGGGGTTGGGATCTGCACGTCGACTTCGGCCTGCGGCACCCGGCGTTCTACGTGCTCATGTACGGCACGGCGCGGCCCGGGCAGCGGCCCCCGGCCGCTGACGAGGCCCACGCCCTGCTGGTGAGGGTGCTGGGCCGGGCGGCCGATGCCGGGCGCCTCCGGGTGCCGGTGGACGAGGCGACCCGCGTGATCCACGCGGCGACGACGGGTGCTGCTCTGGCGCTGATCAGCGAGGCGGCGCCGGAGCGAGGCCTGGCGGCTTCGGCGCGACTGCGGGATGCCGTGATCGCCTCCGTGACCACCGGTCCGCCCGCCTCGTTCGGATCGGACCTCGCCTCACGTGCCCTCGCACTCGATGCCGCACTCGACGCCGAGGGTGCTGCGGGGGTACCCCTGAGCGGTACGGAGACGGCACTGCTGCGCGATTGGCTGCGGCGTCTGGCCGGCTGAGGACTCCTGTGGGCGGGCCCCGTGCGCCATGGTCTCGTTCACCCTCGTCCGGTCAGGTCCGGCCGCTCCCCACCGCTCCACTCCGCCGCAGGCCGGAACGAGTGCGAAACCCCGGCGGACACCCTTCATGAGAATGGGAAAGCGTGTTGGGGGCAACCCCTCGCGAGTTCGAGTCTCGTACCCTCCGCCTTGATCGAAGGCCCGGACCGCTCAGTGGTCCGGGCCTTTGTCGTCACTCCCCGGCTCGCTCGACAGCTGTACGTTATTCTGTACGACATGAAGACGATGAGTGCCACCGAGCTCCGCGGCAATCTCGCCGCCGCGCTCGATGCCGTTGAGAGCGACGCCGAAGAGCTCGTCATCACACGCGCCGGCCACGAGCCGCTAGTTGTCGTCTCCCTGGCCGAATACGCCTCGCTCCGCGAGACCGACTACCTGCTGCGCTCCCCGGCCAACGCCGACCACCTTCGCCTCTCCCTGCAGGAATACCGGGAGGGCCGTGCGGTGGCCCGAGAACTGATCGACGCCGAAGACCTCGCCGAGTAGAGCGCGTGAAGGTCCAGTTCACCGAGCGCGGCTGGAGCGACTACCTGTCCTGGCAGGCGGACGATCGCCGTCTCCTCAAGCGCGTCAATCTGCTGATCGACGACATCCGCCGAAACGGCAACGAGGGCATCGGCAAACCCGAACCCTTGCGGTACGAGCTCGCCGGGGCCTGGTCCCGCCGGATCGACCAGGAACACCGCCTGGTCTACATCCTTGACGAGCAGGCCGACACCCTGTGCGTCATCGCGTGCCGTTACCACTACGGCAAGTAGCGCCTGAGGCCAGGAGAGACGCAGTGGCATCCGGGGTCAGCTCGCGCTGCTCTGAAGGTGCCCGCTTCCGGCGGCCTCGGAGCTGTGCCGGCCTGGCTGCCGGTCGGCCGTGGCACCGGCCTGGGCGAGAAGGCGCAGTGCGGCCTGTGAGCCTGAACCGGCCTCAGCGGTTGCGACGACGATGCGCTGCCCGCTCTGCTGCGGGGTCGTCAGGGTCTGCAGGTTGAGGTGCATCCGGCCGACCAGCGGATGGCGCATGCGGTAGGCGGCGATGTCCCAGTTCCTGACCCGGTTCTCGGACCATATGGTGGCGAACTCCGCACTCTTCATGGTCAGTTCGCCGATCAGTACGGCCAGCATCGGATCGTCCGGATACTGGCCGGCGGCAAGCCGCAGCTTCCCCACCACCGCCCTGGCCTTCCTCGGCCAGTCCACGAACAGATCCCGGGTGTGAGCGTCCAGGAAGACCAGCCGCGCCATGTTCGGGCGCTGGTCCGGCTGGTCGGGGATGTACGAGTCCAGGTGTCCGGCGAACAAGGCGTGCCCCGTACGGTTCCAGGCCAGCACGTCGCTGCGGCGCCCCAGCACCACCGCCGGTGCGTCACCGAACGCTTCGAGCAGCTGCCTGGCCGTGTCATCCGCGGACTCGGGCGCCAGCCTGCGGCGCTTGCGGCCGCGTCGCGTGGCGTGCGCCAGGTCGTGCAGGTGGGCCTGCTCCACCTCGTCCAGACCGAGGGCCCGGGCAAGAGCGTCCAGCACTTCCGGCGAAGCGTTGAGCGACACGCCCTGCTCCAGCCGCGTGTAGTAGGACAGGCTCACCCCCGCCAGCTGGGCCAGCTCGTCGCGGCGCAGCCCGGGCACGCGTCGTCGCTCTCCGAAGTCCGGCAGTCCCACATCCGCCGGCTGCAGCAGCGACCGGCGAATCTGCAGGAACTCCCCCAACCGCACCGTCTTGTTCATGCGGCCGAGTATGTCCGCCCCGGTGCCGCGCAGCCTGCCCCTGCGAGTACTACGCAGAGCTCGTGGGCGCAGCGCCCGGTGTCCGGCCAACCCGCTGGATCCACAAGCCCTTTCCCGGACCTGCCCCTGGCAGGGGCAGGCTGTGCGGGAGCCCGGATGCACATACTTGGCACCGATCCGGCCACCAGGCGGTCGAGGCAGAGCAGGCAGAGCAGGCAGGCCAGGCATGACGCGATGGCCGCCGCATCCGGGTCCGCCGGCGTCGGCACCGGCACCAACTGACCGGCCGTTCCAGCGGGAGCTGGTCGACATCACACCTGCGCGGGAGCGCCCATCAGACGTGCCCTCATCCGGCGCGTCCTCATCGAAGGAACTGGACATGAGCGACACCATCTACACCACCACCGCCACCTCCTGGGGCGGCCGCGACGGCAAGGTCGCCACCGATGACGGTCGTCTGACGGCGTCGCTGTCCATGCCCAAGGAGCTGGGCGGCGACAGCGGCCCCGGCACCAATCCGGAGCAGCTGTTCGCCGCCGGCTACGCGGCCTGCTTCCACAGCGGCCTGCGACTGGTCGCGGGGGCGAAGAAGCTGGACGTCAGGGAATCGGCGATCTCGGTGACCGTCTCCATGGTCGGATCGCTCGCCGAGGGCCGGCTGGGTCTGGCGGCCAGGATCGAGGCCCAGCTGCCCGGCGTGGACGCCGAGGCGGCACGGGAACTGCTCGAGGCGACCCATCAGGTGTGCCCGTACTCGAACGCGACGCGGGGCAACGTCCCGGTCGAACTGGTGCTGATCGAGGAGAACTGACGCGCACTCGATCGGACGCCGGGACGGTCGGCCGACATCAGCCCGCAGCGGGCTCGGGTTGCTCACCGGCATCGCGGAATCGCGCGATGCCGGTGAGCGGCCACCCGCCCCGAATCCGTGGAGAAAACACCGCTCCTGGCTCTCTCCGGACTTCTGGGACCGGGACGCGGGACTGCTGATCACCCGGGTGCAGACCTTCGTGCTGCGCAGCGAAGGCGTGACGATCCTGGTGGTCACCGGGGTCGGCAACCACGAGCCCCGCCCGCTCCTGCCCCTGTTCGCTCGCCGGAGCACCGACTTCCTGGACCGGCCGGCGGCGGCCGGCGTGGCCCCGCGGGACGTCGACGTGGTGGTCGACACCCACCTGCACGCCGACCACGTCGGGTGGAACACTCGGTTGGTGGACGGGCAGTGGGTGCTGACGACCGGGGGCTCGACGACGCACAGCCCGGTCGGGTGGAAGGGGGAGTCCCGCACGATCGTGAGGTCGGCGAGTGCGTCGAGCGCCTCGCGCACCGTGCTCTCCGGCAGGGCCGGCGGGCAACTCGAAAGCACCGTAGGCGCGTTGATCGAACAGGGGCGGGCCGCCGGCAGTATCCGGGCGGACGGCACCGTCGCGGACGTCTACATGGTCGTCGGCTGCCTGTCCGCAGTCATCCGCACCGAGAGCGGCGACTGGCGTCGGCTCATCGACCTCGCCCTCGACGGACTGCGACCCCGCTGAGCAGGTCGGCCGGGCTCCTCCGAGGGGAGGGGGAGCGGGGAGGGGAGAACAGGGAAGAGGGAGAACCCACCCCTTGCCACTCTCAACGTATAACGCACCGGGGGCCTTGCGGCAAGGCCCCCGTGGTGGCGCACAATCGCAGGCCTCAGATCGGAGCTGATGCCATGAACCCCCTGACCACCAGTGCTTTCGACCTCCCCGAGCGGCTGTCCGGCAAGGCCGACCCGACGCTCGTCGCGGCCGATGAGCGGCACTTCGCGGCGATCGCGGAGAGCCTGGAGCGGGCGATCGCCGAACTCTCCGAGCAGCTCGACACCGTGCGCCGTGCCCCGGGGGGCGGCGGGCGGGCGGCGATGGACCGGGACATCGAGGTCCACCGGTTGAGCGGGCGGCTGCGCGCGCTGCGCCGTTACGGCCTGGACCTGTGCCTGGGCCGCATCGTGACCGCGGAGGACGGTGAGCCCCTGTACGTCGGCCGGCTCGGGCTCACCGACAGTGCGGGCCGCCGGCTGCTGGTCGACTGGCGTTCGCCCGCGGCCGAGCCGTTCTTCGCGGCGACCCACGGCGACCCGATGGGCCTGGCGAGCCGCCGGCGGTACCGCTGGAGCCGTGGCCGGATCACCGACTACTGGGACGAGGTGTTCACCGCGGAGGGACTGGCGGGGCACGCCGCCCTGGACGACCAGTCGGCGTTCATCGCCAGCCTGGGCGGCAACCGGTCGGCCCGGATGCGGGATGTGCTCGCCACCATCCAGGCCGACCAGGACGCGATCATCCGGGCCGGCTCGCGGGGCGCTCTGGTGGTCGACGGCGGTCCCGGTACGGGCAAGACGGTGGTCGCCCTGCACCGCTCCGCCTACCTGCTGTACTCCGACCCCCGGCTGGGCCACCGGCGCGGCGGCGTGCTGTTCGTCGGCCCGCACCAGCCGTACCTGAACTACGTCGCCGACGTCCTGCCGAGCCTCGGTGAGGAGGGGGTGCGCACCTGCACCCTGCGGGACCTGGTGCCCGAGGGGGCGGGCGCGGTGGAGGAGGCCGACCCGGAGGTGGCGCGGCTGAAGTCCTCGGTGGAGCTGGTGGGGGCGATCGAGAAGGCCGTCCGGTTCTACGAGGAGCCGCCGACCGAGGGGCTGCTGGTCAGCACCCATGGGGCGGACCTCTGGCTGAGCGCCGGGGACTGGGCCGAGGCCTTCGACGCCCCGGACCCGGGCACCCCGCACAACGAGGCGCGCGAGCAGATCTGGGACGAGCTGGCCGCGATCCTGCTGGACAAGCTGGAGCCGGGCGAGGAGGAGGTCCCGCTCGAGCTGTTCCGGCGTTCGCTGCGGCAGGACCGTGAGCTGGTCGAGACGCTCAACCGGGCCTGGCCGCTGCTCGAGCCGACCGACCTGGTGGGTGACCTCTGGTCGGTGCCCGCCTACCTGCGGATGTGCGCGCCGCACCTGGCCCCGGAGGAGGTCCGCGCGCTCCAGCGCAAGCACGCCCCGCAGGCCTGGACGGTCTCCGACCTGCCGCTGCTGGACGCGGCCCGGCAGCGGCTCGGGGACCGCGGGGCCACGCTGCGCCGCCAGCGCCACCGGGCCTCGGTGGCCGCCGAGCGCGAGCGGATGGCGGCGGTGATCGGCGACCTGATCGAGGCCGACGACGACGGCGAGGGCGTGGTGACGATGCTGCGCGGCCGGGACCTCCAGGACACCCTGGTCGACGAGGACGCGCTGGACGGCGCCGACGCGGAGCCGCTGGCCGGCCCGTTCGCCCACATCGTGGTGGACGAGGCCCAGGAGCTGACCGACGCGCAGTGGCGGATGCTGCTGCTGCGCTGCCCGTCCCGGAGCTTCACCATCGTCGGGGACCGCGCCCAGGCCAGGCACGGTTTCGCCGAGTCGTGGCAGGAGCGGCTGGAGCGGGCCGGCTTCGACCGCACCACCATGGCTTCGCTGAGCATCAACTACCGCACGCCGGAGGAGGTGATGGCGGAGGCCGAGCCGGCCATCCGGGCGGCGCTGCCGGACGCCAACGTGCCGGCCTCGGTGCGCAGCAGCGGCGTTCCGGTCCGGCACGGGTCGGCGGCGGAGCTGGCGGCGGTCGTGGACGGGTGGCTCGCCGAGCACGACGAGGGTGTCGCCTGTGTCATCGGCGATCCGGGCTTCCGGGAGCGGCCGCGGGTCCGCTCGCTCACGCCGGAGCTGGCCAAGGGTCTGGAGTTCGACCTGGTCGTGCTGGTCGATCCGGAGGCGTTCGGCGAGGGCGTGGAGGGGGCGGTCGACCGCTATGTCGCGATGACCAGGGCGACCCGGCAGCTCGTCGTCCTGCGCGGCCGCTGAGGCGTCACCCGCGGGCGGGAAGGGGCCCGGCCGCGGGCGGAAGGGGTCCGGCGCACCCGGCGCCGGACCCCCGTGGTCCCCACGGCCCCCTCGTGGCCCCTGCGGTCCCCAAGGGCCGGGAGAGGGCCGGGAGAAGACCGGGAACGGACCGGAAGAGGCCCCAAGGGCCGTGACCCGTACGTCAGTTGTGGGCGTGCAGGTCCGCGTTCAGGCCGCCCCAGGAGCCGGAGCGGGCGATGACCTCGACGGCGCCGGTCTGCGAGTTGCGGCGGAACAGCAGGTTGTCCTGGCCGGACAGCTCGACGGCCTTGGCCACGGTGCCGGCCGGGGTGGTGACCCGGGTGCCGGCGGTGACGTAGAGGCCGGCCTCGACGACGCAGTCGTTGCCGAGCGAGATGCCGATGCCGGCGTTGGCGCCGAGCAGGCAGCGCTCGCCGACCGAGACGACCTGCTTGCCGCCGCCGGACAGGGTGCCCATGATCGAGGAGCCGCCGCCGATGTCGCTGTGGTCGCCGACGACGACGCCCGCGCTGATCCGGCCCTCGACCATCGAGGTGCCGAGGGTGCCGGCGTTGAAGTTGACGAAGCCCTCGTGCATCACGGTGGTGCCGGCGGCGAGGTGCGCGCCGAGCCGGACGCGGTCGGCGTGGGCGATGCGCACGCCGGTCGGGGCGACGTAGTCGGTCATCCGCGGGAACTTGTCGATCCCGTAGACGGCCAGCTGGCCGCCCTCGGCGCGGACGGCGAGGCGGGCCTGCTCGACCTTGTCGACCGGGACGGGGCCGATGCTGGTCCACGCGACGTTGGCGAGCAGTCCGAACATGCCGTCCAGGTTCTGGCCGTGCGGCTGGACCAGGCGGTGGCTGAGCAGGTGCAGGCGCAGGTACATGTCGTGGGTGTCGAGCGGCTTGTCGTCCAGCGAGCCGATGGTGGTGCGCACGGCGACCACCTCGACGCCGCGGCGGGCGTCGGCGCGCAGGGCGTCGGCGGCGCCGGCGCCGAGTTCGGCCTCGGCCTGCTCGGCGGTCAGGCGTACGGTGCCGGCCGGGCCGGGCTCGGCGACCAGCGCGGGGGCGGGGTACCAGGTGTCGAGGACGGTGCCGTCGGCGGCGATGGTGGCCAGGCCGGTGGCCACGGCGCCGTTCGCCGGGGAGGTGGATTCGAGCGAGGTGGATTCAGCAGTCACACCGTGCACGTTAACCAATGCGGGGCTCCGCTGCCGAACACGCCCAGCGTCCGGACACGCCGGTCGGATCCGCAGGCCGGCAGGCCGCCGGGCCGGAAATTGCGGTGCCCGGACGCTCCTGGCTGGGCAATACTCGGCCGGGTGTTCATGTCGATTTCCACTACCGGCAGCGCCGAGAGCCCGGCCACGGATCTCGGGTTCCTGCTGCACAAGCATCCCGGCAGGGTCCAGCGGTTCGCGACCTCGCACGGCGAGGCCCACGTCTTCTACCCCGAGGCACGGGACGAGCTCTGCACGGCGGCGCTGCTGCTGGACATCGACCCGATCGCGCTGGTCCGCAAGGGCCGGGGCAGGGGGCGCGGCGGTTCGCCCGACTTCGCGCTCTCGCAGTACGTCAACGACCGCCCGTACGCCGCGTCCTCGCTGCTCGCGGTGGCGCTGCGGACGGTGTTCCGGTCCGCGATGAAGGGCGACTGCCCGGCGCGTCCGGAACTGCCGGGGCTGGTCCGCCCGTTGCGGATCGAGCTGCCGGCGGTGCCCGCGAACGGCGCGGGCGAGGGCGGTGGCCCGGCCATGGTGGCCCGGCTGTTCGAGCCGCTGGGCTGGCGGGTGGAGGCGGCGGCGGTTCCGCTGGACGCGGCGTTCCCGGAGTGGGGAGAGTCCCGTTACGTGCGGGTGGTGCTCGCCTCGGAGGCGGTGCGGCTGGCCGACGCGCTCCAGCAGCTGTACGTGCTGCTGCCGGTGCTGGACGGTGCGAAGCACTACTGGGTCGCCCCGGACGAGGTGGACAAGCTGCTCGCCGCCGGTGAGGGCTGGCTGGCGGCCCACCCCGAGCGCGCCCTGATCGCCCGGCGCTATCTGTCCCGCCGCTGGTCGCTGACCCGGGCCGCGATGGAGCGGCTGGAGCTGGCCCGGCTGGCGGAGGCGGACGACCGCGAGGTGGAGGAGATCGACAACGCGGTCGACGACCGGCCGGACGAGGAGGGCCCCGAGACCACCGAAGCCCCCGAGCCCACCGAGACCCGCGAGGTCAGCAAGCCCACCGCGCCCACCGCGCCCACCGCGCCCACCGCGGCCACCGCGCCCACCGGGGCCGGCGAGCGCGCGGAGCCCCGGCAGCCCTCCCTCGCCGAGCGGCGCCGCGCCGCGATCCTCACCGCCCTGCGCGACACCGGCGCGGCCCGGGTCGCCGACCTCGGCTGCGGCCAGGGCGAGTTGATCGGCGAGCTGCTGAAGGACGCCCGGTTCACCGGCATCCTCGGCGTGGACGTGTCGGCGCGGGCGCTGCAGGCGGCGAACCGCAAGCTGCGGCTGGAGCGGCTGCCCGAGCGGCAGGCGGCCCGGGTGACGCTGGCGCAGGGCGCGCTGACGTACACCGACGCCCGGTTGAAGGGTTACGACGCGGCGGTGCTGTGCGAGGTGATCGAGCACCTGGACCTGGAGCGGCTGCCCGCGCTGGAGTACACGGTGTTCGGCGCGGCCCGTCCGAAGGCCGTGGTCGTCACCACGCCCAACGTCGAGTACAACGTGCGTTGGGAGAGCCTGCCGGCGGGCCGTACGCGGCACGCCGACCACCGGTTCGAGTGGTCCCGCGCCGAGTTCGGCGCGTGGGCGGGGAAGGTCGCGGCGGCGTACGGCTACACGGTGGAGCTGCGCCCGGTCGGGCCGGAGGACCCGGAGGTCGGCCCGCCGACCCAGCTCGCCCTGTTCCGCATCACCACCGCCATCACCACCACCGCCATCACCACCACCGCCACCTGTGCCGCCACCGCCACTGGTGCCGAGAACATCACCACGACGCCCGAGGAGGGCGTGACCCGATGACCGACGACGCGACCCGCGACCCCGAGCAGGCCCAGCCCGGGAGCACCCCCGCCCCCCGCCGCCTCCCGGTCACCGACGTCTCCCTCGTCGTCCTGATCGGCACCAGCGGTGCGGGCAAGTCCACCTTCGCCCGCCGTCACTTCCTGCCCACCCAGGTGGTCTCCTCCGACTTCTGCCGAGGCCTGGTGGCCGACGACGAGAACGACCAGTCGGCGTCCGCCGAGGCCTTCGACGTCCTGCACTACATCGTCGGCAAGCGCCTCGCGGCCGGCCGCCTCACCGTGGTGGACGCCACCAACGTCCAGCCGGAGGCCCGCCGCCGGCTGGTCGCGATCGCCCGCGCCCACGACGTGCTGCCGATCGCGATCGTGCTGGACGTCCCGCCGGGCGTGTGCGCCGAGCGCAACCGCTCCCGCCCGGACCGCCGGCTGCCCGCGCACGTCGTACCGCGCCAGCACCGCGAGCTGCGCCGTTCGCTGCGCGGCCTGGAGCGCGAGGGCTTCCGCACGGTGCACGTGCTGCGCGGCGAGGCCGAGGTGGCGGCGGCCGGGATCGAGCTGGAGAAGCGCTACAACGACCTGCGCCACCTCACCGGCCCGTTCGACATCGTCGGCGACATCCACGGCTGCCGTTCCGAGCTGGAGACCCTGCTGACCCGTCTCGGCTACTCCCTCGCCCGGGACGCCGAGGGCCGCCCGGTGGACGCCGTCCACCCCGCGGGCCGCA
The DNA here is from genome assembly GCF_055560495.1 of Kitasatospora sp. NPDC023176. Lineage (NCBI taxonomy): Bacteria > Bacillati > Actinomycetota > Actinomycetes > Kitasatosporales > Streptomycetaceae > Kitasatospora > Kitasatospora sp. NPDC023176. Next base: position 344,191 of record NZ_JBVHIP010000004.1, on the reverse strand, counting down.
CCGCCGTGTTCGTCGGCGACCTGGTCGACCGCGGCCCGGACACCCCGGGTGTGCTGCGCCTGGTGATGGGCATGGCCGGGGCCGGCCACGCGATCTGCGTGCCGGGCAACCACGAGCACAAGCTCGGCCGGGCCATGGACGGCAAGAAGGTCACCGTCGCGTACGGCCTCAAGGAGTCGCTGGACCAACTGGCCGGGGAGAGCGAGGAGTTCAAGGCCGAGGTGCGGGCCTTCATGCGCGGCCTGGTGAGCCACTACCTGCTGGACGGCGGCGCCCTGGTGGTCTGCCACGCCGGTCTGCCGGAGCGGTACCACGGCCGCGCCTCCGGCCGGGTGCGCTCGCACGCGCTGTACGGGGAGACCACCGGCGAGACCGACGAGTACGGCCTGCCGGTGCGCTACCCGTGGGCGGAGGAGTACCGCGGCCGGGCGCTGGTGGTCTACGGCCACACCCCGGTGCCGAGCGCGAGCTTCGTCAACAACACCATCTGCCTGGACACCGGCTGCGTCTTCGGCGGCAGCCTGACGGCGCTGCGCTATCCGGAGCGCGAGCTGGTGAGCGTGGCGGCCGAGCGGGAGTGGTACGCCCCGGTGCGTCCGCTGCTGACGGATGCGCCGGGTGCCCGCGAGGGCCGTCCGCTGGATCTCGCGGACGTGGCCGGGCGCCGGACCGTGGAGACCGGTCTGCACGGCCGGGTCGCCGTGCGGGAGGAGAACGCGACGGCCGCGCTGGAGGTGATGAGCCGCTTCGCGCTGGACCCGCGGCTGCTCGCCTACCTGCCGCCGACGATGGCGCCGAGCCCGACGTCCCGCCGGGAGGGGTACCTGGAGCACCCGGAGGAGGCCTTCTTCGCCTACCGCGCGGACGGCGTCCGGCACCTGGTGTGCGAGGAGAAGCACATGGGCTCGCGCGCGGTGGTGCTGGTCGCCCGGGACGGCGCCGCGTTGGAGCGGCGCTTCGGGGTGGCCGGTCCGGGCGCGATCTGGACCCGGACCGGACGGGCCTTCCTGGACGACGAGGAGCTGACCGGCGCGGTGCTCGGCAGGGTCCGGGCGGCGGCCGAACGGGCGGGTCTGTTCGAGGAGTTGGGCACCGACTGGCTGCTGCTGGACGCGGAGCTGATGCCGTGGTCGCTGAAGGCGGTGGAGCTGCTGCGCCGCCAGTACGCCGCGGTCGGCGCGGCGGCCGGCGCCGCCCTGCCGGAGGTGCTGTCCGCCTTGGAGCAGGCGGCCGCGCGCGGGCTGGAGCTCGGGGAGCTGACCGCCCGCCAGCGCCGTCGCGCCGCCGACGCGCGGGCGTTCACCGAGGCGTACCGGCGGTACTGCTGGCCGACGGAGGGGCTGACGGGCATCCGGCTGGCGCCGTTCCAGCTGCTGGCCGCCGAGGGGGCGAATCTCGCGGTGCGTCCGCACGACGAGCACCTGGCCTGGATCGACCGCCTGGTGGAGGCCGACGACGTGGCGGCCCCGGTGCTGCACCGCACCGGCCGGGTCCTGGTGGACACCGAGGACGAGGCCTCGGTGGCCGCCGCCACCGCCTGGTGGGAGGACCTGACGGCGGCGGGCGGCGAGGGCATGGTGGTCAAGCCGCTGGCCTCGGTGGTGCGGACGGTGCGGGGTGAGGGCCGTCCGGGCGGCCTGGTGCAGCCGGGGGTGAAGGTGCGCGGCCGGGAGTACCTGCGGATCGTCTACGGCCCGGACTACACCGAGCATCTGGAGCGGCTGCGGATGCGTTCGCTGGGCCACAAGCGTTCGCTGGCGCTGCGCGAGTACGCGCTGGGCCTGGAGGCGCTGGACCGGCTGGCGGCGGGGGAGCCGCTGTGGCGGGTGCACGAGCCGGTGTTCGCGGTGCTCGCGCTGGAGTCGGAGCCGGTCGACCCGCGGCTGTGACCCGCCCGGCCCGCGTCCGCGGGAACGGGTGACGAAGGGGAAGTCCCGCCCGGGGCTTCCCCTTCGTCATCGCCGCGCTGTATAGAAATTCCGAAGGTCGTATACACTTGCCGCTTTCCAGTCAGTACCTCACGTACCGCCAGTACCGTCACCCCAGGAGCCCGGCATGGCCTTCAACCTCCGGAACAGGCACTTCCTCAAGGAGCTCGACTTCACGCCCCAGGAGTTCCGCTTCCTGGTGGACCTCGCGGCCGGGCTCAAGGCGGCCAAGTACGCGGGCACCGAGCAGCCCCGGCTGCGCGGCAAGAACATCGCGCTGATCTTCGAGAAGACCTCCACCCGCACCCGCTGCGCCTTCGAGGTCGCCGCGCACGACCAGGGCGCCCTCACCACCTACCTGGACCCGTCCGGCTCGCAGATCGGCCACAAGGAGTCGGTCAAGGACACCGCCCGGGTGCTCGGCCGGATGTTCGACGGCATCGAGTACCGCGGCCATGGCCAGGAGATCGTCGAGGAGCTGGCCGAGCACGCCGGCGTCCCGGTCTGGAACGGCCTGACCGACGAGTGGCACCCCACCCAGATGCTGGCGGACGTGCTCACCATCACCGAGCACACCGCCAAGCCGCTCACCGGTGTCGCCCTCGCCTACCTCGGCGACGCCCGCTCCAACATGGGCAACTCGCTGCTGGTCACCGGCGCCCTGCTCGGCATGGACATCCGGATCGTCGCCCCGCGCGCCCTCTGGCCGGCCGAGGAGGTGCGGCAGGCGGCGCAGGAGCTGGCCGGGCGGACGGGTGCCAGGATCACGCTGACCGAGGACGTGGCCGAGGGCGTGGCCGGCGCCGACTTCCTCTACACCGACGTCTGGGTGTCGATGGGCGAGCCCAAGGACGTGTGGGCCGAGCGGATCGCGCTGCTCAAGCCGTACCAGGTGTCCATGGACACCGTCCGGGCCACCGGCAACCCGGACGTGAAGTTCCTGCACTGCCTGCCGGCCTTCCACGACCTCGGCACGGCGGTCGGGCGGCAGATGTACGAGGCGACCGGCATGACCGAGCTGGAGTGCACCGACGAGCTGTTCGAGTCGGCGCACTCCGTCGTGTTCGACCAGGCGGAGAACCGGCTGCACACCATCAAGGCGGTCCTGGTCGCCACCCTCGGTTCCTGAGCGGTCCTCGGACGGGCCCGGCGGGGATCTCCCGGGCCCGGCAGGGATCCGCCGGGCTCAGCGCGCCAGCTTGACGCAGGCCACCCGGTCGCCCGCCGCGTGCCGGCCGGCCGGGGTGCCCGCGTGCAGCACCAGCGAGCGCGCCTCGCCGGGCCGTGGCTGCCAGTCGACGGCGGTCGTGGCGGTGCCCCGGCCCCGGCCGTCGGTGTGCAGCACCAGCCGCAGTTCGTTGCGGTCGTTGGCGTAGGCCGGGTCGGTGGACGGCTGCACCGGGTCGACCACGTCCTGGTAGTGCGGTCCGGAGGAGGCCGGGTCGGCCCCGCAGACGCCGGTGTGCAGGTGCGTGGGGAACTCGTGGTCGGGGGCGAGCCCGGCCACCGTCAGGGTGAGGACCGTCCGCCCGGGTTCCGAGCGGTCGATGACGATCCGGGCGTGCGAGCCGTACGGCACCAGGTCGTCGGCGTAGCTGATCGCGGTCGGCGGGACGAAGGCCGTCGCCGGGTCGAAGGCTGTCTCCAGGACGGAGACCGGGGAGGCGGCGGGGACGAGCAGGGCCAGCGGCAGCAGGGCGGTGGCGAGCGGAGCGGGCATCGGGGCGGGCCTTCCACGGGCGGGGCGACGGTCACCCTGCTCAACGCCGTCGGCCGCCGCAGGACACTCGGCGGCGCGGGATCCGCGGCGCGGCCGGCCGTCCGCCGTCCGCTGTCCGCTGTCCGCTGTCCGCCGTCCGTCGCCGGACACCGACAGGCCGCGCTCCGCCCCGGGTGAAGCCGGGGTTCAGCCGCCGAGCAGTAGCCCGGCCAGCAGCGAGGTGGCGTTGGCGGTACCGGAGGCGATCCACGGCAGCGGGTCGCGCGGGCGCAGTCCGGTGAGCGGGCACAGCAGCAGTGCCTCGACCGCGCAGACCGCGGCCTCGCTGAGCGCGAAGCAGCTCCAGTACGCTGCGGCGGGCCCGTCGGTCCAGTGCCGGAGGGTCCACCAGAGCAGTGGGTGCGTCGCCAGGTTGACGAGTACGCCGGCCGCGGCCGCCCGTCCGGGGCGCACGCGTCCGATCCGGACGAGGGCGGCGGTGTAGACCGGCGTCTCGGTCAGCAGGGTGAGGGCGAGGGCCACCGGGTAGCGCACGGCGGGGATCGTGCCACGGGAAGGGGGAGCATGGCGAGCACGGGGATCCGGGCGGGTGCCGGGGCGGGGCCCTGGCCCGCGCCCGGTCCGGTGGTGCGGCTGGGCGGGGCGCCGTTCGCGGGTTTCGCGCTGTCGGCGGCCCTGGCGCTGGTGCTGGCGCTGCGCGCGCCGACCGCTCTGGCGGTGCTGGGCCTGGCGGCCTTCGGGCTGCTGCACAACGTGTTGGAGCTGCGGTACGTGGCGGGGCGGTTCGCCGCGGTGCTGGCCGGTCCGCTGCTGCGGCTGCTGCTGGCGCTGGTGACCGGGATCGTGCTGTGCCGGCTGCTGCCGCCGTCGCGGCTGTCCCAGTCGGCGGAGATCCTGCTGGCCTACGGTCTGCTGGCGGCGGCCTGCTGGTACGGGCTGCGCGGCCGGCCGCGGCTGCTGGTGGCGGCCGGGGTGGGGCTGACGGGTGCGGGGGCGGCGTCGCTGGCGTTCCCGGCCTACCACTTCGTGGCGCTGGCGCACCTGCACAACGTGGTGCCGCTGCTGTTCCTGGCGGAGTGGTCGCGCCGGCTGGCGCGGGGGCGCGCGGCGTTCCTGGTGCTGCAGTTCGGTTGGGTGCTGCTGGTGCCGGGGTTGTTGTCGAGCGGGCTGCTGGACGGGTGGCTGTCCCAGCGTCCCGGGGGCTGGACGGACCGGCTGGCGGCGGTCTACACCCCGCCGGGCTGGCTGACGCCGCAGGTGGGGCTGCGTTTCCTGGCGGTGTTCGCCTTCCTGCAGACGATGCACTACGTGGTCTGGGTGTGGTTCCTGCCGCGGTACGCGCCGGAGGCGGCGGAGCGCTTCGACGCCCGGGTGCCGGGCCTGCGGGGCGGGCGGGCCTGGGCGCTGGGGATGGGTGCGGGGGCGCTGCTGGCGCTGTTGTTCGCCGTGGATTACGCCCAGGGCCGCTCGGTGTACGCGGCGCTGGCCAGTTACCACGCGTATCTGGAGTTCCCGGTGCTGCTGATGCTGGTGCTCGGCCTGCGCGAGGGCCCGGGCGCGGACCGAGCGGACCGAGCGGGCCAGGCGGGCCAGGCGGACCGAGGGGTGCCCACCCGGGTGCCCACCCGGGCGCGGAGCGAGGGAGCGCCGACCGGGTGCGGACGGGACGAAAGGAGGTGAAGGTATGAGGACGACGACCCTGCTGGCCGACATCGCCCCCGCGCCGACCGGCGGCTCGGGCGGTGAGCTCGTGGTGGTGCTGTTGCTGGCCGCGGCGATCGTGGCGGGAGCGGTCTGGCTGATCCGGCTGGAGCGCAAGCGTCGCGGTCCGGACGGCCGCTGACCTGCGTCGTCGCCCACCGGGGCATGCCTGCGGTGGTGATGGTGGCGGCATGCACTATGGTTTATCTCGACATCGAGATAACTGCCCTTTACGATATATCTCGACATCAAGATACTTGCCGAGAGGCGCTCGCCGGCGATGCGGGCAAGGCAAGCCTAAGTAAGGCTGACCTTACCACCGTGCGGCGGCCGGATATAGCACGAAGCACCCAGAAGGAGTCAGTCGTGTCCGCGAACAGCTTCGACGCCCGCAGCTCGCTGCAGGTGGGCGACGAGTCGTACGAGATCTTCAAGCTCTCCGCCGTCGAGGGTTCCGAGCGGCTGCCCTACAGCCTCAAGGTGCTGCTGGAGAACCTGCTCCGCACGGAGGACGGCGCCAACATCACCGCCGACCACATCCGCGCCCTCGGCGACTGGGACGAGAACGCCCAGCCGAGCCAGGAGATCCAGTTCACGCCCGCCCGCGTGATCATGCAGGACTTCACCGGCGTGCCCTGTGTGGTCGACCTGGCCACCATGCGCGAGGCCGTCAAGGAGCTGGGCGGCGACCCGGCGAAGATCAACCCGCTGGCCCCGGCCGAGCTGGTCATCGACCACTCGGTCATCGCCGACAAGTTCGGCACCAAGGACGCGTTCACCCAGAACGTCGAGATCGAGTACGGCCGCAACAAGGAGCGCTACCAGTTCCTGCGCTGGGGCCAGACCGCCTTCGACGAGTTCAAGGTCGTCCCGCCGGGCACCGGCATCGTCCACCAGGTGAACATCGAGCACCTGGCCCGCACGGTCATGGTCCGGGGCGGCCAGGCCTACCCGGACACCTGCGTCGGCACCGACTCGCACACCACCATGGTCAACGGCCTGGGCGTGCTGGGCTGGGGCGTCGGCGGCATCGAGGCCGAGGCCGCCATGCTCGGCCAGCCGGTCTCCATGCTGATCCCGCGCGTCGTCGGCTTCAAGCTGACCGGCGAGCTGCCGGCCGGCACCACCGCCACCGACCTGGTGCTCACCATCACCGAGATGCTGCGCAAGCACGGTGTGGTCGGCAAGTTCGTCGAGTTCTACGGCGACGGCATCGGCTCCATCCCGCTGGCCAACCGCGCCACCATCGGCAACATGTCGCCGGAGTTCGGTTCGACCTGCGCGATCTTCCCGATCGACGCCGAGACCATCAACTACCTGCGTCTGACCGGCCGTGACGAGCAGCAGCTCGCCCTGGTCGAGGCCTACGCCAAGGAGCAGGGCCTCTGGCACGACCCGTCGGTCGAGCCGGCCTACTCCGAGTACCTGGAGCTGGACGTCTCCACCGTCGTCCCGTCGATCTCCGGCCCGAAGCGCCCGCAGGACCGCGTCGTCCTGGCCGAGGCCGCCCAGAAGTTCGCCGAGGCGCTGCCGACCTACTCCGCCGAGGCCTCGAAGCCGACCGCCGTCACCGCCCCCGACGGCTCGACCTACGAGATCGACAACGGCGCGGTCGTGATCGCCTCGATCACCTCCTGCACCAACACCTCCAACCCCTCCGTCATGCTGGGCGCCGCCCTGCTGGCGAAGAAGGCCGTGGAGAAGGGCCTGCACGTCAAGCCCTGGGTCAAGACCACCCTGGCGCCCGGCTCCAAGGTCGTCATGGACTACTACGAGAAGGCCGGCCTGCTCCCGTACATGGAGAAGCTGGGCTTCAACCTGGTCGGCTACGGCTGCGTCACCTGCATCGGCAACTCGGGCCCGCTGCCCGAGGAGGTCTCGGCCGCCGTCAACGAGGCCGACCTCGCGGTCGTCTCGGTGCTCTCCGGCAACCGCAACTTCGAGGGCCGGATCAACCCGGACGTCAAGATGAACTACCTGGCCTCCCCGCCGCTGGTGGTCGCCTACGCCCTCGCCGGCAACATGAACATCGACATCACCAAGGACGCCCTGGGCCAGGACGCCGACGGCAACGACGTCTTCCTCGCCGACATCTGGCCGTCCGAGCAGGAGGTCGCCGACACTGTCGCCGCCTCCATCGACGAGGCGATGTTCGACAAGGGCTACCAGGACGTCTTCGCCGGTGACCACCGCTGGCAGTCGCTCCCGGTCCCGACCGGCAACACCTTCGAGTGGGACGCCGAGTCCACCTACGTCCGCAAGCCCCCGTACTTCGAGGGCATGGCCAAGACCCCGAGCCCGGTGACCGACATCGCCGGCGCCCGCGTCCTGGCCAAGCTGGGCGACTCGGTCACCACCGACCACATCTCCCCGGCCGGCAACATCAAGCCGGGCACCCCGGCGGCGCAGTACCTGACCGCCAACGGCGTCGAGAAGCGTGACTTCAACTCCTACGGCTCGCGCCGTGGCAACCACGAGGTCATGATCCGCGGCACCTTCGCCAACATCCGTCTGCGCAACCAGATCGCGCCGGGCACCGAGGGCGGCTACACCCGCGACTTCACCCAGGCCGACGCGCCGGTGTCGTTCATCTACGACGCCTCGCAGAACTACCAGGCCGCCGGCGTCCCGCTGGTCGTCCTGGCGGGCAAGGAGTACGGCTCCGGCTCGTCCCGCGACTGGGCCGCCAAGGGCACCGCGCTGCTCGGCGTCAAGGCCGTCATCGCCGAGTCCTACGAGCGCATCCACCGCTCGAACCTGATCGGCATGGGCGTCCTGCCGCTGCAGTTCCCGGAGGGCGAGAACGCCGACTCCCTCGGCCTGACCGGCGAGGAGACCTTCTCCTTCACCGGCGTGACCGAGCTCAACGAGGGCCGCACCCCCAAGACCGTCAAGGTCAAGGCCGTCGGCCAGGACGGGAGCAGCAAGGAGTTCGACGCGGTCGTCCGCATCGACACCCCCGGTGAGGCGGACTACTACCGCAACGGCGGCATCCTGCAGTACGTGCTGCGCTCGCTGATCGGCTGATCGGCCACCGCGGCTGAGTCGAAGCGCCCAGCGCCCTGAAAGGGGGCCGAACCGCACCGCGCGGTCCGGCCCCCTTTTTTTGCATGCTGCGCCGGAACCGGACGTCCTCTTGTGCGGCCCCCGGCCCATGGACTAAACCTCTGTGCCATCTGGTCCAGACCATTTGACGCCGCTTCAGAGAACAGGTCCGGCATGCCCACTCGCACCTCAGCCCTGCTCGCCGCCGCCACCGCCGCCGCGCTGCTCGCGGCCCCCGCCACCGCCCACGCCGCCGACGGCCGGCCCGGGCACGGCCCCGGGCTGAAGGGCCAGCGGGTCGGCTACTTCACCCAGTGGGGCGCCGACAGCTCCGCCAAGCGGGTCCAGGACTCCGGCCAGGCGGCCAAGCTCACCGTCGTCAACTACGCCTTCGGCAACGTCTCCGCCGACGGCACCTGCTTCGCGACCGATGACGCCGGCCAGGGCGACGCCCGCGACGACTACCAGCGCCCGTTCTCCGCCGCCGAGTCCGTCGACGGCGTGGCCGACGCCCCGGACCAGCGGCTCAAGGGCCACTTCAACCAGCTGCGCAAGCTCAAGGCGAAGAACCCGCAGCTGCGCACGGTCATCTCGCTCGGCGGCTGGAGCTGGTCCAAGTACTTCTCGGACGCGGCCGCCACCGACGCCTCCCGCAAGAAGTTCGTCTCCTCCTGCATCGACCTCTACCTCAAGGGCGACCTGCCGGTCCTCGCCGACTCCCCGGAGGGCGGCGCGGGCGCGGCCGCCGGAGTCTTCGACGGGATCGACATCGACTGGGAGTACCCGGGCGGCGGCGGGGACGCCGGCAACGTGGTCCGCCCCGAGGACGGGCACAACTACACCCTGCTGATGCGGGAGTTCCGCACCCAGCTGGACCGGCTGGGCGCGGCCGAGGGCAAGAAGGGCCGGCACTACCTGCTCACCGCCGCCGTCGCCGCCAACGAGACGGTCGCCGACCGGCTCGAACTGCCCCGGCTGAGCCGGTCGGTGGACTGGCTCAACCTGATGGCCTACGACCTGCACGGCCCCTGGGAGGGCAAGGGCCCGACCGACCACCAGGCCAACCTCTACTCCGACCCGGCTGACCCGGACCCCCGCCGCCGCAGCGCGGACAGCGCCGTCACCCACTACCAGGAACGCGGCCTGCCCTCCGAACAGCTCGTCCTCGGCGCCCCGCTCTACGGCCACGGCTGGACCGGCGTCGCCCCCGGGCCCCGCGGCGGCCTCTACCAGAGCGCCACCGCCGCCGCGCCCGACCACTCCTACCAGGAGCTCGACGCGCTGCCCGGCACGGTCCACCTGGACCGCGACCACGGCGCGTCCTGGAAGTACGACGGCACCACCTTCTACAGCTACGACACCGCCGAGGTGCTCACTCAGAAGGCCCGCTACGCGCGCTGGAACGACCTGGCCGGGGTGATGGTCTGGTCGCTGGACGGCGACGACGCCCGGGGCAGCGCGATCGCCGCCCTGGACCGCGGCCTGCGCCGCGACTGAGACCGCCTGCCGGAGGGGCCCGCACACGCGAGGGGCCCGCACACGTGAGGGGGCCCGTACACGCAGGGGCCCGTACGAGCAGGGCCCGCACGCCGGAGCGGCCCGCCGACACCCGGTCGGCGGGCCCCTCCGTCAGCCGGTCGGGCCGGTCAGGGCGGTCAGACCCGGTCGCAGGCCTGCGCCCGCAGCGCGCGGGCCAGGTCGTCCCGGCGCTCCAGCACCAGCCGGCGCAGCGCCGGCGCGGCCTGCGGGTGGCCGTCCAGCCAGGCGTCCGCCTCGGCCAGGGTGTGCCCGTCGGTCTGGGCGATCGGGAAGAAGCCGCCGACGATCCGGATCGCGATCTCGATGGTCCGCTCGGCCCAGACCTTCTCCAGCAGCTTGAAGTACGGCGCCGCGTAGAGGGCGGTCAGGTCGCGCTGGGCGGGGATCGAGAAGCCCGCGCTGTTGGCCTCGACCAGGGCGCTCGGCAGCTCGTCCGAGTCGATCACGGCCGACCAGGCGGCGGCCTTGGCCTCCGGGGTGGGCCGGGCGGCCAGGCACTGGGTGTACTGGTGCTTGCCGCCCGCGGTGTTGTCGACGGCCAGTTCCCCGGCCAGCTCCTCGTCGCCGGCCTGTCCGGCGGCGGCCAGCGCCAGCCACAGCGACCAGCGCAGCTCCTGGTCGACCTCCAGGCCGTCGATCCGGGCGCTGCCGGCCAGCAGGCCGCGGACCAGCCCGAGGTGCTCGGCGCCGCCCGCGGTCTGGGCCAGGAAGCGGGCCCAGGCGAGCTGGTGGTCGCTGCCGGGGACGGCGTCGCGCAGCTCGCGCAGGGCGCCGTCGGCGAGCTGCCGGGCGCCCTCGGCGCGCCACTCGGGGGCGGCGTACAGGTCGACGGCGGTCTTGGCCTGGGCGTGCAGCGACTGCAGCACGCCGATGTTGCCCTCCTGGCCGGCGAAGCGCAGCACCAGGGCGACGTAGTCGCGGGCCGGCATCAGGCCGTCCCGGGTGAGGTTCCAGACCGCGGACCAGGCGAGTGCCCGGGCCAGCTCGTCGCGGATCCCGCCGAGGCCGGTGCGCAGGGTCTCCAGCGAGCTGTCGTCGAAGCGGATCTTGCAGTAGGTCAGGTCCTCGTCGTTGAGCAGGACCAGGGCCGGGCGCGGGCGGCCGACGGCCTCGGCGACGACGGTGCGGGCACCGGTGACGTCCAGCTCGATCCGCTCGGTGCGCACCAGGGCGCCGTCGGCGTCCCGGTCGTACAGGCCGACCGCGATCCGGTGCGGGCGCAGGGCGTCGCCGTCCTGGAGGACGGCCAGTTCGGTGATCCGGCCCTCGGCGTCGGTGGTGATCTGCGGGGTGAGCGCGTCGACCCCGGCGGTCTGCAGCCAGGAGGCGGCCCAGCTCTTCAGGTCGCGTCCGCTGGTCTCCTCCAGCACGCCCAGCAGGTCGCCCAGTTCGGTGTTGCCGAAGGCGTGCCGCTTGAAGTAGCGGCGGGCGCCCTCGAAGAAGGCCTCCGAACCGACGTACGCGACCAGCTGCTTGAGGACGGAGGCGCCCTTGGCGTAGGTGATCCCGTCGAAGTTGAGCTTGGCGTCCTCGAGGTCGCGGATGTCGGCGGTGATCGGGTGGGTGGTGGGGAACTGGTCCTGCCGGTAGGCCCAGGCCTTGCGCTGGTTGGCGAAGGTGACCCAGGCGGCGGAGTACCGGGTGCGGGCGCCGATCAGGCCGTAGGAGCCCATGAAGTCGGCGAAGGACTCCTTCAGCCACAGGTCGTCCCACCAGCGCGGGGTGACCAGGTCGCCGAACCACATGTGCGCCATCTCGTGCAGCACGACGTTGGCGCGGGCCTCGTAGGCGGCGTCGGTGACCTTCGAGCGGAAGACGAACTCCTCCTTGAAGGTCACGCAGCCGGGGTTCTCCATCGCGCCGATGTTGTACTCGGGGACGAAGGCCTGGTCGTACTTGCCGAAGGGGTACGGGAAGTCGAACTCCTCGTGGAAGAAGTCGAGTCCGAGCTTGGTGACGCCGAGGATCTCCTCCGCGTCGAAGTGCGGGGCGAGCGAGCGGCGGCACAGCGCGGAGAGCGGGATCTCCAGGGTGGTGCCGTCGGCGAGTTCGCGGCTGTAGTGGTCGGTCTCGACGTGGTACGGGCCGGCCACCACGGCGGTGAGGTAGGTGGAGATCGGCTTGGTCGGCGCGAACTCCCAGGTGCGGGCGCCGCCCTCCTCGGTCACGCTCTCGTGGACGGCGTTGGAGCGGACGTCCCAGGCCGCCGGGGCGGTCACCGTGAAGGTGAACGGGGCCTTCAGGTCGGGCTGTTCGAAGTTCGCGAACACTCGGCGGGCGTCGGCCGGCTCGAAGTGGGTGTAGAGGTAGGTCTCGCCGTCGGCCGGGTCGACGAAGCGGTGCAGGCCCTCGCCGGTGCGGCTGTAGGCGCAGTCCGCCTCGACGGTGACGACGTTCTCGGCGGCCAGGCCGTCGATGTGCACCCGGGCGCCGTCGTAGGCGGTGGCCGGGTCCAGGGCGCGGCCGTTGAGGGTGACCGAGCGGACGGACGGGGCGAGCAGGTCGAGGAAGGTGGCGGCGCCGGGCCGGGAGCAGCGGAAGGCGACGGTGGTGGTGGAGCGGAAGGTCGCGGCCGTCGGGTCGGGGGCCGAGGTCAGGTCGAGCCGGACCCGGTAGTCGTCGACGGCCAGGACGCCGGCTCGCTGTTGTGCTTCCTCGCGGCTCAGGTTCTTGCCCGGCACGGCGGTACTCCTTTGTCCGGCTCGCACGGTGGTGCGTGTGTGGGTGGTGTGGTTCCGCGGGCGGTGTGCCCCGCGCACGCAGAGGGCATCCTTTCACGCCGGTCCCGGCCGGTACCATTGCACAGGCCGTCGCGTCCGGGCCGGAATCAGCGGCGCCCGGCGGGTGTTGAGGTGCGGGTGGGGCGATGCCCCGCCGCCTCGGAACACCTCACGAAGGACGAGACCCAGTGACGACTGCCGCTGAGCGCAAGACCGCCGACTTCTGGTTCGACCCGGCCTGCCCGTGGGCGTGGATGACGTCCCGCTGGCTGATCGAGGTCCAGCGGCTGCGCCCGGTCGACGTGAACTGGCACGTGATGAGCCTGTCGGTGCTCAACGAGCACCGTGACCTGCCGCAGAACTACCGCGAGCTGCTGGACAACGCCTGGGGCGCGGTGCGGGTGTGCGTCGCGGCCGCCCAGCAGCACGGCGAGGAGGTGCTGGGCCGGCTGTACACCGAGCTGGGCCTGCGCTTCCACAACCAGGGCCTGCCGCAGAACCGGGAGACCATCGAGGCCGCCCTGGTGGCCGCGGGCCTGCCCGCCGGGCTGGCGGACGCGGCGGACACCGACGCGTACGACGAGGCCCTGCGCGCCTCCCACAAGGAGGGCATCACCCTGGTCGGCGAGGACGTCGGCACCCCGGTGATCGCGGTCGAGGGCGCGGACGGCGAGCGGGTCGCCTTCTTCGGCCCGGTGGTCACCCCGGCCCCGAAGGGCGAGGCCGCGGCCCGGCTGTGGGACGGCACCCTGCTGGTGGCCTCCACCCCGGGCTTCTACGAGATCAAGCGCACCCGTACGGCGGGCCCGTCCTTCGAGTAGGGCCCCCGGACGCACGGAAGGGCCCGGTACCTCGGTACCGGGCCCTTCGACGTCCTTCGACGCATGCGCTAGCGGGCGGCAGCCGCGTCCCGGCGCTGCTTGAGCAGTCCGGCCGCGATCAGCAGCGCGACCAGCACCCCGGCCGCGTACAGCTGCTGGCGGTTGCCCTCGGTGGTGGTCATCAGGGCGAGGATGCCGGCCACGGCGGCCATCGCGACCCAGGTCAGGTACGGGTAGCCCCACATCTTCACGGTGAGCAGCTCGGGCGTCTCGCGCTCCAGCCGGCGGCGCATCCGCAGCTGGACGATGCAGATGAACAGCCAGACCACCAGGATCGCGACGCCGGTGGTGTTCATCAGCCAGGTGAACACGGTCTCCGGCCAGAACTTGGCGGCCAGCACGGCGCCGAAGCCGAACAGGCAGGACGCCAGCACGGCCCGGCGCGGCACCCCGCCGGAGACCTTGGCCAGCGCCTTGGGGCCCTGACCGCGGCCGACCAGCGAGTAGGCCATCCGGGAGGCGCCGTAGATGTTGGCGTTCATCGCGGACAGCAGCGCGATCAGCACCACCGCCTCCATGATCGTCCCGGCCGCGGGCACCCCGAGGTGGCGCAGCACCGTGACGTACGGGCCGTCGGCGACGACCGCCGGGTCCTTCCAGGAGACCAGGGTGACGACCAGGGCCATCGAGCCGATGTAGAAGATCGCGATCCGCCACACCGCGGTGCGCACCGCGTTGGCGACGTTCTTCTTGGGGTCGTCGGACTCGGCCGCCGCGATGGTCACCGTCTCCAGGCCGCCGTAGGCGAAGACCGAGGCGAGCAGGCCGACGATCAGTCCGCTGACGCCGGTGGGCAGGAAGCCGCCCTGGCCGGTGAGGTTGGTCGTACCGGGGGCGCCGGGGCCGATCACCCCGGCGATGCCGAGCCCGCCGAGGACCAGGAAGGCGATGATCGCGGCGACCTTGATGGTGGCGAACCAGAACTCGAACTCGCCGAAGTTCTTCACCGCGGTCAGGTTGCTGACGCAGAAGAAGACCATGAACAGGGCGACCCAGATCCAGGAGGAGACCCCGGGGATCCAGCCGTTGACGATCTTCCCGGCGGCGGTGGCCTCGGCGGCGACGCCGCAGCAGAGCATCACCCAGTACATCCAGCCGGCCGTGATCCCGGCCCAGGGGCCGACCTCCTTCTCGGCGTGCACCGAGAAGGAACCGGAAGCCGGACGGGCGGCGGACATCTCGCCCAGCATCCGCATGATCAGCATGACCAGCACGCCGGAGAGGGTGAAGGCGAGGATGATCGCCGGTCCGGCGGCCGCGATGCCGGCGCCGGAGCCCACGAACAGGCCCGCGCCGATGACGCCGCCGAGGGCGATCATCGACAGGTGGCGCTGCTTGAGTCCGTGGCTGAGCTGCTGGCCACCGGACGGCGGCGGGGGAGCACCGTCGGTGGTCCCGGGCGCCGAGGGCGCGGAGGTGGGGGCCATAGGGGTGGATCCAGACTGTGCGGAATGCGGCATGAGCTGTCCAATATCCGGGGCGCCCGCTGTTCGTGCCAAGGAAGTCCGCCGTGGGCCCACCATGCGGACCGGGTGGTGACCGTACGTGGCGGTAGATTGACGGATCGTTGTTTCGAGCCGGTTCCGACAACGCGCGAGGGCGGGGCTTTGTCCGAAACCGTGACGGTGGCGCAGTGGATCACCGCGTAGGTTCACAGGTGTTCACTCACCTGGACCTTCACCGAGGAGCCCCCCGATGGCCACTGCCACCACCCCGATAGCGCGCCGCGCCGTCCTCGCCGACCTGCTGCCCGCCGCCTCCACCCGCCTCGGCGCCCAGGCCCGCGACCTGGCCCTGGTGGCCGGCGGCGCCGCGCTGACCGGCGTCGCCGCCCAGCTGTCGGTGAACGTCCCCGGCTCGCCGGTGCCGGTCACCGGCCAGACCTTCGCCGCCCTGCTGGTCGGCACCGCGCTCGGCGCCCGCCGCGGCGTCGCCTCGCTCGCGCTCTACCTGCTGGCCGGCATGGCGGGCCTGCCCTGGTTCGCCGAGGGCACCTCGGGCTGGGCCATGCCCTCCTTCGGCTACGTGCTCGGCTTCGTCCTCGCCGCCGCCCTGACCGGCGCGCTGGCCCGGCGCGGCGCCGACCGCACCCCGCTGAACACGGCCGCCACCATGGTCCTGGGCAGCCTCGCCATCTACGCCGTCGGCGTGCCGTACCTGGCCCTGAGCCTGCACGTGTCGCTGGCCCGCGCCGCCGAACTGGGCCTCTACCCGTACCTGGTCGGCGACGCCCTCAAGGCCGCCTTTGCGGCCGGCGCCCTGCCGCTCGCCTGGAAGCTGCTCGGCCGCCGCTAGGACCCGTCTTGTCGATCAGCTCGGGAATGATCGACAAGACGGGCCCTGGACCCGGGCCCCCGTTGTCGGGCCCGGGCGCACCCGCGTGCCACACTCTTGGGCATGCGCGTGTACCTGGGCTCCGACCATGCCGGATTCGAACTGAAGAACCACCTGGTGGAGTGGCTGAAGGGGGCCGGCCACGAGCCGGTCGACTGCGGGCCGCACATCTACGACGCCGAGGACGACTACCCGCCGTTCTGCCTGCGCGCCGCCGAGCGCACCGCGGCCGACGCGGACGCCCTGGGCATCGTGATCGGCGGCTCGGGCAACGGTGAGGCGATCGCCGCCAACAAGGTCAAGGGCGTCCGCGCGGCGCTGGCCTGGAGCGTGCAGACCGCCGAGCTCGGCCGTCAGCACAACAACGCCAACGTGATCTCCATCGGCGGCCGGATGCACACCGTCGAGGAGGCCACCGAGTTCGTCGAGGTCTTCCTCAAGACCCCGTACAGCGGCGAGGCCCGGCACACCCGCCGGATCGAGATGCTGAACGAGTACGAGACCACCGGCGAGCTCCCGCCGATCCCGGCCCACCACCCGCAGGGCTGATCCACCCACCCACCTCGCTCACCTGCCACCGACGGCCGGCCGCACCCCCCCGTGCGGCCGGCCGTCGACGTCCGCGCCCCGGTCCGTACGCCCCCGTCACCGGGTCGCGCGCCTGTGGGATCGGCCACAGGCCCCGGCGCGGCCGCGCCCCCGCACGCGGGGCGCACGCACCGCCCGCGGGTTCCGTACGCCCAACCGGCGCACGCCTCCTGACGCCGCGCCCACCACCGGCTCGATCGGCCGAAACCGGCTGAGCGGCCCGCGCGCCGTCGGCGCCACCCGCCCCCGGGCCGTCGACGCCGGGCCGCACCCGTGGATAGGGTCGGTCCCCATGGCTGGCAGACCGCCGGGCGCACCGCCCCAGACGACTGCGACGAGGCCCGGCGCCGCCCAGGCGTCCGAGCCCGTGACGGCCCGGCTGCGCAAGAGGCTCCGCCGGGTCCGCCGAAGGCTGCGCACGGCCGGTGTCGACTACTTCCGCGGCGGCGCCGCCGACTGGCCGGTGCTCTGCGCGCTGGCCCTGCTCGTCCCGCTGATGATCCTGCTCAACATCTGGATCCCCGACTGGGCCCCGCCCACCGCCCTGGTCCTGCCGATCCTGGCCGGCGCCCTGCTGCTGCGCCCCGGCAGCCTGGTCGTGCTGTACGCGCTGGCCGCCCTCGGGCTGTCCGCCGAGTCCGTGATCCACACCGGCCAGCGGGTCGCCAGCGAGAACCCGGCGGCCTACGTCTACGGCGTGACCCCGGGCGCGGCCCTGGTGGTCGGCGCCGCCGGGGTGGGCGGCCTGCTGCTGGCCCAGTTCCGGGCCCGGGTCGGCGTCCCCTGGTGGGGCGGCTCCACCATGCTGTTCGACCTGCGTGAGCGGCTGCGGGTGCAGAGCCGGGTGCCCGAGCTGCCGGCCGGCTGGCACGCGGACATGGCGCTGCGCCCGGCCGGCGGCCAGTCCTTCTCCGGCGACTTCGTGGTGGCCGCCCGCACCGGCCCCGGCCAGCGGCTGCTGGAGGTGGTCCTCGCGGACGTCTCCGGCAAGGGCATGGACGCGGGCTCCCGGGCGCTGCTGCTGTCCGGCGCCTTCGGCGGCCTGGTCGGCTCGCTGCCCGCGCACGACTTCCTGCCCGCCGCCAACGGCTACCTGCTGCGCCAGTCCTGGGAGGAGGGCTTCGCCACCGCCGTCCACCTGGTGCTGGACCTGGACAGCGGCGAGTACGAACTGCTCTCGGCCGGGCACCTGCCCGGCATGCAGCGGCTGGCCGGCGAGGGGCGCTGGGAGATCAAGGAGGCCGAGGGCCCGCTGCTCGGGATCTACGACGGCGCCAAGTTCGACGGCGTGCGCGGCCGGCTCAACCGGGGCGACGTGCTGATGCTGTGCACCGACGGCATGGTCGAGGCGCCCGGCCGGGACCTCACCGAGGGCATGGACCGGCTGATGGGGGAGGCCGACCGGCTGGTCCCCGGCGGCGCCCCGGGCAGCGGCGCGGGCGCGGCGGGCGCGCTGATCGAGACGGTGGCCCGGGACATCAACGACGACCGCGCCGTCCTGCTGCTCTGGCGGGACTGACTGTTATTCGCCCGCTCGCCTCCGGGCCGCTCCGACCCGGTGCCGACGGTCGGCGGGCGCTGCGCCACCTCCTTCGTCGGCGGCTGGGCCCTTCTCGCTTTCGGCACCGGCGCGGCCCTTCGGCTCGGGGCGGCTATTCGCCCGCTCGCCTCCGGGGCGCTTTGACCCGGTGCCGACGGTCGGCGGGCGCTGCGCCACCTCCTTCGTCGGCGGCTGGGCCCTTCTCCCTTTCGGCACCGGCGCGGCCCTTCGGCTCGGGGCGGCTATTCGCCCGCTCGCGGGTGGTCGCCCGCTGCTCGCAGCGGCTCGCCCGCGCCCCGCGCTCGTCAGCACATGCCCTGGCACCTCTGTCAAGCCTGGCAGCTGATCTTCAGCCATATCGGACGCCCCGTCGACTGACCGGATCAGCGGCTTCCGCTCCCCGCTCCCGGGCGTTTCCCGGCCGCTCAGCACCGCCCCGCCGACGATTCGTCAGAACGGCTCCGCTATCGTCCCGGTCGGCGGAAACTCGTCTCGCATCGCAGGATGTCGACGTTGGGCTGACTGTCAGACCTTTACGCAATCGGCACGGTCGACCACACTGAGTCCGGGCGGGACTGTTCAGGATTCGGGGGATTGGGGGCGACACGTGCGGCACGGCAGGCAGCGGTTGGACGCGGGCCCCCTCACCGGCGCTGCGCCGGACGGTCCGCGATTCCGCCTCGGGACCGTCGGACAGGCCGGGGTCCGGCTTCGCAGGTGCCGCCGGGCGGCGGCGCCACGCTATGAAACGAGGAAGTGAGTCCGGGTGGCACTCTCCGTCTCCGCGCTGGTCCTGTTCGCGATCCTGTGCATCATCTTCATCCGGAACAAGCAGCTGAAGATCCCGCACGCGATCGTCGCCGCCCTGTTCGGCTTCATGCTCCACGAGACCACTATGGCGACCTCGATCAACTCCCTGCTGGCCAACCTGGCGCACAGCATCTCCAGCATCACCGGCGGCTGACCGGCCGGGTCGACGGGTGCCCTCCGCCAGGGGCTACCGGCCGGCCCGTCTGGCTTCCCGCCAGCGAGCGAACAGACCCCGGGGGCGGGCCGCCGCCGGGGCCGGGGCACGCACCGGTGCGGGTGCCGCGGCACCCGTCGGCGCGGCCGTGACCGGTGCTGCCCGCTCCGCCGTCAGCAGCACGAACAGCCGCGCCCAGCACAGCCGTTCGCCGCGCGGCCAGTCCAGCGCGCGCAGCGCCGCGGAGGCCGCCTCCGACACCTCGCCGCCCACCCGGACCTCGGCGACGTCGTCGCCCGCCTTCCCGCCCAGGAAGAGCTTCACCCCGACCGGTCCCGCTCCGGTCAACTCCCGGCGCAGCGCCGGTGCCAGCGCCGACAGCACCCGGTGCTCGGCGAGCCAGGCCGCCAGGTGCTCGTTGCCGAAGCCGAACACCGCCGCCGGCCCCTGCACCGCCCGCCAGCCCGGGAGCTCGGGCAGGTCCGGGCGGTCGGCGTGGATCCCGCGCCCGTCCGCCAGTTCGACCAGCACCGAGGCGGTGGTGGTCGCCCACATCTTCACCGCGTTCGCGAGCTTCTCCTCCTCGGTCTTGCCGAGGCCGGCCGCGCAGTCCCACACCACCGGTGCGTCCGCCCGGCCCAGGTGCAGCACGAAGCCGAGGTCCACGTGCCCGGCGCCGTCGTCCCCGGGGTGCTCGCGCACCGCCACCGCCGTGCTGCCCGGACCGCGCACCACCTCGCCGTCCGGATGGAAGTCCTGGCCCAGCCGCGCCATCTCCAGGACCACACAGCGCTGTATGACGGCCAGTCGCTCCTGCGGACGCACCGGGACTCCTCCACCTCGGGAGCGCGGCGCCTGAGGTCGCGCTCGAACTGCGCTCGAACGCCGCCGAGGCTATCGGCCCGACCGCCGTGCGGGAAACCGCGCGGACGCCCCGGTCCTGCGGTCGCGGAAATGTCTGGAATGCCCCACTTTGGGGAGCGGAACCCGAAGGCCGACCGCCCGGAGAAGCCGCATGTCCCGCACCGACACGCCCCCGCCGCCGTACCCGCTCCTGCTCCCCGGGCTGCCGGCCGGCCCGGACGGCTCCGGCCTGGTCGCCGAGATCGAGGCCTACCTCGCCTCGCTGCCCGCCCCCGCGCGCACCCTCGGGCCGTACGTCTGCCGGTACGGCAGCACCCTGCGCCCCTGGCACGCCGGTCACCCGGAGCCCCGGGCCACGCTGCTCGACCGGGCCCTGCGCCGCCCCGCCCGGCCCGTCCCGGTCACCGCCGCGGACCACCTGCGGCTGGCCTCCCGCTACATCGGCGCCCACGGCTGGCTGCAGGGCGCGATGTGGGACGGGGCCGGCCGGGTCTGCCTGCTCGGCGCCCAGGCCGCCGTCCTGGCGTACGGCTACGGCACCCCGGCGACCGTGCGCACCGGCCGGGTCCAGCTGATGGAGGTGCTGCACGCCACCGGCCGCCCGGCGCGCTCCCCGGACGAGTTCAACGACCGCCCCGCCACCCGGGAGGGCGACGTCCACCAGCTGCTCGACCGGGCCGCCGCCCGGGCCGCCCGGCTGGGCCTCTGAACGGCCGCGCGGGGCCCGGGAACGCCGACGGCCCCGGTGCGCTGGGCGCACCGGGGCCGGGCCGGAAGAGCGGGTGACGAGAATCGAACTCGCGTGACTAGTTTGGAAGACTAGGGCTCTACCATTGAGCTACACCCGCGCGAAGCCGCCAGCCGTTGCCGGCCGGAAGTTCGGGAGACAGCGTACCTGGTCCGGCCCCTTCCGTGCACACCGCGTTCCCCGCGCACCCCCTTCCGCCGTGCTCCGGTCGCGCCCCGAATAAGTCGACGAGCCGTACAGGCCCGGCGTGTACGCTTCCTCTCGGCACCACGGGGTGTGGCGCAGTTTGGTAGCGCGTCCGCTTTGGGAGCGGAAGGCCGTCGGTTCGAATCCGGCCACCCCGACAGTGCGGCAGGGTCTCGCCCACCGGGGCGGGGCCCTGTTCTGTTCGGGCGGTACGGTGGCGCCTGGCGTCCGCCTTTCGTGGTACCGGTAGGATGGGGCGCTGGCGGTAGTCCCTGTGGCGTCAACCCAGGTCAACCGCACGAGGGCGAGGAGTCAAGCTCACCGTCCACCCACACGGGAGATGCAGCTCCAACCGCCCATCGCCCGTCTCGTCCGACCCACTCGTTCCGGCTCCGGCCGGGCGTGCGGGGCGGGCGGAGACAACCTGACCGCAAGCCATAGGAGACCAAACCGTGAAGAGCGCCGTCGAGACTCTGAACCCGACCCGGGTTCGACTCACCGTCGAGGTGCCCTTCGAGGAGCTCAAGCCCAGCCTCGACGCGGCGTACAAGAAGATCAACCAGCAGGTCACGGTTCCGGGCTTCCGTAAGGGCAAGATCCCGGCTCGCGTCATCGACCAGCGTTTCGGCCGTGGTGCCGTGCTGGAAGAGGCCGTCAACGACGCCCTGCCGCGCTTCTACACGCAGGCCGTCGACGAGGGCAAGATCGAGGTTCTCGGGCAGCCCGACATCACCAACATCGAGGGTGTCGAGACGATCGCCGATGGTGGCGACCTGAAGTTCACCGCCGAGGTGGACATCCGTCCCGAGGTCACCCTGCCGGAGTTCAGCTCCATCGAGGTGACCGTCGACCCGATCGCCGTCTCCGACGAGGACATCGAGAAGTCGCTGGAGCAGCTGCGCGAGCGCTTCTCCTCGGTCAAGGACGTCGAGCGCGCCGCGGCCGCCGGCGACATCGTGGTCGTCGACCTGATCGCCAAGGTCGACGGTGAGGTGCCGGACGACGGCACCGCCAGCGGCGTCAGCTACGAGATCGGCTCGGGCCGCCTCATCGACGGCATCGACGAGGCCGTGACCGGCCTGTCCGCCGGCGACGAGAAGACCTTCGAGACCGAGCTCAAGGGTGGCACCCAGGCCGGCAAGACCTCCGAGGTCACCGTCACCGTCACGGCCGTCCAGGAGAAGGAGCTGCCGGAGCTGGACGACGAGTTCGCCCAGCTGGCCAGCGAGTTCGACACCCTGGAGGACCTGCGTGCCGACTCCCGCAAGCGCCTGGAGCGCATGAAGGAGTACGACCAGGCCACCCAGGCCCAGGAGAAGGTCCTCGACGCCCTGCTCGCGCTGGTTGAGATCGAGTACCCCGAGAAGCTCCTGAAGGACGAGATCGAGACCCGCAAGCACAACGTCGAGCACCACCAGCTCGAGCCGATGGGCCTGGACCTCGACGCCTACCTGGAGACCCAGGGCAAGACCCGCGAGGAGTGGGACGCGGAGATCGAGGAGCAGGCGAAGAAGGGCATCAAGACCCAGTTCGTCCTGGACCAGATCGTCGCCAACGAGGAGCTGGGTGTTAACCAGGAGGAGCTCACCGAGCACCTCATCCGCCGCGCCGCCGGTTCGGGCCTGACCCCGGACCAGTTCGCCCAGCAGGTCGTCCAGGGCGGCCAGGTTCCGCTGCTGGTCGGCGAGGTCGCCCGCGGCAAGGCGCTGGCCACCGTGGTCGAGGCCGCCAAGGTCGTCGACACCGAGGGCAACGAGATCAACTTCGACGACGAGGACGAGACGGCCGAGACCGTCGAGGCCGCCGCCGAGGACAAGGCCGAGGAGAGCACCGAGGCCTGAGTGCCCCGGTAGCCCCCTGAGGCGCAGCAGCGGGCCCGGACGCCGTACGGTGTCCGGGCCCGCTGTCGTCCCCCCGCACGCGCCCCGCGACCCTGCGCTCACAGCGAACAGTTCTGCGTGAGGGATTCTGTGGCCGGGCCTGCGCGTTAGGGTCCTTGGACAGCAACAATCACAACGTGATACCCGGAAGCTGTGCGACACCGTGAAGGCCGTCGAGCGGCCCTCCAAATCGACTGAGCAGGTGGCTAAGTGACGTTCCCGCAGATGCAGATGCCTGGCCCGATGGCGCCGCACGCCGCCGCTGGTGACGTGCTCGGCGGCCTTGGCGACCAGGTCTACAACCGGCTGCTGGGCGAGCGGATCATCTTCCTCGGCCAGCAGGTCGACGATGACATCGCCAACAAGATCACCGCGCAGCTGCTGCTGCTGGCCGCGGACCCGGACAAGGACATCTTCCTCTACATCAACTCCCCGGGCGGCTCGATCTCGGCGGGCATGGCGATCTACGACACCATGCAGTACATCAAGAACGACGTCGTCACCATCGCGATGGGCATGGCCGCCTCGATGGGCCAGTTCCTGCTGACCGCCGGCGCCAAGGGCAAGCGCTTCTCGCTGCCGAACGCCAACATCCTGATGCACCAGCCCTCCGCGGGCCTCGGCGGCTCCGCCACCGACATCCGCATCCAGGCCGAGCAGCTGCTCCGCACCAAGAAGCGGATGTCCGAGCTGATCGCCTTCCACAGCGGCCAGTCCTTCGAGCAGATCACCCGGGACTCCGACCGCGACCGCTGGTTCACCCCGGAGGAGGCCCTGGAGTACGGCCTCATCGACGCGATCATGCACAGCGCCGCGGACGTCCCCGGCGGCGGCGGCACGGGCGCCTGAGCCTCGGCCCGGCCCACGAGACCACAGCCACAACGCCCCGGAGGACAAGAACCCCCATGAACATCCCCAGCCTGTCGGCCGCCGAGGCCCGCGTCGAGGACATGCGCGCCGAGGGCCGCTACATCGTCCCGCGCTTCGTCGAGCGCACCACGCAGGGCATCCGTGAGTACGACCCGTACGCCAAGCTGTTCGAGGAGCGCATCATCTTCCTCGGCTCGCAGGTCGACGACGTCTCGGCGAACGACATCATGGCGCAGCTGCTGTGCCTGGAGTCGATGGACCCGGACCGCGAGATCCAGATGTACATCAACTCGCCCGGCGGCTCGTTCACGGCCCTGACGGCCATCTACGACACCATGCAGTACGTCAAGCCGGACATCACCACGGTCTGCATGGGCCAGGCGGCCTCCGCCGCGGCCGTGCTGCTCGCCGCCGGCACCCCCGGCAAGCGGATGGCGCTGCCGAACGCCCGCATCCTGATCCACCAGCCGTACACCGAGACCGGCCGCGGCCAGGTGTCCGACCTGGAGATCCAGGCCAAGGAGATCTTCCGGATGCGTGAGCAGCTGGAGCAGATGCTCTCCAAGCACTCCAACAAGTCGGTGGAGCAGGTGCGCGAGGACATCGAGCGCGACAAGATCCTGACCGCCGAGGAGGCCGCCGAGTACGGCCTGGTCGACCAGATCATCTCCACCCGCAAGACCTCGCTGACCTCCTGAGGACGGCACTGTCGGGGCGGGGCGCGCGCCCGGTCGCGCGCCCCGCCCCGACTCGTCGGCGGGCGCTGTCACGGCATCTGTTCGGTATCAATTCGCCCAGGGCGTAGGGCAGACCCGGCGAAGAGGACGGAATCACGGGCCCGGCAGAGTACCGTCGGATAGCGAGACCGAGCGCCGTCGGCGCGGACGGTCCACAGCACCAGGCCCCGGAACCCCTGCGGGGCCCCTGGCGAAGGGGAAGCACCTCGTGGCACGCATCGGAGACGGTGGCGACCTGCTCAAGTGCTCGTTCTGCGGCAAGTCGCAGAAGCAGGTGAAGAAGCTGATCGCCGGCCCAGGCGTGTACATCTGCGACGAGTGCATCGACCTGTGCAACGAGATCATCGAGGAGGAACTCGCCGAGACCTCCGAGGTCCGCTTCGAGGAGCTCCCGAAGCCGCGCGAGATCTACGAGTTCCTGGACCAGTACGTGGTCGGCCAGGACCTCGCCAAGAAGGCGCTGTCGGTGGCCGTCTACAACCACTACAAGCGCGTCCAGGCGGGCGAGGCCGGTCGTAGCGGCGGCAACGGCCGCGAGGACGCGATCGAGCTGGCCAAGTCGAACATCCTGCTGCTGGGCCCCACCGGCTCCGGCAAGACCCTGCTGGCGCAGACCCTGGCCCGGATGCTGAACGTGCCCTTCGCGATCGCGGACGCCACCGCGCTGACCGAGGCCGGCTACGTCGGCGAGGACGTCGAGAACATCCTGCTCAAGCTGATCCAGGCGGCCGACTACGACGTCAAGAAGGCCGAGACCGGGATCATCTACATCGACGAGATCGACAAGGTCGCGCGCAAGAGCGAGAACCCGTCGATCACCCGTGACGTCTCCGGCGAGGGCGTGCAGCAGGCGCTGCTGAAGATCCTGGAGGGCACCACCGCCTCGGTGCCGCCGCAGGGCGGGCGCAAGCACCCGCACCAGGAGTTCATCCAGATCGACACCACCAACGTGCTGTTCATCGTCGGCGGCGCGTTCGCCGGCCTGGAGCGGATCATCGAGGGCCGCGCGGGTGCCAAGGGCATCGGCTTCGGCGCCAACATCCGCTCCAAGCGCGAGTCGGACGCCAGCGACCACTTCCGCCAGGTGATGCCCGAGGACCTGGTGAAGTTCGGCATGATCCCCGAGTTCATCGGCCGCCTGCCGGTGATCACCAGCGTGCACAACCTCGACCGCGAGGCGCTGCTGCAGATCCTCACCGAGCCGAAGAACGCGCTGGTGAAGCAGTACCGCAAGCTCTTCGAACTGGACGGCGTGGAGCTGGAGTTCTCCCGGGACGCGCTGGAGGCGATCGCCGACCAGGCGATCCTGCGCGGCACCGGCGCGCGCGGTCTGCGGGCCATCATGGAGGAGGTGCTGATGTCCGTGATGTACGAGGTGCCCTCGCGTCAGGACGTCGCCCGTGTGGTGGTCACCGGGGACGTCGTCTCCAAGCACGCCATCCCGACCCTCGTCCCGCGCGACATGATCAAGCGCGAGCGTCGCGAGAAGAGCGCCTGACCCGACGGCGGTACCGAGGACGTACGAAAGGGGCCCCGCACCGGATCGGTGCGGGGCCCCTTCGTGTCGGCGGACCGGACGGCCCTGCCGCGCGACCTACTTGGCGACCTCGGCCACCGCGCGCAGGTCGCGGGTGTCGGAGGCGAGCTTGTCCAGGTCGGGCTGGCCGCCGCCGTCGCCCGGCATCTGCATCACGATGACCAGGCTGCTGCTGTCGGCCCAGGCGCACATGCCGACCTTGCTGTCGCTCTCGGTCATCACGCCGCACTCCATGGTGCCGCCCTTGGGGCCCGCGTCCACCGTGTGCCGGTCGGTGACCGTGGCGCCGCCCTTGCCGCCGACCCCGTTGAAGGCCTGGTCCAGCTCCTGCTTGGGCAGCAGGACCTTGCCGTAGGCCCCGGCGACGAGTATCTGCGGGTCCGACTGGGCGTTCTGGTACATCCCGGCCACGCCGGTCGGCTTCCAGTTGCCGTCACCCTGACCGAGGCTGTCGGTCATCGCCTTCTCCATGGCGGAGGTGACCTCGCTGTCGTCGTTGCGGCTGAGGTCCTTGAAGGTGGCCGGCAGGACGATCTTCTGGGTGCCCGCGTTGCTGGTCGCGTTCCAGACGAAGTACGCCAGCGTGCCGCCGCCCAGCAGGATGACGGCGGCGACGGTCCCGAGCACGATCCACAGCGTCCGGCGCGACTTGCGCGGCGGCGGCACGGGCGCGTACCCGCCGTAGCCCGGGTAGCCCGCGGCCTCCGGTCCGCCGGGCGCGGGGTAGCCGGGCGGCGGGGTCTGCGGGGGGACACCGTCGTAGCCGGGGGCGGCCGGCGGCGGCGTCGCCGGGTACCCGGGCTGCGGCGGTTGCCCGTACGGGTTCTGATCGGACATGCGAGGCCCTTTCTGGGACGTCACGCGTGGATGCCGCCGGATGCTCCGGCGGTGGGGTGGTGCGGCAGGAGGCCCCGGGCGTGCGCCCGGACTACTTGGCGACCTTCATGGCGTCGCGGATGGCGCGGGTCTTCTCCGCCGCCTGGTCCGGGGTGACGCCCTGGCCGGTGTCGCCGCCGGTGGTGCTCAGGCTGAGGTGGGTGAAGGTGACCCGGCCGAAGGTGGACTTGTCGGCCCACACGCAGACCGTCGGGCCGGGCTTGCCGGCGATGACGCTGGCCACGCCGCAGCTGAGCTTGCCCGCGGAGGCGTGGCTGTCCTTCGCCGGGTAGTCGGTCATCGGCGTGGTCCAGGTGAGCCCGCCGCTGTCCTTCTTGCTGTCCGAGACGATCTGGTCCGGGTCGTTGATGTCCCCGTAGACGCCGATGACCGACAGCGAGTCCATGTTCTTGACGTCGGTGCCCTTGCCGTAGCTGGCCACCAGCGCGTGCAGGTCCTTGCCGAGCTTCGCGACGTCGGGCTTGCTCATGTCGGCGGCCTCGTCCTTCGCCGACTTCTGGACGTAGCCGTCCAGCAGCGTCTGCGGGGCGGTGAGCTTGTACTGGCCGCCGGCGTCGCTGCCGCCGCCGAGGAACTTCCAGGCGGCGAAACCGCCGCCGCCGAGCACCAGGGCGCCGATGACCAGGCCGATCACCAGTCCGCCCTTGCCCTTCCGCGGCGGGGCCGGGTAGCCGGGCTGGCCGTACGGGCCCTGCGGCGGCGCGCCGTACTGGGGCTGCGGGGCTCCGTAGGGCTGCTGCTGGGGCGGGTACCCGTACTGCGGCTGCGGCGCGCCGTAGGGCTGCTGCGGCGGCTGCCCGCCGTAGGGCGGCTGGCCCCCGTAGGGCTGTCCCTGCGGATACGGCTGACCCTGCGGATACTGCTGTCCCTGGCCGTACATCTGTCCTCGTGCTCCCCCGCCGCACCCGCGGCCGATCTTGGTTTGGCTGGCTCCGTACACGTCCGGTCACCCGGACGAGTGCCCGGGCACGCTACCGCACGCCGCACGTCGTGGGAGCGTCCGGACGGGCCGAGCCCGCGGACCGAAAGCGGTTCGTGACCAGCGCCCCCGGTTACGTAAACTGTGCGTCGTGACCGACACGACGAACCAGCACCCCGTGAGCACCTTTGCCGGGGACGATGCGGCAACCCTCCCGACGACCTACACCCCCGCGGACGTAGAGGGCGAGCTGTACGAGCGCTGGGTGGACCGCGGGTACTTCACCGCGGACGCGACGAGCGACAAGCCCGCGTACACGATCGTCATCCCCCCGCCGAACGTCACCGGTGCCCTGCACCTGGGGCACGCCTTCCAGCACACGCTGATGGACGCCCTGACCCGCCGCAAGCGCATGCAGGGCTTCGAGACGCTCTGGCTGCCCGGCATGGACCACGCCGGCATCGCGACCCAGAACAAGGTCGAGCAGCAGCTCGCCGAGTCCGGCCTCTCCCGCCACGACCTGGGCCGCGAGGCCTTCGTCGAGAAGGTCTGGGACTGGAAGAAGAGCTACGGCGGCCGCATCCTCGGCCAGATGCGCCGCCTCGGCGACGGCGTGGACTGGTCCCGCGAGCGCTTCACCATGGACGAGGGCCTGTCCCAGGCCGTCCAGACCATCTTCAAGCGGCTGTTCGACGACGGCCTGATCTACCGCGCCGAGCGCATCATCAACTGGTGCCCGCGCTGCCTCACCGCGCTGTCCGACATCGAGGTGGAGCACGAGGAGACGCCGGGCGAGCTGGTCTCGATCCGCTACGGCGAGGGCGCGGACTCGATCGTCGTCGCCACCACCCGGGCCGAGACGATGCTGGGCGACACCGCCGTGGCCGTCCACCCGGACGACGAGCGGTACCGGCACCTGGTCGGCCGGACCATCAAGCTGCCGCTGACCGACCGGGAGATCCCGGTCGTCGCGGACGAGCACGTCGACCCGGAGTTCGGCACCGGCGCCGTCAAGGTGACGCCCGCGCACGACCCCAACGACTTCGCCATCGGCCAGCGCCACGGCCTGCCGAACCTGACCGTGATGGACGAGCGCGGCGCGATCACCGTGCACGGCCCCTTCCTCGGCCTGGACCGGATGGAGGCCCGCTCGGCCGTCGTCGGCGCACTGCGCGAGCAGGGCCGGATCGTCGCCGAGAAGCGCCCGTACATGCACGCCGTCGGCCACTGCTCGCGCTGCCACACGGTGGTCGAGCCGCGGCTGTCGCTGCAGTGGTGGGTCAAGGTCGAGCCGCTGGCCAAGGCCGCCGGCGACGCCGTCCGCGACGGCAAGGTGGAGATCCACCCGAAGGAGCTGGAGCGCCGCTACTTCGACTGGGTCGACAACATGTACGACTGGTGCATCTCGCGCCAGCTCTGGTGGGGCCACCGGATCCCGGTCTGGTACGGCCCCGACGGCGAGGTCGTCTGCGTCGGACCGGACGAGCAGCCGCCGACCGGCGAGGGCTGGGTCCAGGACCCGGACGTCCTGGACACCTGGTTCTCCTCCGGCCTGTGGCCGTTCTCCACGCTCGGCTGGCCGGAGAAGACCGCCGACCTGGAGAAGTTCTACCCGACCGACGTCCTGGTGACGGGCCACGACATCATCTTCTTCTGGGTCGCCCGGATGATGATGTTCGGCCTGTACGCGATGGACGGCGAGGCGCCGTTCAAGACCGTCGCGCTGACCGGTCTGGTGCGCGACGAGTTCGGCAAGAAGATGTCGAAGTCCTCCGGCACCGCCGTGGACCCGCTGGACTGGATGGACGCCTACGGCGCCGACGCCGTCCGCTTCACCCTGGCCCGCGGCGCCAACCCGGGCGCCGACGTGCCGATCGGCGAGGACTGGGTCAAGGGCTCGCGCAACTTCTGCAACAAGATCTGGAACGCCACCCGCTTCGCGCTGATGAACGGCGCCACCGTCGAGGGCCCGCTGCCCGCGCCGGAGGAGCTGACCGCGGTCGACCGCTGGATCCTGGCGCGGCTGAACGCCACCGTCGCCGAGGTGGACGCGCTGTACGACGACTACGAGTTCGCCAAGGTCTCGGACGCGCTGTACCACTTCGCCTGGGACGAGGTCTTCGACTGGTACGTCGAGCTCTCCAAGACCACCCTGGCCAAGGGCGGCGCCCAGGCCGACGCCTCGCGCCGGGTGCTCGGCGAGGTCCTGGACGTCACCCTGCGGCTGCTCCACCCGGTCGTCCCGTTCGTCACCGAGGCGCTCTGGACGGCGCTCACCGGCGCCGAGTCGCTGGTCGTCACCGAGTGGCCGAAGGACAGCGGCTACCGCGACGCGGCCGCCGAGTCGGAGATCGCCACGCTGCAGCAGGTGGTCACCGAGGTCCGCCGGTTCCGCTCGGACCAGGGCCTGCAGCCCGCCCAGCGCGTCCCGGCCCAGCTGGAGCTGGCCGGCACCGTGCTGGCCGTCCACGAGGACGCCATCCGTTCGCTGCTGCGGCTGACCGTGCCGGACGAGGGCTTCGCGGCCACCGCCTCGCTGCCGGTGGCCGGCGCCACCGTCGCACTGGACCTCTCCGGCACCATCGACGTCGCGGCGGAGCGCAAGCGCCTCGCCAAGGACCTCGCGGCCGCCGAGAAGGAGAAGGCCCAGACCACCGCCAAGCTCGGCAACGAGGCCTTCCTGGCCAAGGCGCCGGACGAGGTGGTCGCCAAGATCCGCGGTCGCCAGGAGGCCGCCGAGGCCGACATCGCCCGGATCACCGCCCAGCTCGCGGCGCTGCCGCAGGGCTGAGCCCGGATCGCCCCAGGAGGGGCCGCACCCCGCGACGCGCGGAGTGCGGCCCCTCGGCGTTTCCCGGCCCGCCGGCCCCTTCGGCCCCGCCGGCCCCTTCGGCCAATAGGGAAGCCGCTACGCCTAATAGAGCAGCAACATTGCTCCCTTCCGGCGAATATTCATCCCGGACCGGGTGAGGTCCTATTCCGAGCGAATTGATTCCGGTCTTGCCCGCGCGCGTTCGCGGAAGTTTCCAGGTCGGATGTGTACGGTGTGCACGGAGTTTCCGAAGCTGTTTCTGCTGAGCGTTCCTGCTGAGCGACGGACGGGAGGGCACGGCGTGGTGGTGACCGAGGAGTTGGCCCAGGAACTGCCTGCCGAGGCGGTCGAGGAGGCCAAGGCCAGGGCGGCGACGCTGCTGCTCGCCTTCCGGCACGGAAACCAGCTCGCGTTCGACCACGAGCTGGATCTGCTGCTCGCGGAGAACGCCGAGCGGGAGGTGACCACCCTGCTCACCTGGATCGCCGCCGAGGCCGTCCGCAAGGCGTACGCCGCCGAGGTCGGCGACCGGGTGCTGCGGGCGATGGCCCGGCGGGCCCCGGAGGACACCGCCGCCGTCGAGGTGGACGAGGAGACCGCGAACGCCGCCCAGCTGATCGAGGCGGTCGCGGACGGCCGGGTGGCCGAGGTCCGCGGCCTGGTCGCGGCGACGGCGGACACCACCTACCTGCTCGGTGGTCTGCTGCAGGGCGTGGCGATGATGCTGCCGCTGCTGCCCGAGGGCGAACTGGCCGAGATCACCGCCGAGTTGCGCCGCCGGCACGGCGGGGCCGTGCACCTCCCGGAGGCCCGGGCCGGGGTCTGACGACCCGGCCCGGAGCCCGTCCGGTCACGGCATGGCGTGCAGGTGGCCGCCGATGGTGCCGGCGACGGGGTTGCCCGCCCGGGCGTCCCAGTTGGTCGACCAGGTCATCGCCCCGCCGATGCCGGGCCACCTGGCGTCCGGCTGGTAGCTGCCGCAGTGGGTGCCGGAGGCCAGGCAGTCCAGCGCGTTGTTCACCGTGGCCGGGTCGACGTAGCCGCCGCCCGCCGCGCTGGTGGAGGCCGGCACCCCGAGGCCCACCTGGTCGGGCCGCAGCCCGCCCTTGAGTTGGATGCAGGCCAGCCCGGTGAGGAAGTTCTCGGTGCCCTGCGAGTAGACGTTGCCGTCGCAGCCGTTCATCGTGCCGGAGTTGTAGTACTGCATGTTGACGATGGTGAGGATGTCCTTCACAGCCAGCGCCAGCTTGAAGTACTCCGTGCCGGTGGACTGCATGTCGATGGTCTGGGGCGCCATGGTGAGGGTGAATCCGCTGCCGGCCCTCGCCGCCAGGGAATGCAGTGCCTGGCCCAGGTACGTGGAGCTGACGCCGTTCTCCAGGTCGATGTCGATCCCGTCGAAGCCGTAGCTCCGCATCAGCGCCCAGGCGGTGTCGGCGAAGGTGGCGGCGGAGGCCGAGTCGCCCACCCAGACCGTGCCGTTCTGGCCGCCGATGGAGAGCACCACCCGCTTCCCGGCCGCCCGCTTGGCCGCGATGTCGGCCTTGAACTGGGCGTCGGTGTAGCCGCCGAGCTTGGCGGACAGCGCGGGGTCGAGGGTGAAGCCCAGGCCGCCGCGGGTGGCGGTGGCGTCGGCGAAGGAGACCGCGATGATGTCGTAGGCGTCCGGGACGTCGCTGATCCGCTGCACGGTGGCGCCGTTGTCGAAGTCCTGCCAGTAGCCGGTGAGGACGTGCTTGGGCAGGCCGGGCGGCCGGCCGGTGGGCGTGCTGGTGGGCGTGCCGGTCGGGCCGGTGCTGCCGCTGCCGGTGGGAGAGGGGCTGCCGGTGGCCGTCGGGCCGGGGCTCGGGGAGGCCGGGCCGGTCGGGCTCGGCGAGGGCTGCGGCCCGCCGGGCCCGAGCAGTGCGACGTCGTCGGCGAGGAAGGGCGGCTGCCCGTACCAGCCGTGCAGGTAGACCGTGACGCTGGTGGTGTTCGGGCCGGTGGTGAAGCCGGTGCCGAGCTGGGCCCAGCCCGCCGAGCTGGTCCAGGTGCTCGGGTCGGTGCCGCCGGTGCCGCGCGCGCCCAGGTAGACGTACGAGCCCTGCACCCAGGCGCTCAGCGTGTACGTGGAGGAGGGCAGCACGGCGACGGTCTGGGTGCACTCGCCGGTGTCGCCCGCGCCCGGGGTGGACTGCAGGGCGTACCGGCCGGAGTGCGCGGTGGCGCTCTGGACGCCGGCCTCGCCGCAGGTCCAGCCGGTGAGGCTGCCGGTCTCGAAGCCGCCGTTGGTGATCAGGTCGGTGCCGGCGGCGTGCGCGCCGGTGCCGTCGGCCAGGATGAGCCCGCCGAGGCCGAGGACGACGGCGCTCGCTCCGGCGAGCAGGGAGTGGACGGCGCGCGGGCGCCGGTGTCGGGCAGGTGGCATGACTCCATCTCCAGTGGGGGAGGCCCGGCGGCCCTGGGTGGGGGCAGTGCCGTCCGGGGTGTCGATGGTGCGCGTGCGGGAGCTACCGACAACTCAAGTCCCTGTCGGGAAAGGAGACTTGCCTCACAAGGTGGAGTAGACCAATCCGGCTGTCAAGAGGCCCTACGCGGCCAGCGGCACCGCCTCGGCCGCGCCCTGCCCGGCCGCCGCGCCGGCCAGTGCGGCGGTCAGCGCGGCGATCCGGGCCGAGGCGCGGCCGTCGCCGTACGGGCTCGGCGTGGCGGCGAGGCGGACCAGCCGCTCGGGGGTGTCGGACAGCCAGGCGCGGGCCAGCTCGCCCAGCTCCTCCCCGGGCCGCACCAGCGCGGCGAAGCCGGCCTCCACCGCCTCCGGTCGCTCGGTGGAGCGGCGCACCACCAGCAGCGGACGGCCGAGTACGGTGCACTCCTCCTGCACGCCGCCGGAGTCGGAGACCAGCAGCGCGGCGCGGCTCGCCAGACCCAGGAAGTCGCCGTAGCCGACCGGCTCGGTGACGGCCAGGCGCTCCAGCAGAGTGACCAGCCCGAAGCGCTCGACGGCGGCCCGGGTGCGCGGGTGCATCGGGAACAGCACCGGGGTGCCGGCCCGGGCGATCCGGTCCAGCTCGGCGAGCACGGCGCCGAGCGCCTCGGCGGTGTCGGTGTTCTCCGGGCGGTGCACGGTGGCCAGCACGTAGGCGTCCGGGCGCAGCCCGTGGGCGGCGAGCAGTGCGGCGCGGGCGGCCCCGTCCGGCAGCTGCCGGCGGACCACCTCGACGACGGTGTTGCCGGTGAGCTCGATCCGCCCCCGGTCGAGCGACTCGGCGCGCAGGTTGGCGACGTTGTCCTCGGTGGCGGCGCAGAGCAGGTCGGAGACGTGGTCGACCATCACCCGGTTGTGCTCCTCCGGCATCGCCCGGTCGTAGCTGCGCAGCCCGGCCTCGACGTGCACCAGCGGGATCTCCCGGGCGTTGGCGGCCAGCGCCCCGGCCAGGGTGGCGTTGGTGTCGCCCTGGACCACGACGGCGGCGGGGCGGTCCTCGGCGAAGGCGGCGTCCAGCTGGCCGAGCGACTGGGCGATCTGGCCGGCCCGGGGGCGGCCGCCGACGCCGGTGAGCAGCTCCGGCTCCGGCAGGTCGAGGTCGCGCAGGAAGCGGCCGGACATCGCCTCGTCCCAGTGCTGGCCGGTGTGCACCAGGCGGGTGGCGTCGCCGAGTTCGTGGATCAGCGGGGCGAGCTTGACCAGCTCGGGGCGGGTGCCGAGGACGACGGCGACGCTGTTCGGGGGCAGGCACATGCTCATGGGGGCTCCGGGTGACGTGGGGGAGGAGGCGCGGGGGCGGCGGCTCGGAGGCCGGGGGCGAGACGGCCGGGCGGCTCAGGACTCGAGCGCGGTCGGGTCGCCGACGGCGACCTTCTCGGCGTTGCGCCGGGTCTTGGCCCAGCCGTTGCGGCCGAGCACCAGCCGTACGGCGGCCCGGGAGGCGACCACGAAGAGGTGGTAGGCGTAGAGCCAGACCAGGATGCCCCAGAGCAGTCCGGTGAGCCGACTGCGGTCCGGATGGACGAGCCTGCGGTAGGCGAAGCCCCAGAACACCATCGGCACGGTGGCGAGCACGAAGGCGAGCAGCATCCACGGGCCGAACCGGAGCTGGAACTCGGCGGTCTCGGCCGGGAAGAGCACCAGCCCGGCGGTGGTGATGGCGAGCGAGAGCGGGAAGAGCAGCACCAGCAGCACGCAGACCACCGGTTGCAGGAAGGTGTAGAGCACCTCGGCCTTGCCGGACGCCGTGTAGTGCGGTGAGCGCAGCACCCGGCCGGTGTAGCGCAGGCACTGCATGTTGCCCTGGGCCCAGCGGGTGCGCTGGGTGAGGAAGCGGCGCAGCGAGATCAGGCCCTCCTGGGAGACCTGGGCCTCGGTGACGTGGGTGAGCCGCCAGCCGGCCAGGCGCAGGTCGAGGCCGGACTCGTAGTCCTCCAGCAGGGCGCGCTCGGGCCAGGGACGGCCGGCCCGGCCCTCCTCGGCGGTGAGGGTGTCGAGGGCGGCCAGCCGGACGAACTGGCCGTTGCCGCCGAGGCCGACGCTGCCGGTGCGGCGGCGCAGCAGCTGCATGCCGGCGTTGTTGGCCTGGAACTCGACGTCCTGCATCCGGACCAGGGCGCGGGCGAAGGCGTTGGCGGCGCGTCCGCGGCCGGGCAGCGGGCGCTCGTCGTCGGCGTTGCGCATCCGTACGCCGATCTGCACGGCGCCGGTGTCGGGGCGGCCGAGGGCCTTGGGGTTGGAGACCTGGCCGAGGGTGCCGGGGTCGAGCTGTCCGTCGGCGTCGACCACGCCGATCACCACCCGGGAGCGGTCGGTGGAGGCGGGCAGCCAGGCGGAGATCTCGCGGTAGGCGGCGTTGAGCGCGGCGCCCTTGCCGATCCGGGCGTGCGGGCGGCGGCGCTGGACGAGGTGGATCCGCGGGTCGCGGGCGGCGGCGGTGAGGACGAGGTCGCGGGTGGCGTCCTCGCTGTCGTCGTCGATCACCCACAGGTGGGCCTCGGGCGCGACGGCCCGCAGGCCGTCCAGGGTCTGGGTGACCACGGCCTCCTCGTCGCGGCAGGGGATGACCAGGTGCCACTGGAAGGCGGTGGGGTCGCCGGGGGCGGCCGGCCGGTTGTGCCGGAAGGCGTGGCGGGAGCCGGCCCAGTACACGAGGAAGCGTCCGAAGACGAAGGCCATGTAGCCGACGAGCGCCAGGGAGATCAGTCCGGCGAACCAGACGACGGCGTCCTGGCGGAGCACGATCCAGTCGTGCAGGGCGTCGGGCATGGCGCGGTGCTCCTCGTGATCAAAGGTGTGCGGCTCCTTGTGGTTGCGAATCGATGCTTCATTGCGGTTCAAACTCGCCAAAACAATAGTAAAGGGATAAAACTAGATGATCATGGCAAAGCAGGGGCAAAGTGGTCGTTCTCACCCCCGCCGACACCCCCGCCATCACCCCGTGAGGACGGACCGCCGACGCTCCGTAGACTGTGGTCGTGAGCGACAAGGCCGACCCGAATCCGTACACCCTCCGCCCCGCCGACGACAGCACCGGCGACGCCCTGCGCGACGTCGAACTGGAGCTCTCCAAGCGCTGGCCGGAGAACAAGCTGGAGCCCTCGCTCGACCGGATCGAGGCGCTGATGGACATCCTGGGCCAGCCCCAGCGGTCCTTCCCGTCCATCCACATCACCGGCACCAACGGCAAGACCTCCACCGCCCGGATGATCGAGCAGCTGCTCAACACCTTCGAGCTGCGCACCGGCCGCTACACCAGCCCGCACGTGGAGTCCGTCACCGAGCGGATCAGCCTGGACGGCGCCCCGATCAGCCCGGAGCGCTTCGTCGAGGTCTACCGCGACATCGAGCCCTACGTGCAGATGGTCGACGCCGCCCAGCCCGTCCCGATGTCCTTCTTCGAGGTGCTGACCGGCATGGCCTACGCGGCCTTCGCCGACGCCCCGGTGGACGTCGCGGTGGTCGAGGTCGGCATGGGCGGCTCCTGGGACGCCACCAACGTCATCGACTCCGCCGTGGCCGTGATCACCCCGATCGGACTGGACCACACCGACAAGCTCGGCAACACCACCGGCGAGATCGCGGGCGAGAAGTCCGGGATCATCAAGTCCGGCGCCGTCGCCGTGGTCGCCCAGCAGCAGCTGGACGCCGCCCAGGTCATCCTGCGCCGGGCCGTCGAGGTGGACGCCACCGTCGCCCGCGAGGGCATGGAGTTCGGCGTGATCCGCCGTGAGCTCGCCATCGGCGGCCAGCTGGTGACGCTGCGCGGGCTCGGCGGCGAGGAGTACGAGGACGTCTTCATCCCGCTGCACGGCGAGTACCAGGCACACAACGCGGCGCTGGCACTGGCCGCGGTCGAGGCCTTCTTCGGCGTCGGCGGCGTCCGCGGCGGCCAGCTGGACGTCGACAAGATCCGCCAGGGCTTCTCCGGCGTCTCCTCGCCGGGCCGCCTGGAGATCGTCCGCCGCAGCCCCACGATCCTCCTGGACGCCGCGCACAACCCGCACGGCGCCCGGGCCACCGTCGCCGCGATCTCCGAGTCCTTCGGCTTCAGCCGCCTGGTCGGCGTGATCGGCACCTCGGGCGACAAGGACGTGGCCGGCGTGCTGGAGGCCTTCGAGCCGATCCTGGCCGACGTCGTCATCACCCAGAACTCCACCCACCGCGCGATGGACGTGGACGCGCTCGCGGCCCTGGCCGTCGAGATCTTCGGCGAGGACCGGGTCCAGGTCGAGCCCCGGCTCGACGACGCCATCGCCGCGGCCGTCGCCCTGGCCGAGGAGGAGGGCGACCTCGGCGGCGCCGGGGTGCTGGTCACCGGTTCGGTCATCACGGTGGGCGAGGCCCGCCTGCTGCTCGGGAGGAAGTGACATGAGGACGCTCTGCTCCTCGACGCTGATCGGCGAGGCGCTGCTGGTGCTCTTCGCGGCGCTGGTCGCGATGCAGCTCTCCAGCGTCTCGACGGCCACGGTGTGGATCGTCAGCGGCATCGCCATGGCGCTGTGCATCGCGCTCTGCGGCATGATCAACCGCCCCGGCGCGGTGCAGATCGGCTGGGCGCTGCAGATCGGCCTGATCGCCAGCGGTTTCGTGCTGCCGACCATGTTCGGCCTCGGCGTGGTCTTCGCCGGCCTGTGGTGGTGCTCGGTGCACTACGGCCGCAAGGTCGACGAGTTCAAGGCCGCCCGCGCGGCCGCCGAGGCGCAGGCCGCCTGACCGCTCGGGCGGGGTCACCGACCGGTCGTTCACGCAAGGTAACCTCTGCCCCATACCGCATGTCGTACCAAATCCCCAGGAGACGCACCGTGTCCCAGCGCACTCTCGTCCTGCTCAAGCCCGACGCCGTCCGCCGCGGCCTGGCGGGCGAGATCATCAGCCGCATCGAGCGCAAGGCCGGCTGGCAGCTGTCCGCCGTCGAGCTGCGCACCTTCGACCGGGAGACCCTGGAGCACCACTACGCCGAGCACGTCGGCCGCCCGTTCTACGAGCCGCTGCTGGAGTTCATGACCTCCGGCCCGTCGATCGCGATGATCGTCGAGGGCGAGGAGGTCGTGAAGGGCATCCGGATGCTGGCCGGTGCCACCAACCCGCTGGAGGCCGGCTCCGGCACCATCCGCGGCGACTACGCGACCATCACCCGCGAGAACCTGATCCACGCCTCCGACTCCCCGGAGTCCGCCGAGCGCGAGATCAAGATCTTCTTCCCCGCGAACGCCTGACCCGGCGGGCGACACGCCCGGCAGGACGTTCGTACCGCCCCGGTCGGGACCATTGGCCCGGCCGGGGCATTCTTATCGTGAAATAGGGAACTGGGGACGCCGACACGGCGTCCCAATGCTCGGAGAAGCGATCGCGCTCCGGACAATGGACGGTATGCCCCGCGTCGATGTCCGTACCGAGCGGCGTGACTACGATGGACGCGACTCACGGGCCCGGTACGGCAGCTCAGCTGGTCTCCGCCCACGAGTGGGCGCGCATCCGTCCACCCCAAAAGACTCCGAGCCCGGGAAGGCACCCACACCCCATGGCGAGCAACCTGTCGTTCATCGGCCGCGACTTGGCGATCGACCTCGGAACAGCCAACACGCTGGTGTACGTCAGGGGCAAGGGGATCGTCCTCAACGAGCCGTCCGTCGTCGCGGTCAACACCAACACCGGCGGCATCCTCGCGGTCGGCGCCGAGGCCAAGAAGATGATCGGCCGCACGCCGGGCAACATCGTCGCCATCCGCCCGCTCAAGGACGGCGTGATCGCCGACTTCGAGATCACCGAGCGGATGCTGCGCTACTTCATCCTGAAGATCCACCGCCGCCGCTACCTCGCCCGCCCGCGCGTCGTGGTCTGCGTGCCCTCCGGCATCACCGGCGTCGAGCGCCGTGCCGTGATCGAGGCCTCCTCGCAGGCCGGGGCCCGCCAGGTGCACATCATCGAGGAGCCGATGGCCGCCGCGATCGGCGCCGGCCTGCCCGTCCACGAGGCCACCGGCAACATGGTCGTCGACATCGGCGGCGGCACCACCGAAGTCGCCGTCATCTCCCTCGGCGGCATCGTCACCGCCCAGTCCATCCGGGTCGCCGGCGACGAACTGGACAACGCGATCGTCCAGCACATCAAGAAGGAGTACTCCCTCCTCCTCGGCGAACGCAGCGCCGAGCAGATCAAGATGAGCATCGGCAGCGCCTTCGGCATGGAGGGCGAGAAGGACGAGCACGCCGAGATCCGCGGCCGCGACCTGGTCAGCGGTCTGCCCAAGACCGTGGTCATCTCCGCCGCCGAGGTCCGCGCCGCCATCGACGAGCCGGTCAACTCGATCATCGACGCGGTCAAGACCACCCTCGACCAGTGCCCGCCCGAGCTGGCCGGCGACGTCATGGACCGCGGCATCGTGCTCACCGGCGGCGGCGCCCTGCTGCGCGGCCTGGACGAGCGGCTGCGCCGCGAGACCGGCATGCCGATCCACATCGCCGAGAACCCGCTCGACTCCGTCGCGCTCGGCTCCGGCAAGTGCGTCGAGGAGTTCGAGGCGCTCCAGCAGGTACTGGACGCCTCACCGCGCCGTTAGCACCACGACGACACATTCCGACACTCAACTGAACGGGCCGCCGCCCGGGCCCCACAGCCCCGGGCGGCCGCCAGGTACGAAGGGGCAGTACCAGCACCGTGAGGGACACACGAGAGAGTCGGCTGCTGCTCATCCTGCTGGTGGCCGTCGCCTTCGCGCTGATCACCGTGGACATCAAGGGCGGTGAGGACTCCCCGCTCGGACCGGCCCGGCACGCGGCCGCCAGCGCCCTCGGCCCGGTCGAGCGCGGCGCCGCCACCCTGGTGGACCCGGTCGCCAACACCGTCCGCGCCTTCCGCGACGCCGCCACCGACAGCGGCCGCAGCGACCAACTCGCCCGCGAGAACACCGAACTGCGGCAGAAACTCGCCTCCTCCGACATGGCCACCGGGCGCACCAAACAGCTGGACGACCTGCTGCGCACCGCCGGCGCCGGCGGCTACACCGTCAAGGCCGCCCAGGTCATCGCGATCGGCCCGGCCCAGGGCTTCTCCTGGACCATCACCATCGACGCCGGCAGCGACGACGGCCTCACCCGCGACATGACGGTCATCAACGGCCAGGGCCTGGTCGGCCGGATCACCACCGTCGCCCCGACCACCGCCACCGTGCTGCTCGCCTCCGACCCCGGCTTCTCGGCCGGCACCCGGCTGGAGGGCAGCGGCGAGATCGGCTTCGCCGCCGGCGGCGGCGACAGCCCGATGAAGGTCTCCCTGCTCAACGGCAAGGCCCAGGTCAAGGCCGGCGACCGGCTGGTCACCTTCGGCTCGCAGAGCGGCCGCCCCTTCGTGCCCGGCGTCCCGGTCGGCAAGGTCACCGAGGTGCAGGCCAACGCCGGCCAGCTGACCAAGACCGTCCTGGTCGAGCCCTTCGTCCAGTTCACCCGGCTGGACCTGGTCGGGGTGGTGGTCGTGCCGCCGCGCGCCGACCCGCGCGACGCCGTACTGCCGCCCGCCCCCACTCCGGGGCAGGGCCAGGCCCCGGCCGCCCAGCCGCAGACCTCCGCCCCGCCCGCCAAGCCCACTGGGGGGAACTGAGCCATGCGCCTCGCCCGCATCCCCGTCTCCGCCGTGCTGATCCTGCTCGGCCTGATCCTCCAGGTCAGCGTGTTCGGACGGCTCCAGCTGCCGGGAGCCACCCCGGACATACTGCTGCTCGTCGTGGTCGGCCTGGCCATGGTCTACGGCCCGACCGGCGGCTGCCTGGTCGGCTTCTCGGCCGGCCTGCTGGCCGACCTCGCGCCGCCCTCCGACCACGCGATCGGCCGCTACGCGCTGGTGCTCTGCCTGATGGGCTACGCCGCCGGGCTGCTGCGCCCCGAGCACGGCCGCCAGCGCTCCGTCTCCAGCGCGCTGCTGGTGGTCGGCGCCGCGGCGATCGCCTCCACCCTGCTGTACGCGCTGGTCGGCGCCCTGGTCGGCGACACCGCGGCCCGGCACGTCGGCCTCGGCGGCCTGGTGATCAGCGCGCTGCTGTACGACCTGCTGCTGGCCCCCTTCGTGGTGCCGCTGGTGATGCTGCTCGGCCGCCGCTTCGGCCGCGACCCGGTGGCCGCCGCCAGCGACGACGACGAGGGCGGCCCCGGCCTGGGCTCGCTGGCCCGCTACCGGACCACGCGTTCGGTCTCGACCGGGCCGTCCTACAAGAAGCGGCGCATCCCCGGCTTCGCCCGGCGCCCGTAGCCCGTCGGCCCGTCCGGGTTCCCGGACTTCCTGACCCTCCCGCATCCCTGGAGCGCACGAGACGTGAGCAACATCCCCGAGACCGGCCGCACCCGGCGGGTGACGATCCGTCTGGTGGTGCTGCAGATCCTGGTGCTGTCGCTGCTCGCCACCCTCGGTGGACGGCTGTGGTACCTGCAGATCCGCAACGCCAAGGAGTACACCGCCAAGGCGACCGGCAACCACATCCGCGAGGTGGTCGAACCGGCCGTCCGCGGCGAGATCCTGGACGCCTCCGGGCGGATCCTGGCCGGCAACGAGACCCGGCTGGTCGTCTCCGTCAGCCGCACCTCGATGCTGCAGCAGAAGGACGGCGGCAAGGCGGTGCTGGCCCGCCTCGCCGGGGTGCTGGGCATGCCGGCCAAGGACGTCCAGGAGAAGGTCCGGCTCTGCGACGCCAAGACCCCGCAGCCCTGCTGGAACGGCTCCCCCTACCAGCCGATCCCGGTCACCAAGGAGGCGACCACCCAGCAGGCGATGCAGATAATGGAGCGCCGCGAGGACTTCCCCGGGATCACCGCCCAGCCCACCGCCGTACGCCGCTACACCGGCGCCGAGGGCGCCAACATGGCCCAGGTGCTCGGCTACCTCTCGCCGGTCACCGACGACGAGGTCAGCAAGACCGCCGACAAGACCGGCCTGGACCGCTACCTGCCGGCTGACCAGATCGGCCGGGCCGGCCTGGAGTCGGTGTACGACCGCGACCTGCGCGGCACCGCCGGCATCACCAAGCTGAACGTGGACAACCTCGGCCGGGTGATCGGCACCGCCGGCACCGTCGCCCCGCAGACCGGCGACAACCTGGTCACCAGCATCGACGCCCGGGTGCAGAAGGTCGTCGAGGACAACCTCGCGCAGGCCATGGCCGACGCCCGGAACACCTTCGACAAGGTCACCAACCGCAACTACGAGGCCGACTCCGGCGCCGCCGTCGTGATGGACGTGCACACCGGGCGGATCGTCGCCATGGCCAGCGCCCCGACCTACGACCCCAACCTGTGGGTGGGCGGCATCAGCGGCAAGGACTACCAGTCGCTGACCAGCAAGGACTCCAACTTCCCGCTGCTGAACCGGGCCATACAGGGTCAGTCCGCGCCCGGCTCGACCTTCAAGGTCGTCTCCACCACCGCCGCTGTGCAGGCCGGCTACTCGCTGGACGGCAACTACCCCTGCCCCAAGAGCCTGACCATCGGCGGCCGCGAGTTCAAGAACTTCGAGAGCGAGAACTTCGGCTCCATCTCCCTGGAGAAGGCGCTGGAGGTCTCCTGCGACACCGTCTTCTACGGCCTGGCGTACGACCAGTGGACGAAGGACGGCGGCATCAAGCCGAAGAAGGACCCGGGCGACTGGTTCTTCAAGACCGCCCACGAGTTCGGCCTCGGCGCCAAGACCGGCATCGACCTGCCGGCCGAGGTCCCCGGCCGGGTGCCGGACCGGCAGTGGAAGCAGTCCTTCTACGACAACAACAAGGACGCCTGGTGTGCGCAGGCGCAGAAGGGCGGCAACAGCTTCTCGGACCAGATCGCCCGGGAGAACTGCGTCGACGGCTACCAGATGCGCGCCGGTGACGCCGTCAACTTCGCGATCGGCCAGGGCGACACCCTCGTCACCCCGGTCCAGATGGCCCGGATCTACTCGGCGCTGGCCAACGGCGGCACCTTCTACCGGCCGACCATCGCCAAGGCCGTGATAAGCCCGAGCGGAGACCTCGTCCGCGAGATCGCCCCGCACGAGGACGCCAAGTTCCCCGGCGACCAGAAGCTGCTCAGCTACATCGACCAGGCCACCGCCGGCGTCATCACCAGCGGCACCGCCGCCTGGAAGTTCGCCGGGGCCGGCTGGCCGCAGAACAAGATCGAGCTGCACGCCAAGACCGGCACCGCCGAGGTCGAGGGCAAGCAGACCACCTCCTGGCTGACCACGTACAGCAAGGACTACGCGGTCGTCATGACGATAAGCCAGGGCGGCACCGGCTCCGGCGGTTCCGGCGACGCCGTCCGCCGGATCTACCAGGCGCTGTACGGCGTGGACG
Source organism: Kitasatospora sp. NPDC023176 (assembly GCF_055560495.1). NCBI lineage: Bacteria > Bacillati > Actinomycetota > Actinomycetes > Kitasatosporales > Streptomycetaceae > Kitasatospora > Kitasatospora sp. NPDC023176. Next base: position 300,999 of record NZ_JBVHIP010000004.1, on the reverse strand, counting down.
ACAAGGGCAACATCGACAACAGCAAGGCGCTGCTGCCCGCGCCGCAGGGCGAGCTGCCGAAGTTCAACCCGGACGGCACCGCGATCATCAAGCCGGCCTCGTACGGCACCGGCGCGGTGCAGGGGCCGGTCGCCCCGGCGCAGGGCGCCTCGGTCGCGGCACCGGCGCTGCTGGACGCCGCCCCGGCGCAGGCGGCCGCGGTGCCCGCGTACGCGCTGGTGGACGACGACCCGGCGACGACCTTCCTCGACCAGGCGCCGCCCGCCGACAGTCCGGCGTCGTACACCGCGGCCGACGCCGCGCTCGAACCGAACCGCCCGGGAAGGGGACGGGCATGACCTCCTACGGCTCGTACCGGCAGCTGCGGCTGAGCCCGCAGCGCAGCGGGGTCTCCAAGGCCCTGGCCAAGGACTCCCCGCTCTGGCGCCTGGACTGGATACTGCTGCTGGCCGGCCTGGCCCTCTCGCTCGGCAGCTCGCTGCTGGTGTGGTCGGCCACCCGCGGGCGCGACAACCTCACCCACGGGGACCCGCAGTACTTCTTCTACCGGCACCTGACGAACTTCGTGATCGGCCTGGTGCTGTGCGCCGTGGTGATAGCGATAGGAGCACGGCGGGTCCGCACCCTGGTGCCCTTCGTCTACGTCGGCGTGATCCTGCTGCTGCTGGCGACGCTCAGCCCGCTCGGCTCGACCGTCAACGGCGCCCACTCCTGGATCCAGCTCGGCGGCGGCTTCTCCGTCCAGCCGGCCGAGTTCGCGAAGATCGGCATCCTGCTGGCGATGGCCGTCGTGCTGTCGGACCAGGTCGACGCGGGGGAGCGCGAGTTCCCCTCGCACCGGGCGGTGTTCCGGGGCCTGATCTGGGCCTGCCTGCCGATGGGCCTGGTCCTGCTGATGCCGGACGCCGGGTCGGTCATGGTGATGTCCGCGATCGTGCTGGGCATCCTGCTCGGCTCCGGCGCCGCCAACCGCTGGGTGCTCGGCATCCTCGCGGCCGGTGTCGGCGGGAGCATCGCGATCTGGAAGCTCGGACTGCTGAGCCAGTACCAGATCGACCGCTTCGCCGCCTTCGCCAACCCGCAGCTCGACCCCAACGGCGTCGGCTACAACACCGCCCAGGCCCGGATCGCCATCGGCTCGGGCGGGCTGACCGGCAAGGGGCTGTTCCACGGGACGCAGACCATCGGGCAGTTCGTGCCGGAGCAGCAGACCGACTTCGTGTTCACCGTCGCCGGTGAGGAACTGGGCTTCGTCGGGGCGCTGGCGATCATCGCGCTGGTCGGCGTGATCCTCTGGCGGGCCTGCCGGATCGCCCGTCAGGCGACCGACCTCTACGGGACGATCGTGGCGGCCGGGATCATCGCCTGGTTCTCCTTCCAGGCCTTCGAGAACATCGGGATGTGCCTGGGGATCATGCCCGTCGCGGGCATCCCGCTACCGTTCGTCTCGTACGGCGGCTCCTCGATGTTCGCGGTCTGGATCGGGATCGGGCTGCTCCAGGCAGTACGCAGCCAGCGGCCGATAGCGGCCTGAGCGGGCGAGTGGCAGGGGCCGGTCCGGGAACTCCCGGGCCGGCCCCTTCGCGTTGCCCCGATCGGAAGTTGACTGTTCGTCAGGTGGCGTGGAGCAGACAGTCGGCGGCCGTGAGGACCGCCCGGGTCTGGTGGGCCAGCTGCTCCTGCACCGGCACCCAGCGGGCGCCGAAGCGGTGGTGCAGCCGCTCCAGGCTGTCCGCGACGCCGGCGCGGGCGCGCTCCCGGGCGGCCTCCGCCGCCGGACCGCGGACATCGGCGAGCAGCCGCAGCAGGATCGAAGCGACCCGCAGCGGCAGCCGGGCCGCGACCAGCCCCGCGGTGGTTGCCCGGGAGACGCTCACCGGGCCGGGGCACCACAGCTCCAGCCACTCGGCGGCGACCCGCGGCGCCACCGCCAGACTGAACTCGGCGGTGCGCACCAGCGGGCCGTACACCTCCCGGGCCTGCGCCGGGACGCGGGCCAGTAGCGCGGTGAGCTGTTCGGTGCGGACGGTCAGGTCACGGGCGGCCTCGCCGACGGCCCGCGGCCCCGCCGGGAGGGTGCGGCCGTCGCCGACCGCGTCCACGGCCCACATCGGGACCTCCAGGACCGCGGTCACCCCGCCGTACCGGGCCGCGTACGACCAGGTGGACAGCTCCGGCTCGTCCGGCAGCGCCCGGGAGGCGCCGGAGCCGCCGGGCGCGGGCATCAGATAGGTGCCGGGGGCGGGGCTGGACCAGCCGATGGCGTCGTAGGAGTCCACGTCCAGCGGGATGCCGGCCCGGTCGGCGGAACGGGCGAAGCGCTCGGCCAGCCCGGGCACCGGGCCGGTCAGCTGGACGAAGGCGCCGCCGAAGTCCACCCCGTGCAGCGAGCACTGCAGGAAGGGGCGCAACTCGTCGATCAGCCCGGTCAGCGCCACGCTCTCCGGCATCGGCGGGCGCCCGGACCCCGGGGCGGGCAGCAGCTCGGGCTGCTCCTCGAAGGCGGGGCGGAAGAAGTGCTCGTAGTGGCGGCGCATGGTGAGCGGGCCGTCCAGCCAGCCGGCGTTGAGCGCGGCGCCGTCCGGGTCCAGGCACAGCAGCAGGTGCCAGGACAGGCCCGGCCGGGCGGGGCGCTCCAGCAGCACCTCGGCCAGCCGGACCGCGGCGGCGGTGCCGATCGGCTCGTTCGGGTGCGGGCCGCCGACCACCAGGGCGGCGCGCGGCCCGCGGTCCACCGAGAGCAGCAGCAGCGGGCGTCCGGCCCGGGAACGGCCCACCTCGCGCAGCCGGCAGCGGTCCGGATGGCGCAGCGCGAGCCGCCGGGCCGCGCACTCGGCCTGGGCCGGCGTGGGGTAGCGGGCCGGCCGGGCGTCGGGGGTCCGCAGGGCCAGGGGCCGGACCCGCCGACCGGTGTCGGTCATGGTTCTCCTTGCGCCCGGTCGTACGGCCACCGGGGCGCGGGCGTGCTGCGCCGCCGGACACGGCCTGCGGGCCGGGGACGGGCTCTGCGGGGCCGGGGGAGGGGGCCGCGCGGGGACGGGGGAGGTCGTGCTGGGGCGAACGGGCCGCCGGGGGAGTCGGCGTCGGCCGAGCGTACGACCCAACTCCCGTCTCCGGAAGGGGTGCAGGGCCTTGGGCAGGGCCCTGTCAGTACCGCACGGGCCGTCCGGGCGTGTCAACGGCGGACGGCGCCTGGCGGCGGGCGCGCACCGCGCGTGCCGGGGCGGTCACCGGCGGGCACGGATCGCGCCGGGGCGCACGGGCGGGCACCGGCCCGGACGGGTCGTTCCCCGGATTGGGCTACCCTTGAGGGTCACCCCTCCCATGCCGAATCGCGGCACCGAATCACGTCGTAAGGGTTCCTAGTACATGACTGTCGAATCGGTCTTCCCACGCCTGGAGGCCCTCCTCCCGCACGTCCAGAAGCCGATCCAGTACGTCGGCGGCGAGCTCAACTCGACCGTCAAGGACTGGGACGCCTGCGACGTCCGGTGGGCGCTGATGTACCCCGACGCCTACGAGGTCGGGCTCCCCAACCAGGGCGTCATGATCCTCTACGAGGTGCTGAACGAGCGCGAGGGCGTGCTCGCCGAGCGCACCTACAGCGTCTGGCCGGACCTCGAGGCGCTGATGCGCGAGCACCGCGTCCCGCAGTTCACGGTGGACGCCCACCGCCCGGTCAAGGCCTTCGACGTGTTCGGGCTGTCGTTCTCCACCGAGCTCGGCTACACCAACATGCTGACCGCGCTCGACCTGGCCGGCATCCCGCTGGAGGCCAGGGACCGCACCGACGAGGACCCGATCGTCCTGGCCGGCGGCCACGCGGCGTTCAACCCGGAGCCGATCGCGGACTTCCTGGACTGCGCCGTGATCGGCGACGGCGAGCAGGCCGTCCTCGACATCACCGAGATCATCCGCGCCTGGAAGGCCGAGGGCCGCCCGGGCGGGCGCGACGAACTGCTGCTGCGCCTGGCGCGCACCGGCGGGGTGTACGTGCCGAAGTTCTACGACGTGGAGTACCTGCCCGACGGCCGGATCGGCCGCGTCGTGCCGAACGCCCCGGGCGTGCCGTGGCGGGTGTCCAAGCACACCGTCATGGACCTCGACGAGTGGCCCTACCCCAAGCAGCCGCTCGTCCCGCTCGCGGAGACCGTCCACGAGCGGATGTCCGTCGAGATCTTCCGCGGCTGCACCCGCGGCTGCCGCTTCTGCCAGGCCGGCATGATCACGCGCCCCGTGCGGGAGCGAAGCATCACCGGCATCGGCGAGATGGTCGAGCGCGGGCTCAAGGCGACCGGCTTCGAGGAGGTCGGCCTGCTGTCGCTGTCCAGCGCCGACCACACCGAGATCGGCGACATCGCCAAGGGCCTGGCCGACCGCTACACCGAGGACAAGATCGGCCTGTCGCTGCCGTCCACCCGCGTCGACGCCTTCAACATCGACCTCGCCAACGAGCTGTCCCGCAACGGACGCCGCTCGGGCCTCACCTTCGCCCCCGAGGGCGGCAGCGAGCGCATGCGCAAGGTGATCAACAAGATGGTGTCGGAGGAGGACCTGATCCGCACCGTCGCCACCGCCTACGGCAACGGCTGGCGCCAGGTGAAGCTGTACTTCATGTGCGGCCTGCCCACCGAGACCGACGAGGACGTGCTCCAGATCGGCGAGATGGCGAAGAACGTCATCCAGAAGGGCCGCGAGGTCACCGGCCAGAACGACATCCGCTGCACCGTCTCCATCGGCGGGTTCGTGCCCAAGCCGCACACCCCGTTCCAGTGGGCCCCGCAGCTGTCCGCCGAGGCCACCGACGCCCGCCTCGCCAAGCTGCGGGACTCCATCCGCGGCGACCGCAAGTACGGCAAGAACATCGGCTACCGCTACCACGACGGCAAGCCCGGCATCGTCGAGGGCCTGCTCTCCCGCGGCGACCGCCGGGTCGGCGCCATCATCCGCGCCGTCTACGAGGACGGCGGCCGCTTCGACGGCTGGCGCGAGTACTTCTCGTACGACCGCTGGATGGCCTCCGCCGAGAAGGGCCTGGCCGGCACCGGCGTCGACGTCGACTGGTACACCACCCGCGAGCGCTCCTACGAGGAGGTGCTGCCCTGGGACCACCTGGACAGCGGCCTCGACAAGGACTGGCTGTGGGAGGACTGGCAGGACGCCCTGGAGGAGGTCGAGGTCGACGACTGCCGCTGGACGCCGTGCTTCGACTGTGGGGTGTGTCCCCAGATGGATACGGCCATCCAGATCGGGCCCACGGGTAAGAAGATGCTGCCGTTGACGGTCGTCAACAAGTAGGCGGTGGGTGGTCCTCGGCCCCCGTCCGGGAGGTTTCCGGGCGGGGGCCGAGGCGTGCTGCTGACCAGGGGCGGAGCGAGGGGGGTGGCGGGGCGCGTACCCTTTGAGGTGACAGAGTCCGGACAGTGGCGGGTTTGCGCCGCGCCGGACCGGGAGAACTGACTAAGGACTGAGCGACCCTGGCACGTCGTACGCCCGACGGTCCGCCGCCCGCGCCGACCGTGCAGCGGATTCGTCTCCGCTACACCAAGCGCGGCCGGCTCCGCTTCACCAGCCACCGTGACTTCCAGCGCGCCTTCGAGCGCGCCCTGCGCCGGTCCGCCGTTCCGATGGCCTACTCGGCCGGCTTCACCCCGCACCCGAAGGTCTCCTACGCGAACGCGGCCCCGACCGGGGTGGCGAGCGAGGCGGAGTACCTGGAGATCGGCTTGGCCGCTGCGCGCGACCCCGAGCAGTTGCGGGCGCAGCTGGACGAGTCGCTGCCGCCGGGCCTGGACGTCATCGACGCCGTCGAGGTCCGGACGCCGAACTTCGTGGAGCGCCTGGAGGCCTCCGAGTGGCTGATGCGCCTGGACGGCGTCGAGCCGGACGAGGCGGTGCAGGCGGTCCGGAAGTTCCTCGCCGAGGAGACGGTCGAGGTCGAGCGCCGGACCAAGAACGGCGTGCGGGTCTTCGACGCGCGCGGTGCGGTGGCGGCGCTCGAGGTCGTCGAGCCGCAGGTCGACGACGGTGCGGACACGGCGGCCGGAACCGCCCGCGATGTTCGGACCGGCCGTCCCTGTGCGATACTGCGCCTGGTAGTACGACACGCCACACCCGCCGTACGACCCGACGACGTATTGTCCGGTCTCCGTGCGACGGCCGACCTGGCGCCGCCGGTCCCCGCAGAGGTGACCAGGCTGGCGCAGGGGCCGCTCGACGAGGAGACGGGCACGGTGACCGACCCGCTGGCGCTCGACCGCGCCGCGGCCCCGGCCGGCTGAGAAACGGCTGCCGGGCCGCGCGCTACCGCGTCCGCCTAGTGGGCGGAGGCCGGGTCCAGTGCCTCACTGGACCCGATGGTCCTCCAAGGTTCCCGCGGCTCCCCAGGGGAGCGAGCGTCGTCGCAGCACAGGCCGGCCTCTCGGGGCCCGTCGACCAGGACGGTCGGTGGGCCCGGGACCCCTTCCGGGAGCCACCCGGGGTTGGGGGACGGCTCAGCTTGGGAAAACCACAGAAGACTGGTCAGACCAGAAGACTTTCGACACCCCGCGCCACGCGGGGCGCCGAGCGAGACTACGAGCCCCTGTGCGGCCTCGCGTCCGCACGGCGGCACCGTCAAAGGGTCCGGCCCGAGCATCCTCGCGATGCCGGCCACCCACTGGTGCCGAGCCGTGCCCGGATGCGGAGCCCGGGGGCCTGACGGGAGATCCACCCGCATGCTCGATAACACCGATCCGCAGCAGGCTGCGGCCACGGAACAGAACGAAACCGCCGCGACCGGTGGCGAGGGCGCGTCCGCCGCGCCGCCGCGTCGTCGTCGCCGGGCGGTGTCCCGCCCGGCGGGCACCCCGCAGGGGGCGGCCACCGAGGCGGCCGAGACGGTCGTCCCGGTCGAGGTGACCACCCCGGTCGAGGCGTCCGCCGAGCCGGCCCCGGCCGCCGAGAAGCCGGTCCGGGCCCGCCGGACCCGCAAGCGCGCCGAGGCTCCCGCCGGTGCTCCGGAGGAGACCGCGATCGTGGTCACCGCGCCGGAGGCCGAGGAGACCAAGGCCGAGGAGACCAAGGCCGCCGAGACCACGGCCGAGAAGAAGGCGGAGGAGAAGGCGGAGAAGCCCGCCCGGGCCCGCCGCACCCGCAAGCGGGCCGAGGCGCCCGTGGAGGCCCCCGTCGCCGAGGAGCCCGCGGTCGAGGCCGCTGCCCCGGTCGCGGCCCCCGTCGCCGAGCCGGTGGCCGAGGAGGCCCCGGCCGCTCCGGCCCGCCGCCCCCGCCGCCGTCGCGTGGTCGAGGCCGCGCCGGTGGTCGAGGCCCCGGTCGAGGAGCCGGTGGCCGAGGAGCCCGCCGTCGAGGAGGAGCCCGCCGCGGAGGAGGCCGCCGAGGCTCCGGTCGCCGCCCCCGCTCCGGTCGCCGAGGCCGAGCCGCACCACCGGGTGCGCCGCCGCGCGGTCCGCCCGGCCACCGCGGTCTTCCAGGCCCCGGTCTTCCAGGAGCCCGCCCCCTTCGTTGCGCCGGCCGCGCCGCAGCCCGCCGCCGCTCCGGCTCCGGCCCCGGCTCCGGTCCAGGCTCCGGCCGCCGCCGAGCGCACGGAGGAGGACGAGTTCGAGTACAGCGGTGTCGGCCGCCGCCGCCGGGTCCGCACCCGGGTCGAGCCGAACCGCCGCAAGTCGGCCGCCGAGGCGCCCGCCAAGGCCCCCGCGAAGGCCGCGCCCGCCAAGGCCGCGCCCGCGAAGGCCGCCGCGGCCAAGGCCCCCGTCGTGGCGGCCCCGGTCGTCGAGGCGCCCGTCGTGGAGGCCCCCGCCACCGGTCCGGAGACCGAGGCCGAGTGGGAGGAGGACGGCCGTCCGTCGCGCCGTCGCCGTCGGGGCGGCCGCCGCCGTCGCCGGGGCGAGGCCGAGGAGTTCGAGGCCGCCGAGACCGAGCAGCCCGTCGTCGAGGAGCCGGCCCACGCCGTCGAGGAGGAAGACGACGAGGACGACGACCTGGCCGCCGGCCTGTCCTCGTCCCGTCGCCGTCGCCGCCGTCGCCGCCGCACCGGTGAGGCCGACGCCGTCGAGACCGCCGAGACCACCGAGGACGGCGTCCGCACGGTGGTGAAGGTGCGCGAGCCGCGCCGCCGCTCCACCGAGCCGTCCTTCGACCCGGACGAGGTGCAGTCCATCAAGGGCTCGACCCGTCTGGAGGCGAAGAAGCAGCGTCGCCGCGAGGGCCGCGAGCTGGGCCGCCGCCGGGTGCCGATCATCACCGAGGCCGAGTTCCTGGCCCGCCGGGAGTCGGTCGAGCGCGTCATGGTGGTGCGCCAGAACGGCCAGCGCACCCAGATCGGCGTCCTCGAGGACGGCGTGCTGGTCGAGCACTACGTCAACAAGGAGCAGGCCACCTCGTACGTCGGCAACGTCTACCTGGGCAAGGTCCAGAACGTGCTGCCGTCGATGGAGGCCGCCTTCGTCGACATCGGCAAGGGCCGCAACGCGGTGCTGTACGCCGGTGAGGTCAACTTCGGCGCGCTGGGCCACGGCGGCCCGCGCCGGATCGAGTCGGTGCTGAAGTCCGGCCAGTCCGTGCTGGTGCAGGTCTCCAAGGACCCGATCGGCCACAAGGGCGCCCGCCTGACCAGCCAGATCTCGCTGCCCGGCCGCTACCTGGTGTACGTGCCCGAGGGCTCGATGACCGGCATCTCGCGCAAGCTGCCCGAGAACGAGCGCGCCCGGCTGAAGCAGATCCTGAAGAAGATCGTCCCGGACGACGCGGGCGTCATCGTGCGCACCGCCGCCGAGGGCGCCTCCGAGGAGGAGCTGACCCGCGACGTCCAGCGCCTCCAGCAGCAGTGGGAGGACATCCAGAAGAAGGCCGCCACCGGCAACGCCCCGGCGCTGCTGTACGGCGAGCCGGACATGACCGTCCGGGTCGTCCGCGACATCTTCAACGAGGACTTCACCAAGGTCATCGTCTCCGGCGACGAGGCGTGGAAGACCATCCACGAGTACGTCTCCAACGTGGCCCCGGACCTCGCCGAGCGGCTCCAGCGGTGGACCTCCGAGGTGGACGTGTTCGCCACCTACCGGATCGACGAGCAGCTGATGAAGGCGCTGGACCGCAAGGTCTGGCTGCCCAGCGGCGGTTCGCTGGTGATCGACCGCACCGAGGCGATGGTCGTCATCGACGTCAACACCGGGAAGTTCGTCGGCCAGGGCGGCAACCTGGAGGAGACGGTCACCCGGAACAACATCGAGGCGGCCGAGGAGATCGTGCGCCAGCTGCGGCTGCGCGACCTCGGCGGCATCATCGTGATCGACTTCATCGACATGGTCCTGGAGTCCAACCGCGACCTGGTGCTGCGCCGCCTGCTGGAGTGCCTGGGCCGGGACCGGACCAAGCACCAGGTGGCCGAGGTCACCTCGCTGGGTCTGGTCCAGATGACCCGCAAGCGGGTCGGCCAGGGCCTGCTGGAGTCCTTCTCCGAGCCCTGCGTGCACTGCAACGGCCGCGGTGTGATCGTCCACATGGAGCAGCCGAGCGTCCACGTCCACGCTCCGGCGGCGGCCGCCGTCGAGGCCGGCTCGGGCAGCGGCAAGCGCCGTCGCCGGGGCAAGGGCGGGGTGGGCCACGAGGAGCCGCAGGCCGTCGAGGCCGGGTCGTCGGTGGCCGAGGCCGTCGCCGAGGCGGACCTGGAGCCCGCCGAGCCGGTGCGCGAGGAGATCGAGGGTCAGTTGGCCCTGGAGGTCCCGGGCGTCGAGGTGACGGACGTCGAGGTGGCGGACGTCGAGGCCGCTCCGGCGCAGGCCGTGGAGGCACCGGTGGCCGAGGCCCCCGCCCCCGCCGCTGCTCCGGCCGGCCGTCCGCGCCGCCGCGCGGTGCGCAAGGCGACGGCCCCGGCGGGTGCGCCGCAGGCCGCCGAGATCGTGGTGCTGCAGGCGAAGGCCGACGCGGCCCTGGAGGCGGCCCTGGCGGCCGCCGCGCCGGCCGCCGAGGCCGAGGCAGCCGTCGAGGTCGTCGCGGAGGCGGTTCCCGAGGCCGCCGCCGAAGCCGTGGAGGCCGTCGTCGTGGAGGCCGTGGAGGCCCCCGCGGAGGAGGCCCCCGCCGCGGAGGAGGCGCCCGCCGAGGAGGCCCCGGCCCCCAAGAAGCGGGCCGCCCGCAAGACCGCCGCGAAGAAGACCGCCGCCAAGAAGACGACCACGGCGGCCAAGAAGACCACCGCCCGCAAGACCGCGACCAAGCGGACGAGCGCGGCGGCCAAGAAGGCCGCGGCCGCCGAGGGTGATACGGCGGCCGAGTAGTGCCCACGCCCGGGGCGGGAGTCCTTTCCGCCCCGGGCCGTACGGGCCGGTTTGCCCCTGGGGCGGCCGGTCCGTATTCTTGACCTTCGGCGTGTCTACGCCGCGCTCCCGAGCACATCACCTTCCCGAGAGTCCCGCGTTCCGCGCGTGGCGATCGGGGAGAGGCTCCTGTGTCCGTACCCAGGTGGCTGGCGTCGGGAGTTCCGACCGAGTTGGGAAAGTAGGTACCGCATGTACGCGATCGTTCGCGCAGGCGGCCGCCAGCACAAGGTCGCCGTTGGCGACGTGCTGGAGATCGACCGTATCGAGGCCAAGCCGGGTGACTCGGTGGAGCTCTCGACCATCCTGGTCGTCGACGGTGAGGCCGTCACCTCCGACCCGTGGGTCCTGGCCGGCGTGAAGGCTCACGCCGAGGTGGTCGACCAGACCAAGGGTGACAAGATCGTCATCCTGCGTTACAAGAACAAGACCGGCTACCGCCGTCGTCAGGGTCACCGTCAGAAGCACACCGCGGTGCGTATCACCAGCATCGACTCGGTCAGCAAGTAAGGGGATAGCGGAAAATGGCACACAAGAAGGGCGCAAGCTCTACTCGTAACGGCCGTGACTCGAACGCCCAGCGCCTCGGCGTGAAGCGCTTCGGTGGCCAGGTCGTCTCCGCCGGCGAGATCATCGTCCGCCAGCGTGGCACCCACTTCCACCCGGGTGCCAACGTCGGCCGTGGCGGCGACGACACCCTGTTCGCGCTGACCGCCGGTGCGGTGCAGTTCGGCAACCGTCGCGGTCGCAAGGTCGTCAACATCGTGGCCGTCGAGGCCTGAGTCCCAGCGGACTCGCGAGTCTCTCCAGACTCACACTGAAGGGTGGGCCGGAATGATCCGGTCCACCCTTCGCGCTTCACGCAGACAGCAAGCATTTTCTCATCCGCACTGGAGGCACACCCATGACCACCTTCGTGGACCGCGTCGAACTTCACGTCGCCGCGGGTAACGGGGGCCACGGCTGCGCCTCCGTGCACCGGGAGAAGTTCAAGCCGCTCGGCGGGCCGGACGGCGGGAACGGCGGTGAGGGCGGCAGCGTCATCCTCACCGTGGACTCGCAGGTCACCACCCTGCTCGAGTACCACCACTCGCCCAAGCGCAAGGCCACCAACGGCAAGCCCGGCGCGGGCGGCCACCGCACCGGCGCGACCGGCGAGGACCTCGTCCTGCTGGTGCCGGACGGCACCGTGGTGCTGGACCGCCAGGGCAACGTGCTCGCCGACCTGGTCGGCCACGGCACCAGCTTCGTCGCCGCCCAGGGCGGCCGCGGCGGCCTCGGCAACGCCGCGCTCGCCTCGGCCCGCCGCAAGGCCCCGGGCTTCGCGCTGCTCGGCGAGCCGGGCGAAGCCCGCGACATCGTGATGGAGCTCAAGTCCGTCGCCGACGTGGCCCTGGTCGGCTACCCGAGCGCGGGCAAGTCCTCGCTGATCTCGGTGCTCTCCGCCGCCAAGCCGAAGATCGCGGACTACCCGTTCACCACCCTGATCCCCAACCTCGGCGTGGTCACCGCGGGCGACACCGTCTACACCATCGCCGACGTGCCCGGCCTGATTCCGGGCGCCAGCCAGGGCCGCGGCCTGGGCCTGGAGTTCCTGCGGCACGTCGAGCGCTGCTCGGTGCTGGTGCACGTGCTGGACTGCGCCACCCTGGAGCCCGGCCGCGACCCGCTGAGCGACCTGGAGACCATCGAGGCCGAACTCGCCGAGTACGGCGGCCTGGAGGACCGGCCGCGGCTCGTCGCGCTCAACAAGATCGACGTCCCGGACGGCCAGGACATCGCCGACCTGACCCGCGCCTCGCTGGAGGAGCGCGGTCTCCAGGTGTTCGAGGTCTCCGCCGCCTCCCGCAAGGGCCTGCGCGAGCTGAGCTTCGCGGTGGCGAAGATCGTCGCCGAGGCGCGCGCCGCCAAGCCGGCCGAGGAGTCCACCCGGATCGTGCTGCGGCCCACCGCCGTCGACGACGAGGGCTTCACCATCACCGAGGAGGACGGCGCCTACCGCATCCGCGGCGTCAAGCCGGAGCGCTGGGTCCGCCAGACCGACTTCAGCAACGACGAGGCCGTCGGCTACCTCGCCGACCGGCTGGCCCGCCTCGGGGTCGAGGACCGGCTCTGGAAGGTCGGGGCGCACGCGGGTGACACCGTCATCATCGGCCCCGACGAGAACGCCGTCGTCTTCGACTGGGAGCCGACCATGGCCGCCGGCGCCGAGATGCTCGGCCGCCGCGGCGAGGACCACCGGATGGAGACCCAGCGCCCGGCGGTCGACCGCCGTCGCGAGAAGCAGAAGGGCCGGGACGCGGCCGAGGCCGAGTTCCTCGCCTTCGAGGCGCTCTCCAGCGGCCGGCAGGCCGCCATCGAGGACGACGAGGACGAGGACCACTGAGTCCGGGTCGAACCGAAACGGCCCCCGCCACCTGTCGAGGTGGGGGGGCCGTTTCGCGTGCTCAGCGGTGACGCGGTGTCACTTCGCCCAGGACGCCTGGAGCTTGAGCAGGTCGTTCAGGTCGGTGTAGCCGACCGCGACCGGGGTGGTGCCGGCGATCGAGATGATGTCGCAGCCCTTGGCCTCGGCGCCCTTGGTGACGCCCTGGAACTTCGCCCCGGTGCACTTGGGCAGCGGGTTGGTGGCGTTCAGCACGGGGAGGCCCTTGTTGCCGGCGCCGTCGAAGAGGACGAACTTCGAGTCCGGGGCGGTGAAGGACAGGCTGGCGTCGCCGAGGTTCTTGACGGTGTAGCTGACGTAGACCGGGGTGCGGCCGTCCAGCCCGGTGGTCGGGACCTTGGCGGCGGTGAGGTCCTGCAGCGAACCGACCTCGATGCCGGTGACGGTGATCTGCAGCTTGGTGGAGACGTTGGAGCTCTTGTCGGCGAAGTCGACGGTGGCCGGCTGGCCGACCTTCACGGCGGTGGCGGCCTGCGGGACCTTGCCGCTGCCCGCGCCCCCGCCGGCCGCGCCGGCCGTACCGGCACCGCCGGTGGCGGCGCCGCCCGAGGTGGCACCGCCGGTGGCCGCGCCCGACGGGGCGGCGGTCGAACCGCCGGCCGCACCGCCGGTCGCACTGCTGGTGGCCGCGCCGCTCTGGGCCGGAGCCGCTCCGGTGGAGCCGCCCGTGCCGGCCGGGGAGTCCGGGTTGTCCGGACCGCAGGCGGCGAGCGAGAGGGCGGTAGCCGCCGCCAGGGCGGCGACGGTCAGCTTCGTGGTGTGCGAACGCATGGTGTGCTTTTCTCCTGGCGCGCGACCGCGAACCGTTGCCGGCCTGCCCAGTGCGGCGCCGCCCCCGTGTCACAGGAAGGTCGAAGACGAGTGGGCACAGCGGGCAAGAAGCCGTCCCCCGATCTGGCTTTCGGTCAGGGACCATACCAGCCATCCGGATGCTCGGCCGGGCTGTGGCGGGCTGGTGAGCGGGGCGGGTCCAGCCGGTGAAACACCGTGGGGGCGACCTGCGCGGATCGCGTAGATTTCGGGCATGACGGCCGGGCCGGGCCCCGCCGCACCCGCACCACACCGGAAGGGCGTACAGCGAGATGAGCGAGGACTCACTGCGGGAGGAGGTGCTGACCGCACGCCGGATCGTGGTCAAGGTCGGCTCCTCCTCACTCACCACGGCGGCCGGCGGCCTGGACGCCGACCGGGTCGACGCCCTGGTGGACGCGCTCGCCAAGGTGCGCAGCCGCCCGGACGCGCCCGAGGTCGTCCTCGTCTCCTCCGGCGCCATCGCCGCCGGGCTCGCCCCGCTCGGCCTGGACAGGCGGCCCAAGGACCTGGCCCGCCAGCAGGCCGCCGCCAGCGTCGGCCAGGGACTGCTGGTCGCGCGGTACACCGCCTCCTTCGCCCGGTACGGCATCCGGGTCGGCCAGGTGCTGCTCACCGCCGAGGACGCCAGCCGCCGCGCCCACTACCGCAACGCCTACCGGACGCTGGACCAGCTGCTGGCGATGGGCGCGATGCCGGTCGTCAACGAGAACGACACCGTCGCCACCGCCGAAATCAAGTTCGGGGACAACGACCGGCTGGCCGCGCTGGTCGCCCACCTGGTCCGGGCCGACCTGCTGGTGCTGCTCTCCGACGTGGACGGCCTCTACGACGGCGACCCGTCCCAGCCCGGCACCAGCCGGATCGCCGAGGTGAGCGGCCCGCACGACCTCGACGGCATCCGGATCGGCAGCGCCGGCAAGGCGGGCGTCGGCACCGGCGGCATGGTCACCAAGGTGGAGGCGGCCCGGATCGCCACCGGCGCGGGCATCCCGGTGGTGCTCACCGCGGCCAGCCACGCCGCCGACGCGCTGGCCGGGCGGTCCACCGGCACGCTCTTCCGGCGCACCGGCAGCCGTACCTCCGACCGGATGCTCTGGCTGGCCCACGCGAGCAGCCCGCGCGGCGCCCTGCACCTGGACGCGGGCGCGGTCGAGGCGGTCGTCTCCGGCGGCGCCTCGCTGCTGCCGGCCGGGGTGACCAAGGTCGACGGGGAGTTCGCCGCAGGTGATCCGGTGGACCTTCTTGGCGAAAACGGCCACATCGTGGCTCGCGGACTGGTCAACTTTGATGCGAGGGAGTTGCCCCGCCTGCTCGGCCGGTCCACCCGCGACCTGGCCCAGGAGTTCGGCGCCGGGTACGAGCGCGAGGTCGTCCACCGCGACGACCTGGTCGTTCTGCACGGCTGACCGGCCGGCACCGGCCGAGCGGCGCAGTGCGGTCGCCGGGCCGCTCCGTACGGGAGCGGCCCGGCCGCGGGCGAGGAGGGGCGCAGCCGTACCGGTCGGCCGAGGGCCGACGGGGCCGGTGGGGACGACACGAGATCGCCGAAACAGGAGGCCGCCGGTGGAACACAGGCGCGAGGCAGCGCTGACCGGAGGGACGGCGGGCCGGCGGCTGACCAGCATCGACGGCGGACGCGGGGACGGCCCCGCCGAGCCGGCCGGTCCGCCGCCGCAGAGGCCCGGCGGGGTGCGCAGAGTGCGGCCGCAGCGCGCGCAGGCCGCGGACCCGCCCACCGTGCCGGAGCAGGCACGGCTGTGGCACGTGGTGCTGAGCGTGGCCGGGCAGACCACCCCGTTGTCCTCGCTGCGCGCCTCACTGGAGCAGCTGGCGCACGACCACTCGTTCTTCCTGACCGCCCGCTACGCGGCCGACCACGCCGAGATCCGGTACTGGGAGCAGGCCCGGGACCTGCACGACGCGGCGGCGATCGCGCTACGGCTGTGGGGCGAGCACAAGGTGACCGCCGGTCTGCCGCCGTGGGAGATCGTCGGGCTGGAGGTGGTGGACCGGGCGACGTACCACAAGCGGGTCGCGGAGGGCTTCGGCACGCCGTCGCCGCACCTGGGCGGGGTGCACCCGTACTGACCGGCTGTCCGGCGGGTGTCTCACCGGGCGAAACGACGGCTGGGGGGCACGGGCCAGTCGCTACCCTTGGCGGCATGACCAGCGACCTCGCCACCGCCGACAGTCCCGTCCTCGCCGTAGCGCGCCGAGCCCGGGAGGCCGCCGCCGTGCTCGCCCCGCTGCCGCGCCGGGCCAAGGACGCCGCGCTGCTGGCGATCGCGGACGCGCTGGTCGCCCGCAGCGCCGAGATCGTCGCGGCCAACGCCGAGGACGTGGAGCGGGCCCGCGCGGCGGGGACGGCCGAGTCGGTGATCGACCGGCTGAGCCTGACCGACGAGCGGATCGCCGCGATCGCCTCCGACGTGCGCGACGTGGCCGGCCTGGCCGACCCGGTCGGCGAGGTGGTGCGCGGCTACACCCTGCCGAACGGCCTGGACGTGCGCCAGGTGCGGGTGCCGCTGGGCGTGGTCGGCATCATCTACGAGGCCCGGCCGAACGTCACCGTCGACGCCGCCGCGCTCTGCCTGAAGTCCGGCAACGCGGTGCTGCTGCGCGGCTCCGCCTCCGCCTACCGCTCCAACACCGCGCTGGTCGCCGTCCTGCGGGACGCCGTCGTCGCGGCCGGGCTGCCGGCCGACGTGATCCAGCTGGTGCCGGGGGAGAGCCGGGACTCGGTGCAGGAGCTGATGCGCGCCCGCGGCCTGGTCGACGTGCTGATCCCGCGCGGCGGGGCCTCGCTGATCCGCACCGTGGTCGAGGGCTCGACCGTCCCGGTGATCGAGACCGGCACCGGCAACTGCCACGTGTACGTGGACGCGCGGACCGACCTGGCGATGGCCGTCGGCATCCTGCTGAACTCCAAGGCGCAGCGGGTCAGCGTCTGCAACTCCGCCGAGACGCTGCTGGTGCACCAGGACGTCGCGGACGACTTCCTGCCGCTGGCCCTGGCCGCCCTGGCGGAGGCCGGGGTGACGGTGCACGGCGACGAGGCGGTGCAGAAGGCGGCCGGGGGCACCGGCGCCACCGTGGTGCCGGCCACCGACGAGGACTGGGGCGCCGAGTACCTCTCGTACGACCTGGCCGCGGCCGTGGTGCCCTCGCTGGACGCCGCCGTCGCGCACATCCGCCGCTGGTCCTCCGGCCACACCGAGGCGATCGTCACCACCTCGCAGGCCGCCGCCCGCCGCTTCACCCAGCTGGTGGACTCGACCACGGTGGCCGTCAACGCCTCCACCCGGTTCACCGACGGCGGTGAGTTCGGCTTCGGCGCGGAGATCGGCATCTCCACCCAGAAGCTGCACGCCCGCGGCCCGATGGGCCTGCCGGAGCTGACCAGCACCAAGTACATCGTCACCGGTGACGGGCATGTCCGAGGCGAGCCGACGCAGACCGTGGGCGGCGGCGGGGACGGCCGCTGAGCGGTGGTCCGTCACACGTGTGACGGACCAACTGCCGGGAGCCACAGACAAATCGCCCGGCCGGTAATACGCTGAATCCGTGGCTGAGGATGTGGGGGGCTTGCCGTACCCCGACGGCGCCGACCACGGTGGTGCGGACGACGAGTTCGCCACCGTGGTCTTCGATGAGGCCTTCGTCCGGTCCGCCGCCGTGCACGAGCCGACGGCCAAGGAGCGGCAGCTCGCCGCCGCCGAGGCCCGGTTCGAGCCGGACGCCGTGGGACCGGGCTGGAGCTATGACGTTCCGGCCGGGGACGGGCTGCCGCTGGAGCTGCGCCCGCACCCGAGCGGACTCGACGACGACCACCTGTACCCCGACCCCTGGTCGGGCCCGGGCCGGGCGGGCGGCCGACGGGGCCGGCGCTGGGGCCGGCGCTACGACCCGGTGCGGGCCCGTGGCCGGTACGTGGCCCAGCAGCGCTGGCACCGGCCGGTGGCCTGGGTGCTCGCGGTGATCATGGGCGTGAGCCTGGTGGCGGTGGCGGTCGCGGCGATCTACCAGGGCGTGGGCGGCTCCTCGGGCGCGCCCCCGAGGCCGGGGTCCGGCAGCAGCAGCCGGGGGACGGACCCGCGGTCCGCGCCTGCCGAGCCGCTCCCGGTGGTCACCGCACCGGCCGGCTGACCGGGGGGGTGCGCCCCCGGCGGCCGGTCACGGAGCGTTCCCGGCAAACTGCGCCGGGGCCCTCGTGGTGGGCCCGGTGTGCGCCTACCCTGGTGCTATGGGTGACCCGCGCGAGCCTCCTGAGGGTACGCCCGAGGGCGGTTCCGGCAATGAGGACGAGTTCCGGTCCGTCGTCTTCGACGAGTCGTTCGTCCGGGCTGCCCGGATCCAGGAACTCTCCGCCCGGGAGCGGCTCGCGGGCTCCTTCGGCAAGGCCACCCGGGCCCGGGTGCGGCTCGGCCCGCTGGGCACCGTGCCGCGCCAGGCGCTGGCCCTGCTGCTGCTCATCCTGCTGGCCTTCGGGGCCGCGGTGTACTTCGGGGTGAACTCGCCCAAGGGCGTCCCGCTGCGACCGGAGGGCAGTCAACTCACCGTCAGCCTGGTCGCGTTGAGCCCGGCTTCGACCGTCCGCCCGGTCGCCGACCCGGCGCGTCCGTTCGCCGCGCTGCCGCCCGGTTACGGCGATGGGACGGCCGGACTGAACACCCCCGCCGGGGCCGCCACCGAGCACTTCAGCAAGGTCGAGGTGACGAAGGCGCTCGACACCGTGCAGCGCTACCTGGTCGCCTCCTCGCTGTCCCCGGCGGCGCTGGTCCAGGCTGTCACCACCGATGTGCGGGCCTACGTCACGCCCGGTGAGCAGGCCCAGTTCGACGCCAGCACCGCCCAGCCGGTGGACGACCGGCACCACGCGGTGACCGGCTGGATCGTCCGCTTCGACCCGGCGCAGGTCGCGCTCGCCTCCGACACCGTGAAGACGGTCGGCGCGATGCGGGTCGACGAGGCGGACGGCAGCACCCTGCAGATCACCACCGACCACACCTTCGTCTACGCGCTGAAGCCGGCCGGGGCGCCGGCCGGGGCGCCGGTCACCCTGGAGACCGTGCGGCGCGAGCTGACCTTCCAGTTCGACCGGGTCGATCTGGGGCAGGCGCAGCTGCGGTTGGTCGACGCCGTGCTGCAGGCCGGGCCGGCGCCGTGCACCGCCTCGATGGCGGGCTTCCTGCAGCCGGTGCTGGCCACCGCGCAGGGCACCGCGGTGGCGCCGGCGGCGCCGGTCGACCCGGGCGATCACGCGCGGCCGGCCTGGCAGGTGTGCGGGGTGCTGGCGGGGAGCTGAGCGGGCCCGGGTCGGTGGCCGTCGGTCGGTCGGGACGGTGGGCGGCCGGGGCCGTCGGTCGGGGACGGTGGGCGGCCGGTGACCCGGGCGGGTCACCGGCCGCCGTACGCGGGTGGCCGTTCAGCCGTCGGTGCGCTCCGAGGCGCGGTCCGAGGGGCCGCCGGCGGGAGCGCCCGGGGAGGAGCCGCGGGTGCCGCCGGTGAAGGTGTCGCGCAGCTTGCCGCCGACCGTCGCGGCGCCGCCGGCCACGTCCCGCAGCAGGCCCATCAGCGGGTCCTTGCTCTCCTTCACCGAGGTCGAGTAGTGCTCGGCGGCGGCCTTCCACTGCTCGCCGACCGAGGTGTCCCGGTCGTCCGTGCGGCGCGGGTAGGCGCCGGCCTGGATCGAGCGGTACTCGTCGCTCTCCGCCCACTTCTTCAGCTGGGCGACCCGCACCACCGCGAACGGGTGCGTCTGCGGCAGCAGCTGGAGCAGCTTGAGCACGCCGTCGCGCAGGTCCCCGGCCTTCTCGTACTCCTCGGCCTGCTCCAGGAAGGCGTCGACGTTCATCTCGGCCAGGTTGTGCCCGCCGGCCAGCTTCATCAGGGCCCGCATGGAGGCCTGGAGGTCCTGCCCGGCGAGCAGGCCGGCCCGGTCGCTGGACAGCTCGGCCTTGCGGAACCACTCCTTGAGCGCGGTGATGACCGCCGTGATCGCCAGGTTGCCGAGCGGCACCCAGGCGATCCGGGCGGCGATGTTGGTGAGGATCATCAGCATCGTCCGGTAGACGGCGTGGCCGGACATCGCGTGGCCGACCTCGTGGCCGATGACGGAGCGCAGCTCCTCCTCGTCCAGCAGCTCGACCAGGCCGCTGGTGATCACGATGATCGGGGTGTCGATGCCGATGGTGAAGGCGTTGACCGTCGGGTCCTGGGTGACGTACAGGTCCGGGACCTGCTCCAGGTCGAGCACGTAGGCGGCGTCGCGGACCATGTCGTACAGCTCGGGGAACTGGCGCTCGGAGGTCTTCACGGCGGTGGCCAGGAACATCAGCCGGATCGCGCGCTCGGAGACCAGCCCGGCGAGCTTCTTCAGGATGTCGTCGAAGCCGGACAGCTTGCGCAGGGCGACCAGCGCCGAGCGGTCCGCCGGGTGTTCCCAGGCCCGGGTGGAGATCTCGGGGAAGCGCCGGCGACGGCGGCTCGGGGTGTTCGCGGTCGTGTCGGTCATGGTCTGCGTACCTCCTGGTCGACGGCGGCCCCGGCGCAGCGCCCGGCCCCCCGCTGGTCTTCGCCTGCAACGACTGCCTGTGCAACGTCCGTGGTTGCGTACTCGTCCCCGGGACCAGGGCCGCGGGCGGGGCGGCGGGTCACGGGGGCCGGTGGGCGGCGCCGGTGTGAGGCGGGTTTACCCTGAGTTCCCTGGAGAACCGGGACCGGACCCGGCCGCGGTACGAGCAGTTCGAGGAGCCCCTCAGATGTCCACCGAAGCGCTGGTCAGCCTGGCCGCACCCATCTCCGACGAGGCCGGCCCGGGCCTGTTCCTGCGGATCATCGTGATCGCGTCCTTCGTCGGGATCGGTCTGCTGGTCTGGATCATGGCCCGCGCCTTCCGGGGGCAGTAGGCCCCGGTGCCCGCTCCGCTCGCTCACGCCCGGTCAGCGGCGGTGGGCCGCCGAGCGGTTGCCGTGTAACCCCCCGTACGATGACGGGTGGGCCCTCACCGGCCCGGAACCACCCCCTGGTCCGTTCCCCGAGCCGAGAAGGTCCCGCCGACCATGAGCACTGCTGCCGCACTCCCCGTTCTGAACCTCCTCGCCGAGGGCGAGGGGGGCAACCACGACAGCCTGAACCCGCTGCTGACGGGCGGCGCCGCGCTGTTCATCCTGGTGCTCCTGCTCTTCATCACCACCCGCTTCAACCGGGACCGCTGAGCCGGGCTCCGGGGCCGCTCGGGGAGCGTCCGGCCAGTGGGCCGGCCGCTCCCTCACGCATCTGCGGACAACCCCCACACGGCTGTTCCCGCACCGTAACGGGTGTCGCGTAAGGTGTGGCGGCATGGGAGAGCAGGCCGGGAATCCCGGCGGACCGGAACCGGTGAAGAAGCGCCTCGGCGTGATGGGCGGCACCTTCGACCCGATCCACCACGGCCACCTGGTCGCCGCCAGTGAGGTGGCGAGCGCGTTCCACCTGGACGAGGTGATCTTCGTCCCGACCGGGGAGCCCTGGCAGAAGAGCGACCGGCACGTCACGCCGGCGGAGGACCGCTACCTGATGACGGTCATCGCGACCGCCGAGAACCCGCAGTTCTCGGTGAGCCGGATCGACATCGACCGCGAGGGCCCGACGTACACCGTCGACACCCTGCGCGACCTGCACGCCCTCCACCCGGACGCCGACCTCTTCTTCATCACCGGTGCCGACGCGCTGGCCCAGATCCTGTCCTGGCACGACTCGGACGAACTCTTCTCGCTGGCCCACTTCATCGGATGCACCCGGCCGGGGCACACTCTGTCGGACGCCGGGCTTCCGGTGGGCGGGGTCTCCCTGGTGGAGGTCCCGGCGCTGGCCATCTCCTCCACGGACTGCCGCAACCGGGTCGCCAAGGGCGAGCCGGTCTGGTACCTCGTCCCGGACGGCGTGGTCCGCTACATCGACAAGCGGGCGCTGTACGCGACGCCGCACGGGACCTGAGCCAGGAGCGGGCGTGACCGATCGCAGCGGTAACGGCAGCGGCAACGGCGGGCAGCAGCCGGAGGAGTGGTCCACCGGGCAGTACCAGCAGCCGTACCAGGAGCAGGGCCAGGGCCAGGGGCACGGGTACCAGGCCCAGCAGCAGGCGCAGCCGCAGGGCTACGAGCAGCCGTACGAGCAGCAGGGGTACGAGCAGCAGGCGTACGACCAGTACGGGCAGCCGGTGTACGGGCAGGGCGCGTACGGCGGCGGGCAGCAGGCCCAGGGGTACCAGCAGGGGTACGGGCCGGCCGGGCAGGTCCCGCAGCAGCAGGGGTACCAGCAGCAGTACGAGCAGCAGACGTACGACCAGTACGGGCAGCCGGTGTACGCCCAGGATCCGTACGGCTACCAGCAGCAGGGGTACCAGGGGTACCAGCAGCAGTACCAGGCGGCGCCGGTCGCCCCGCTGGTCGCCGAGCCGCAACCGCAACCGCAGCCGCAGTCGCAGCCCGAGCCGCCGGCCGCGCCCGAGGCGCCCGCTCCCGCCACCGTGCCGCCGCCGCGCCGGCGCACGCCCCGGCCGGCCGAGACGGCGGCCCAGGCCGAGTCGGCGGCGCCCTCCGAGCAGGTCGCCGGGGCCCGGCCGGGCAAGGCCCGGGCGCCCAAGGACAGCTACACCACGGGCGAGTTCACCTTCGTCGACGAGGAGGCGGAGGAGACCGAGGACGTCATCGACTGGCTGAAGTTCGCCGAGTCCCGCAGCGAGGTGCGCGCCGAGCGGCGCCGCAAGCTGAAGAACCGGCTGGTCGGCCTGGGCGTGGTGCTGGCGCTCGCGGCCGGCGGCGTCGGCGGCTACCTGTGGTTCACCGGGGACAAGCCGACCGCGGCCACCGCGGCCGGCGGGCGGCAGGTCAACGTCGTCCACCTGCGCGACCTGCAGGGCAAGGTGTCCAGCGCGCTGCTGGTCGACGACGTCTCCGGGCACAAGGGCACGGTGCTGCTGCTGCCCGACGTGCTGCGGCTGCCCGGCCCCGCCGACCCGCCGGTGACCACGGTCGGCCAGGCCATGGACGCGATCGGCGCCTCGGCCACCCGCGACGGCCTGTCCACCGTGCTCGGCGCGCCGGTGGCCGGCACCTGGCGGCTGGACACCCCGTACCTGGAACTGCTGGTCTCCCAGCTCGGCGGCGTCCGGGTCGACACCAACGCCGAGACCTACGAGGGCGGCAAGCCGGACGGCAAACTGCTCTCCCCGGCAGGCAAGAACACCCTGCTCAGCGGCAAGGCCGCGGTCGCGTACGCCACCCTGCAGGCGCCCGGCGAGAACCGGGACGCCCAGCTGGCCCGGTTCGGGCAGGTGATGGACGCGGTGGTGCGCACCATGCCGACCGCGTTCAAGGACGCCAAGGACGACGTGCACCGGATGAACGCGGTGCTCGACCCCTCGCTGCCCGAGGACGCCCTGGCCGGGGTGCTCGCCCAGCTCGCCCAGCAGGCGAAGGACGGCCACTTCGGCACCACCGCGCTGACCGTCAAGCCGGACGGCACCCTGGACGAGGCGACCGCGGGCAAGCAGGTCAAGGACGTGCTCGGCGGCACCGTGAAGTCCGCGGCGGCCGGCGACGCCCCCGCCCGGGTCGCGCTGCAGGACGCCTCCGGCAACGACGCGGCGGGCGCCGCCGCGCAGGTCCAGATCGTCAACTCGGGCCTGACGTTCATCCCGGGCGGCGCCAAGTCCGCGCCGCAGGCCACCAGTGAGATCCGCTACACCGACGACGCCCGGCAGGCCGCGGCGAAGTCCCTGGCGACCAGCCTGGGGCTGCCGGACACGGCGGTGAAGAAGGTCGGCGACGCCCAGAACGCGGACCTGGTGGTCGTGCTGGGCAAGGACTACCAGCCGCCGAAGAGCCAGTAGGCGGCGGCGCCCCCGCTCGTGCGGTCCCCGCGGCCCCGGAAATGCGTTCCGAGGCCGCGGGGGCGGCGTGAGATCCTGGAAGGCGACCCCGGCCACCGCGCCGGGGCCTCCCAAACCGCCGAGCCGGAAGTACACCGTGACCGTCACCGACCACAGCCAGCAGCTCATCACCGTCGCCGCCCAGGCGGCGGCCGACAAGCTCGCGCACAACATCATCGCCTTCGACGTCAGCGAGGTGCTGTCGATCACCGACGCCTTCCTGATCGCCTCCGCGAACAACGACCGCCAGGTCCGCTCGATCGCCGAGGAGATCGAGGACCAGCTGCGCGAGCAGCTGGACATCAAGCCGGTGCGCCGCGAGGGCGAGCGCGACGGCCGCTGGATCCTGCTCGACTACCTGGACATCGTCGTGCACGTCCAGCACTCCGAGGAGCGCTCCTTCTACTCGCTCGACCGCCTCTGGAAGGACTGCCCCGAGCTGCCGCTGCCCGCGGACGCAATGGAGTCCCGCAACCGCCCCGACGCCGTCACCGACGACGCCGGCAACGCCGTCGCCCCGGCCGACGACTTCGGCAAGCCCGAGGACCTGCACTGAGCCGCGAGGGGCGGGGCCCGCGCATCGTCTTCTGGCGGCACGGCCAGACCTCCTGGAACCTCGAATCGCGCTTCCAGGGCACCACGGACATCGAACTGACCGGCCAGGGCGTCCTGCAGGCCCAGCGGGCGGCCCGGCTGCTCTCGGGCCTGCACCCCGACCTGCTGATCTCCTCGGACCTCAAGCGCGCCCGGCGCACCGCCGAGGAGCTGGCCAAGGTCACCGGGCTGGACGTGCAGCACCACGAGGGCCTGCGGGAGACGTACGCGGGCTCCTGGCAGGGGCTGACCAACGCCGAGATCCGTGAGCGCCACCCGGAGGAGTACGCGGCCTGGGCGGCCGGGGAGCCGGTGCGCCGTGGCGGCGGCGAGCTGTCCGTGGAGGTCGCCGAGCGCTCGGTGCCCGTGGTGCTGGAGGCCGTCGCCAAGCTGCCGGAGAACGGCACGCTGGTGGTGGTCAGCCACGGCGGCACCATCCGGACCATGCTCGGGCAGCTGCTCGGCCTGGAGCCGCCCCTGTGGGAGTGCTTCGGCGGGCTGTCCAACTGCTGCTGGTCGGTCCTCGGCAAGGGGGCGCGCGGCTGGCGGCTGCTGGAGCACAACGCGGGCACGCTCCCGCAGCCGGTCATCGGCGACGACACCTGATCCCCACGCGTCGGCACTAGGCGGCGGGGGCTTCGCGGGGGCCCGGAGGGGGCGGATTTCGCAGTTCCGGGCCTGACCAGCTAGAGTCTTCCTCGTTCGCAGGGAAGGAACGCAGCCCGGAAGGGAAGCGGGAGATCCGGTGAGTGCGGGGCTATAGCTCAGTTGGTAGAGCGCTTGCATGGCATGCAAGAGGTCTGGGGTTCAATTCCCCATAGCTCCACTCCGCATCGGCGGTCGTGGATATCGGAGTTCCGGAGCCAGGTCGCCAGTGTCGCGGGGCTATAGCTCAGTTGGTAGAGCGCTTGCATGGCATGCAAGAGGTCTGGGGTTCAATTCCCCATAGCTCCACAGTGGTTCGAGAGGCCGTCACCCACCGGGTGGCGGCCTCTCGGCGTTTCCGGTCCTCTCGGCCTTCTCGGCCTTCTCGGTCCTCTCGGCCTTCTCGGGCATCGGGGCCCGGGGTGCTCACCGCGCGCAGGTGTGCGGCCAACTGCCCGGGGGCAGCGAGCCGAGCCGCTCGACCAGCTCCCGGTCGGCCGGATCCTCCGGGACGTACACGACGATGTAGCACTCCGGCACGCCCGGCATCGTCAGGTAGGTGGCGTTCAACCGCAGCACGCCCAGCTCCGGGTGACGGAAGATCCGCAGCAGCGTCTTCGGCGGCGCCACCTCCTGGCGGGCCCACAGCTCCCGGAACAGCTCGCTGCGGGCCGACAGCCGCTGCACGTGCTCCTCCCAGGCCGGCTCACCGACGTGCCGGCCGTACGCCGAGCGCAGCACCGCCACCATCCGCGACAGGGTCTCCTCCGGGTTCTCGCACGGGTTGCAGCACTCCGGCGCGGTCAGCATGCACCAGAGGGTGTTGAAGAACACCCCGTGCGACGGGCGCATCCGCTCGGTGCCGAACAGCGAGCGGTACGGCTGGTTGAAACTCAGCACGTCGAAACGGGTGTTGGAGACCGCCGCCGGCAGCGGGGCGAGGGAGTCCAGGATCACCTGGATCGCCGGGCTCAGCTCCGGCGGGGCCGGAGCGGCGAGCGCCGACGACGCCATCCCCGCCAGCCGGAACAGGTGTTGGCGCTCGGTGCCGTCCAGCCGCAGCGCCCGGGCCACCGCCAGCAGCACCTGCTCGCTCGCGTTGATCGGCCGCCCCTGCTCCAGCCACGTGTACCAGGTGACCCCGACCCCGGCGAGCTGCGCGACCTCCTCGCGCCGCAGCCCCGGCGTGCGGCGGCGCAGCCCCGGCGGCAGGCCGACGTCCTCGGGGGCGACCCGTGCCCGGCAGGCCTTCAGGAAGCGGGCCAGCTCGGTCCGGCGGCGCTCGCGGCCGCCCGTCACGACGGGGGGTTCCTCCAGCACGGTCATGGCGTCCATCGTGCCGCAGGGCGCGCGGGCGGTACAGGTGCTGCCAGTACCAGGATCAGCAGGCTCTAACCACCAGTACCGGGCCCGCCCCAGGCTGGTGGCCATGACGGATCTTCAGACCCGGCCCCGCGCGGCCGGACGCACCACCGGGGGCCCGGCCGTACGGCCCGGGCTGCTCCTCGCGCTCATCCTGTGCGGGCAGTTCATGGCCGTGCTCGACGCCTCCATCGTCAACGTCGCGGTGCCCACCATCCGCACCGACCTGGGCGCCTCCGGCGCCGCCCTGCAACTCGTGATCGCCGGCTACTCCATCGCCTACGCGGTCCTGCTCATCACCGGCGCCCGGCTCGGCGCCCGGTACGGCTTCAGCCGGCTGTTCCAACTGGGCCTGGCCGCCTTCACCGCCACCTCGCTGGCCTGCGGCCTCGCCCCGACCACCGGCTGGCTGATCGCCTTCCGGCTGCTCCAGGGCGCGGGCGCGGCGCTGATGGTGCCGCAGGTGATGAGCCTGCTGCAGCGCACCTTCACCGGCACCGCCCGCACCCGGGCGATCGGCCTCTACTCGGCGGTGCTGGCCGTCGGCGTCGCGCTCGGGCAGGTGCTCGGCGGGGTGCTGGTCAGCGCCGACCTGTTCGGCACCGGCTGGCGGCCGGTGTTCCTGGTCAACGTGCCGATCGGGCTGGCGCTGCTGGCGGCCGGCGCCCGGCTGCTGCCGCGACTGCCCGGCGACCCCTCGCGCGGCTTCGACCTCCCCGGACTGGTGGTGCTGGGCACGGCGCTCGGCCTGCTGGTGGTGCCGCTGGTGCTCGGCAACGAACTCGGCTGGCCGGCCTGGGGCTGGGCGATGCTCGCGGGCGGCGTGCTGATGTTCGGCCTGTTCGTGGTCGTCGAGCGCGGGGTCGCCCGGCGCGGCGGACACCCGCTGATCCCCGGGCGGGTGCTGCGCGCCCCCGGGCTGCGCCCGGCGGCGGCCGGACTGTTCACGATCATGGCGGCCTACGCGGGCTTCATGTTCGCCTTCGCCCTGCACCAGCAGGCGGCCCTCGGCCACAGCGCGCTGCGGGCCGGGCTCTGCTCGGCACCCGTCGCGGTCGGCTTCGGCCTGGCCAGCCTGCGCTGGCACCGGCTGCCCGGCCGGCTGCACGCGGTGCTGCCGGTGCTCGCCGGGGTGCTGCTCGGTGGCGGGTACCTGCTGCTGGGGGTGCTGCTCGGCGGCGGCGCCGGGATCGGGGCGGTGGTGCTGGCGGAGACGGCCGCGCTCGGCCTGGCCGCCGGCTGCGCGTACGCGCCGCTGTTCGCCCGGGCGCTCGCGGGGGTGGCGCCCGAGGACGCGGCCGACGCCAGCGGGGTGACGGTGACCGTCCTGCAGCTCGGACAGGTGGTCGGGGTCGCGGTGCTCGGCTCGGTGTTCCTCGGGCAGGTGGACCTGCCGGCGCCCGCCGCCGACTCGGGGCACGCGCTGCTGGTCACGCTGGCGGCCAACGCGGTGGTGGTGCTCGTCGGCGTGGGCTTCGCGGAGCGCGGCCGGCGGGTGGTGCGCTGACCTCTTCGCCTCGCTGACCTCTTCACCTTGCCGGGGGCCTCGCTTCGCTGGTCGCTTCGCTTCGCCGGGTGCTTCGGCTGCTGGGTGAGCGTCGGGCGCGCTACCCGCGGCTGCCTCGGGAAACGGATTTCAGGAGCACCCCCCGGACCGTGTAAAGTAGTCGATGTCGCCGAGGGAAACCGGACGGAAACGACGGGAAACCCGGTGACATCGCAGGTCAAGGGGCTATAGCTCAGTTGGTAGAGCGCTTGCATGGCATGCAAGAGGTCTGGGGTTCAATTCCCCATAGCTCCACAGTCGTCGAGAGCCGCCACCCGGTCACGGGGGGCGGCTCTTCGCCGTTGTGTGCATGCCACCGGCGGGCGGACCGGAAAGACCGCTACCGTCGTGCCATGGCCGATCTGCAGCGAAGGCGGAACGAGGAGCTGGCCCGGATACTGCACCAGCTCGGCTGGAGTCCGGAACGGCTCGCCCGTGAGGTGAGCCTCGCCCTGCCGCCCGGACTGGCGATCAGCTCCACCGCCCCGTACAAGTGGCGCGACCGCGGCATGGTCCCGCGCAGCCCGCACGACCAGACCGTCTGCGAGGTGCTCAGCCGCACCCTCGGCATGGCCGTCACCTACGAGCAGCTCTGGGGCCGGATGGGCGGCCACCGCGGCGCCAAGATCCTCTCGCCCCGGCTGCTCACCGACCCGTGGACCGCCGACACCGCCCAGACCGCGCTGCGCGAGGCCGCCACCGACGCCGGGCCGGTCCGCCTCACCGACCTGTTCCGCGGCGCCGACCTCGACCACGCCGCCGAACGGCTCTCCTCCCCGCCGCCACCCGTCGGCGGCGGCGAGGGCGCGCTGCGCGTCGACCCCACCCTGGCCGGCGAACTCGGCCTGTCCTACCGCAGCAAGCTGCGCCTCGAACGCTCCTGTGGCGGCGGCCTCGTCCTCGGCCCCACCCGGGCCGAACTCGCCATGCTGGCCAAGCTGTTGGAACTCGGCGCGTACGACGAACGACTCGGCCGCGAGCTGTACGGCACCGCCAGCCGGCTCGCCCGGCTGGCCGGCTGGGCCGCGTACGACCTCGGCCACGACGCGGCCGCCCAACGGGCCTTCGTCGCCGCGCTGCGCGCCGCCCACGTCAGCGGCGACCCCCGGCTCGGGGTCGCCGGGCTCGGCGCGCTGGTGGTACTCGCCACCCAGGGCAGCGGCGGCCGAGGCCTGGACGCCGTCACCGCGCTGCGCACCGCCCTGGAGGCCCACGGCCCCGTGCTCAGCCCCACCACCCGGGCCCGCCAGCTCGGCCGGATCGCCCGCGCCCACGGCCGCCGCGGCGAGGCCGAACAGGCCGAGGCGGTGGCCGCCCGGGCCTTCGCCGAACTCGACGGCGTACCCGGCGCCGAGGAGGCCCGGGCCGACCTCGCCGGAATGGTCGGGGAGGGGCGGCTGGCGCTCGGCCAGTACCGGATGGCCAAGGCGCTGCTGGCCGAGGCCGTCGCCGGGCTCGGGCCGGGACGGGCCCGTTCCAAGGCGCTGCTGATGGTCCGTCTCGCCGAGACCCACCGGCGGCTCGGCGACCAGCGGGAGGCCGCCCGGACGGCGGGGCTCGCGCGCTCGCTGGCGGCGGGGATGCAGTCGGAGCGGCTGGCCAGGGCGCTGCGGGACTTCGAGGCGGCGGGGCGGGCCGCGGCGCGGTAAGGGTCTAGCTAGGGGTGGGGCGGGGTGTGGGGTCTGTTGCGGGGGTGTGGTGACGGGTCCGTGGCAGGACCGGGGTGAGGAGTCCGTGGCGGGGGTGCGGTGACGGGTCCGCGGCGGGACCGGGGTGAGGGGTCCGTGGCGGGGGCGGGGCGTCCTCGGGAGCCCGCGGCGTCCCGGGGCTCCGTGGGTGGGACGGCCAGGAGTGCCCTGACCTGCTTGCGGTACCCTGAGCCCATGCGAACCGTGCGCCTGCTCCTTAGCCGGCCGCGCTGACCAGGACCGGCTGCGCCCCAGGGCGGTGCCGGAGTCGGCGTGGCGTCCCCTCCTGCGAGGGGATTTTTTGTTTTCCGCCCCCCGCCCGCGTCGTGGGACGGGTCCACGGTCGGCCGCGTCGCGCGGTTCGCCAACTGACACCGATGGAGCTTGAAGGACGATGAGCGAGACGACCCCTGCGTCCGGCGCGGCCGAGACCGCGACCGAGCCGTTCCGGTACAGCGCCGCGCTGGCGGCGGAGATCGAGTCCCGCTGGCAGGACATCTGGGAGAAGGAGGGCACCTTCCACGCCCCCAACCCCGCCGGTGAGCTGGCCGACCCGTCCGCCGGTGACGTCGCCGCGAAGCCGCACAGCTTCATCATGGACATGTTCCCGTACCCCTCGGGCGCGGGCCTGCACGTCGGCCACCCGCTGGGCTACATCGCCACCGACGTCTTCGCCCGCTACCAGCGGATGACCGGCCACAACGTGCTGCACACGCTGGGCTACGACGCCTTCGGCCTGCCCGCCGAGCAGTACGCCGTGCAGACCGGCACCCACCCGCGGGTCTCCACCGAGGCCAACATCGCCAACATGCGCCACCAGCTGCGCCGGCTGGGCCTGGGCCACGACCCGCGCCGCTCGATCTCCACGATCGACCCGGACTACTACCGCTGGACGCAGTGGATCTTCCTGCAGATCTTCAACTCCTGGTACGACCAGGAGGCGGGCAAGGCGCGTCCGATCGCCGAGCTGGTCGCCGCGTTCGAGTCCGGCGCCCGTGAGGTGCCGGGCGGCCGCGCCTGGGCCGCGCTGTCCGCCGGCGAGCGCGACGAGCTGCTGGGCGAGTACCGCCTGGCGTACGCCAAGGAGGTGCCGGTCAACTGGTGCCCCGGCCTGGGCACCGTGCTGGCCAACGAGGAGGTCACCGCGGACGGCCGCTCCGAGCGCGGCAACTTCCCGGTGTTCAAGTCCAACCTGCGCCAGTGGATGATGCGCATCACCGCGTACTCCGACCGCCTGATCGCCGACCTGGACCTGCTGGACTGGCCCGAGGCCATCAAGCTGCAGCAGCGCAACTGGATCGGGCGCTCCGAGGGCGCCCGGGTCGACTTCGCCGTCGACGGCGGGAAGATCACCGTCTTCACCACCCGGCCCGACACCCTGTTCGGCGCCACCTACATGGTGCTGGCGCCCGAGCACGGCCTGGTCGACTCGATCGTCCCCGCCGCCTGGCCCGAGGACGTCCCCGCCGAGTGGACCGGCGGCGCCGCCACCCCCGCCGAGGCCGTCGCCGCCTACCGCGCCACGGCCGCCGCCAAGTCGGACGTCGAGCGCCAGGTCGAGGCCAAGGTCAAGACCGGTGTCTTCACCGGCGCCTACGCCGTCAACCCGGTCAGCGGCGAGTCCGTCCCGGTGTTCATCGCCGACTACGTGCTGATGGGCTACGGCACCGGCGCCATCATGGCCGTCCCCGCCCACGACCACCGCGACTTCGCCTTCGCCCGCGCCTTCGCGCTGCCGATGCGCTGCGTCGTCGAGCCCACCGACGGGCGGGGTTCCGACCCGGCGGAGTGGGCCGACGCCTTCGACACCTACGACTCGGTCATCGTCAACTCGGCGCGCTCCGAAGGGGACCTGTCCCTGGACGGGCTGAGCGTCGTGGACGCCAAGGCGCGGGTCACCGCGTGGCTGGCCGAGCGCGGCATCGGCGAGGGCACCGTCAACTACCGTCTGCGCGACTGGCTGTTCAGCCGTCAGCGGTACTGGGGCGAGCCCTTCCCGATCGTCTACGACGAGGACGGCGTGATGCACGCGCTGCCCGAGTCGATGCTGCCGGTCGAGGTCCCCGAGGTCGACGACTACTCGCCGCGCACCTACGACGCCTACGACGCCGCCTCCTCGCCGGAGACCCCGCTGTCCCGCAACGAGGACTGGGTCAACGTCGAACTGGACCTGGGCGACGGCGTCAAGACGTACCGCCGCGAGACCAACACCATGCCCAACTGGGCAGGTTCCTGCTGGTACGACCTGCGCTACGTCGACCCGACGAACGCCGACGCCGTGGTCGACCCGGCCAACGAGCGCTACTGGCTGGGCCCCACCGAGGCCAAGCCGGCCGGCGGCGCCGACCTGTACGTCGGCGGCGCCGAGCACGCCGTGCTGCACCTGCTGTACGCGCGCTTCTGGCACAAGGTGCTGCACGACCTGGGCCACGTCTCCTCCGTCGAGCCGTTCCACAAGCTGTTCAACCAGGGCATGATCACCGCGGACGTCTACCGCGACGAGCGCGGCTTCCCGGTGCCCGCCGCCGAGGTCGAGGAGCGCGACGGCACGTACTTCTGGCAGGGCGAGGCGGTCAAGCGCGAGGCCGGCAAGATGGGCAAGTCCCTGAAGAACGCCGTCGCCCCGGACGACATCGCCGACGAGTACGGCGCCGACACCCTGCGCCTGTACGAGATGTCGATGGGCCCGCTGGACGTCTCCCGCCCCTGGGACACCCGGGCCGTCGTCGGCTCGTACCGCTTCCTGCAGCGGCTGTGGCGCAACGTCGTCTCCGAGACCACCGGCGAGCTGGTCGTCACCGACGAGGCGCCGGACGACGCGACGCTGCGCGCCCTGCACAAGTCGATCGACGGCATCCGCGGCGACATGGCCGGGCTGCGCTTCAACACGGCCGTCGCCAAGGCCATCGAGCTGAACAACTTCCTGGTCAAGCGCGGCTCCACGCCCCGGGCCGTGGCCGAGCAGCTGGTGCTGATGGTCGCGCCGCTGGCCCCCCACATCGCCGAGGAGCTGTGGCGTCGGCTGGGCCACAGCGAGTCGCTGGCGCACACGGACTACCCCGTCGCGGACCCGGCGTACGTCGTCGACGAGTCGGTGACCTGCGTCGTCCAGATCAAGGGCAAGGTCAAGGCCCGGCTGGAGGTCGCGCCGAGCATCACGGACGCCGAGCTGGAGGCGCTGGCGCTGGCGGACCCGGCGGTCGTCGCGGCGATCGGCGACGCGGCGGTGCGGAAGGTGATCGCCCGGGCGCCGAAGCTGGTGAACATCGTGACCGGCTGAGGCCGGTCCTCGGGCGGTGACTGACCGGGCGGGTGTCCTTCGGGGCGCCCGCCCGGTGGTTTGTGTGGCCTCATTGCCTCATTGCCGCGTTGCTGAGTGCTGAGTTGGTGCGTGGGTGGGGTGGGGTGAGGTGGGGAGCAGGGGCGGGGGTGAGGCCCTCGGGGAGATCCCGGATCTGTCCCTGATCTCCGTCCGTCGGACCCCTCCGCACTGCCCTCCGGACCGGTATCGCGGCTACCGTGGAACCCACGGCATTGCGGCCCGCGTTGGGCTCGATGGGGGCCGGATCGGTGGCGGAAGGTGGCGCGCGATGGACGTGTTCGGCGTGATGATCGGCTTGGTCCTGCTCTTCGGGATCGCGACGCTCGTCCTGGCCGTGGTCGGTACGGTCAAAGCGGCCAAGGCCGTCGCCGCGAAGGTCGGGAAACACGAGGCCAACGCCCGGCGCGCCGTCGAGACCGCCACCCTCAAGGCGAAGACGTACACCAAGATCGGCCCGCCCGCGCAGATCGCTACCGTCCGCCTCAAGCTGCGCACCGCGCTGGACGGCACCCGGCAGGTGCTGGAGGGCGGTCTGGCCGGGGACAGCCAGCTCGGCGAGTCCCTCGCGCTGCTGACCCGGCTCGACGCGCACGCGGCGGAACTGGACGGCGAGCTGCGGGTGCTGGAACGCGAGCCGGACACCGCCCGGATCGCCGCCAAGCTCCCTGAGCTGCGGGAACGGGCGGAGCGGATCACCCACGCGGCGGAGACCATGCGGTGGGCGGCGCAGGACCGGATGCAACGGTTCGCGGACGACGAGCTGAGCCGGCTGAGCCAGGAGTGCGAGAGCGAGGCGGGGGCGCTGCGGCACTGGGACACGGGGGCGGGGTCCGGGGCCTCTGGTACTGGTGCTTCCGGTGCCGGGGCTTCGGGTGGGGCCGGGGCTGCTGGTGGTTCCGGTGCTTCCAGGGAAGCGGGTGCTCCCGGGGCGGCTCCGGCCGGGCTTACGGACGGGAAGGGGCGGCCGAGCGCCGAGGACCTGCTCGGGCTGGCCGACCCGCTGGCGAAGCTGGCGCAGCGGTTGCGGAAGCCGTCGACGGGTACCTCGGCGGGCTGAGTCCGGGCCGGGGCCGGGGTCGGCCCATGTCCGGGCCTCCCGGGGCGCGCGCGTTCGGGCCTGCCGGGCGGTGCGCTTTCGGGCCTTTGGGGGAGCGCGTGCGGGCCTAGCGGGCGGTGTGCGTGCGGGTCCACGGGGGAGCGCGTGCGGGCGCTGTCCTCCCGGACGAACGGGGAGTAACCTCCGCCTCATGCCCTCCGACCTCGCAGTTGTCACCGATTCCACGGCCTATCTGCCGCAGGACGCCCTCGACCGGCACGGGATCACGGTGGTTCCGCTGAGCGTCGCGGTCGGTGACTCGGTCCGCTGCGAGGGCGTCGAGATCTCCCCGAAGGAGGTCGCCGAGGCGCTGCGCGCCAAACAGCGGGTGACCACCTCCCGGCCCAACCCGGAGTCCTTCGCCGCCACCTACCGGGCGGCCGCCGAGGCAGGGGCGAAGGGCATCGTGTCGGTACACATCTCCGGCGAGCTCTCCGGCACGGTCGAGGCCGCCCGGCTGGCGGCCGCCGAGGCGCCCGTACCGGTACGGGTGGTGGACAGCCGGCTGGTCGGCATGGCCCTCGGGTACGGGGTGCTGGCGGCCGCCGAGGCGATCGCGGACGGCCGGGGACTGGTGGAGGCGGCCGAGGCGGCGACCCGGCGGGCGGCCGGGACCAGCGGCTTCTTCTACGTGGACACCCTGGAGCACCTGCGCCGGGGCGGGCGGATCGGGGCGGCGCGGGCGCTGCTCGGCTCGGCGCTGGCGGTCAAGCCGCTGCTGCACCTGGACGGCGGGCGGATCGAGCCGCTGGAGAAGGTGCGGACGGCGTCGCGGGCGATCGCCCGGCTGGAGGAGATCGCGGTCGAGCGATCGGGGGAGGGCGAGGTGGACATCACCGTGCACCACCTGGCGGCCGAGGAGCGGGCCGAGCCGCTCGCGGAGCGGCTGCGGGCGCGGGTGCCGGGGCTGCGGGAGCTGTACGTGGGCGAGGTGGGGGCGGTGATCGGCGCGCACGTCGGGCCGGGGCTGCTCGCGGTGGTGGTCGCGCCGCGCTGAGGCGGGCGGTGGGGTGGTACGGGTGGCCGTCGGGGGCCGGGGCGTCCTGGGGTGGGGCGTCCTGGGGGTGAGGTGGGTCAACTTCGGCATGGGGTGGTCACTCGTGTGAGTGACCGTTCTTATCCACAACCCCCGGGTTATCCACAGGGTTTCGGTAATTCCTGCGCGCCCGCCGGAGGGCTCCTAGCGTCCTCGCCATGACGACCTTGGGCCTGGGCGCGGCGAAGCGCCAAGCGATCAACGAGACGGTGCGGCTGCGGATGGCGGCGCTGCTGCCGACGGGCGACGAGCTGGTGGGTGCCGCTCAGGCCGCTGCCGTGCCGTCCTCCCGTGCCGCTCCGGCGCCTCCCGCAACGGCGGCTTCGCCTCCGGGCGCGGCGGTGCTTCCCGACCCGTCACCGGCCGGGGCGCGACTGCGGTTCGCCTCGGTGCTGGCGCTCGACCGGCGGGCGGTGGCCGGGCTGACGATCCTGCTGCTCTTCGCGGTGGGCTACGCGGTGCAGCACTTCTGGCTGGCCAGGCCGGAGGCGGTGGCCGTACCGACGCTGGCCGCGGCCTCGGCACTGCCGGAATCGAGCCCGGTGGCAACCGACGGCCCGCCCGGCAGCGGGGCCGGTCCGCCGGTGGCTGCCGCAGGCCCGGGGGCCGAGGCCGCCGTGGTCATCGACATCGGCGGTCGGGTCCACCTGCCGGGCCTGCACACCCTGCCCGGCGGATCACGGGTGGCCGACGCCCTGCGGGCGGCCGGCGGCCCGCTGCCGGAGACGGACACCCGGGGGCTCAACCTGGCCCGCGTCCTGACGGACGGTGAGCAGATCCTGGTCGGCGAGCAGGTGCCGGCCCCGGTTCCCGTCCCGGTCCCGGCCGGCGCGGGCGCACTGTCCGGCGCCGGTGCGCCCCGACCACCCGTCAGCCTCAACCGCGCCACCCTCGAACAGCTCGACTCCCTCCCCGGCGTCGGCCCGACCCTCGCCCAGCGCATCCTCGCCTACCGCACCTCGCACGGCTCGTTCCGTTCGATCGACCAGCTCCGGCAGGTCAGCGGGATCGGCACCCGAACGTTCGCGGAACTCCGTCCGCTCCTCACCCTCTGACGCCCCTGCCGTTCCCGCCCCTGCCGTTCCCGCCTCGTCCTGTTCCCGCGTTGCTCCGTTTCCGCGTCGCTCCGTTCCCGCCTCGCCGGCTCCCGAAGGGAGGTAGCCGCCTTGTCCACCACCGCCACCACCACCGCTTCGCTCCCGCGTGCCCGGTCCTCGGGTGCCGACTTCCGGCTGCTGCTGCCCGCCGTGTCGGCCTGGCTGGTCACGGCGGTGCTCCTGCCCCTCGGGCCGGGATCCGAGCTGCCGCTCTTCTCGCTGGCCGGCGGCGCCGTGCTCGTGGCCGTCCTGCTGCTCGCCCGACCGGGCCTGCTGCGTCGGCGCGGGGCCGCGGTGGCGCTGGCGGCCGTCCTGCTCTCCGGCGCGGCGGCCGCGATCGCGACCCCGCTGCACACCGCCGACCTGCACCGGGGGCCCCTGCCGGAACTCGCCCGCGCGGCCGAGCAGGCGACCCCGCGGTCCCCGGGCGAGCCCGCCCCGGCGGTGGAGGTGGAGCTGACCGTCGAGGGCGACCCGAAGGTCCACACCTCCCGGGGCGGCACCACCGGGGGACAGACCCTGCTCACCGTCGAGGCCGTGGCCGACCGTGCCACCGTCCTCCCGGACGGGCGGGCGACCCGGACACACACCCCGGTGACCGTCATGGTCCGCGGGCCGGAGAGCAAGCCCTGGCTGCGGCTGCTGCCGTCCGAGCGGCTGTCCGTCGAGGCCGAGGTGCGGCCGGCGGGGGAGGGCTACGACACCGAGTCCGCAGCGCTGCTGGTCGTCCACGGCCCGCCCCGGCGGCTCGCACCGCCCAACCTGCCGCAGCGGATCGCCGGGCGGCTGCGCGAGGGGCTGCGCACGGCCAGCGACGGGCTCCCGCCGGACGCGCGCGGACTGCTCCCCGGGCTGGTCGTCGGCGACACCTCGCGGCTGCCCGACGACCTGGTGGACGCCTTCCGGGCCACCGACCTGGTGCACCTGGTGGCGGTCAGCGGGGCCAACCTGGCGATCGTCCTCGGCGTACTGCTGGGCGCCCCCGGCCAGGCCGGTACTCCGGAGCGGCGCGGGGTGGCCGCGCTGCTGGGGCTGTCGCTGCGCACCAGCGCCCTGCTCGGCACGGGGTTGGTGCTGGCCTTCGTGACCGTCTGCCGGCCCGAGCCCAGCGTGCTGCGGGCAGCGGGAACAGGACTCATCGGCATGCTGGCCCTGGCCACCGGCCGCCCCCGTAGGGCCGTCCCCGCGCTCGCCGGGGCCGTCCTGGTCCTCGTCCTGTGGGACCCGTTTCTGGCCCGCTCCTACGGCTTCCTGCTCTCGGTGCTCGCCACCGCCGGGCTGCTCGTCCTCGGTCCGCACTGGGCCGAGTCCCTGCGGGCCCGGCGCTGGCCGCACCACCTGGCGGGTGCGCTGGCGGCCACGGCGGCGGCGCAGGCGCTGTGCGCGCCGGTGACGGTGGTGCTGTCCGGACACATCAGCCTGGTCGCCGTCCCGTGCAACCTGCTGGCCGAGCTGGCGGTGGCCCCGGCGACACTGCTCGGCTTCGGGGTGCTCGCCCTGCAGCCGTTCTTCCCGTCCCTGGCCCGGCTGCTGGCCGAGCCGGCCGGGGTGCCGGCCAGCTGGCTCGCCTTCGTCGGACGGCGCGGGGCCGAGCTGCCCGGCGGCCAACTGTCCTGGCCCGGCGGCTGGTTCGGGGTGATCACGGTCGCCTTGGTGGCCCTGGCCGCCTGCTGGGCAGCTCCTCTGCTGTTGCCCCGGCGGACGGAATCCGGCCGGCGGGTGCGCGGTCGGCGGCGCTGGGCCCGGGCTTTGGTGACGGGCACCCTGCTGGTGGTGCTGCTGGCGGTCCTGCTGCGCCCGCCGCAGCTCGCCCGGATCGCCACGGGCTGGCCGCCGCCGGGGTGGCGGCTGGCGATGTGCGACGTCGGACAGGGAGACATGTTGGCCCTTTCGACCGGTGTTCCGGACAGTGCGGTGGTGGTCGACACGGGGCCGGATCCGGAGGCCGCCGACCGGTGCCTGCGCGAACTCGGCGTCACCAGGGTGCCGCTCCTGGTGCTGACCCACTTCCACGCGGACCACGTCGAGGGCGTACCAGGGGTGTTGCGGGGGCGCCAGGTGGGCGCGGTCGAGGGCACGGTGCTGGACGACCCGCCGGGCGAGGTGGCCAGGGTGACGGCCTGGGTGGCGGGGGCCGCTGTGCCGCTGCTGCGTGCGGGCCGTGGTGAACGGCGTTCGGTCGGTGCGGAGTTGGCCTGGGACGTGGTGTGGCCCGATCCCGGGGCGGTCGTCGACGCGCCAGGTGCGAACAACGCCAGCGTGGCCATGGTGCTGTCGCTGGCCGGCGGCTTGCGGATGGCGCTGCTCGGCGACCTGGAACCGCCCGCCCAGTCCGCCCTGGTGGGCCGCCTGGGCCGGGTCGACGTCCTGAAGGTGGCCCACCACGGCTCGGCCCATCAGGACTGGGACCTAACCGGTGCCCTGCGGCCCCGGCTCGCCCTGATCTCCTGCGGCGAGGGCAATGCGTACGGACATCCGTCACCCCGTACGGTCGACCGCCTGCGGGCACTGGGTGCCACCGTCCTGCGAACCGACCGCGCGGGGGACATCGCCGTGACCGGCGACTCCCCGTCCACCCTCGCCGTCGCCGTCCACCCCCAGCCCGCCCACGCGACCCGCTCGGGGCACTCCTCCTCCGGGCGCTCCACCCGCAAGCCCCGCGCCCCGCCCCGATGACCCCCGCTCTCCTCTTCCCTCCACGAGGTGGGGTGGGCAGGGGGTAGGGGTGGGGGAGGTGGAGGGAGGGGAGGGGGCGGGGGCGGGGGCCCGGGGAAAGGCGATTGCGGCGTGCTCCGGGCCAGCCCGGAGCACGCCGCAGAGAACAGCCCCAGACCCCAGCCCATGTTGCCCAACCCCACGCCCCCGGCAGGAACATGAGGGCAGGCGCACGGCCCCCGCCCGGACCGAGCCGTCGAGGGACCAGGCACCGACGCTCAGGAGAGCATGTTGATCCGGTACTGCATGATCCGGTAGTTCGTCGGGTCGTACCACTGGCTGACGACGATGTGGAAGTCGCCGAACGTCGAGCCGGGGATGACGAAGCCGCCGTACGGGCTGGCGACGAGGTTCGCGGCCTCCTGGCCGGGGGTGCCGGGGAGGATCATGGTCTGTTCCAGGGTCCTGGTGAGGTCCGAGGTGGGGAGCGGGAAGACCATCGCCCTGATCGACAGCGGGTCCATGTTCAGCCAGGTGAGGACGTACTTGCCGTCCATGGCGCGGAAGCACATCTCACCCCACTTGCGAGTGCCGAAGACGGTCGTCGGGGCGGGGGCGTTCCAGCGCCAGCCGCCGTCGGCGTAGCCCCAGGGCTCGTAGGCGTCCGGGTTGCCGAGGCTCTCCTTCCGCACCCGGTGGAGCAGCATCCCTGATTCCACCTCGCGGTTGAAGACCGTGGAGAGCACGTAGCAGTAGCCGTCGTCGGCCACGGCGTACGTCTTCTGCTGGAACTGGCCGCCGTACAGGTCGCCGGGCCACTGGCACAGGTACTGCCAGGTCTCTCCGTTGTCGGTGGAGCGCCAGAAGTCGGTGTGGTGGGTGTCGTAGATGACGCCGCGCATGAGGTGCATGTACATCACGCCGTCGACGACGAACGCGTCGGACGGGATGGCGGTGGTGAACTTGTCGCCGACCGGGTTGTGCGGCTCGTCCACGAGGCTGTTGGCGTGGCCGCCGCCGACGCTGCCGTCGATGCGGAGGTTGTTCAGGTCCGTGCTGCCGGAGCGCAGGCCGACGGGGGCGCGCCAGTCGGTGGCGCCGACCTGGCCGCCGTCGAAGGTGTCGCCGCAGACGAAGAGCATGGTGCCGTTCGGGCACAGCACGGGGATGCCGAGGTCGGTCCACGGCGCGGCGAACGGCCCGGTCTCGACGGGGCCGCTGAGGTTCTTCAGCTTGGTGGCGATCGTCGGACTGGTCGGGTCGTACGGGCCGTTGGCGATCGCCGCGGGAGCGCCGGAGCCGATGACCCCCACCCCCACGGCGGCGCCGATGCCGATCGTGAGGAGCCGGCGGCGGGAGGGCCTGCCGGTCGTCTCGTCGCTTTCGTCCGATGAGCGGGTCATGGTGTCGAGGGCCTTCCGAATCGACGGATTCCACGGCTTCGCCCGGGGCGCGCACCTCGGTGGCGACGGGGCGCCACCGAGGCTACGGCGGCTGGCCGCCGGCCCGTCGGTCGGTGGGCGAACCTTCACCCGAATTGGTGAGACCGTGCGGGAGCCGCCGGTCCGGCGGCCCGGCGCCGGGGCACAGGCCACCGCCCCGGTGCCGGGGCACAGGCCACCGCCCCGGTGCCGGGGCACAGGCCTGGAGGAGGGCGTCTCGTTCGGTGGTGCCGACGATGCGGGCCCGGCCGGGGAGGGCCTGGCGGAGCAGGACGTCGTGGCGGCCGGGGGCCGGGTCGGCGACGCCGTCGGACAGGAGGTGGCGGCCGGTCGCAGGGTGGCGGCCGCCGGTGGGTCAGGAGCGGCTGAGGGACGGTTCCGGCTGGTGCGGCGCCGCCGTCCGGTCGTGGCGGGGGAGGAGGAGCGGGGTGGCCAGGATGAGCAGTCCGGCGACCGCGAGGGCGGTGCGCGGGCCGGTGGTGTCGGCGAGGAGACCGCCGAGGGCGGTGCAGATGGCGATGGACGCCTGCTGGCCGATGGACCAGGCGGACAGGGTGCGGGCGAGGAGGTGCTTGGGGGTGCGTTCGAGCCGGTAGGTGGCGAGCACCGGGTTGTACAGGCTCATGTTGACGATGATCGCCAGCTCGACGGCCATCACGATGAGTAGGCCGACGACGCCGGGGCGGACGAGGACCAGGCCGATCAGCCAGACGGCGCGCAGGGTGCCGACGGTCCGGAAGACCCGGTGCCGGCCGTGGCGGGCCACAACGCGCCGGGCCAGCCGGGAGCCGATCAGTCCGCCGAGGCAGGGGGCGGCGAAGGCGAGGCCGTACTGCCAGGGCGGGAAGTGGAGTTGGCGCAGCATGAGGACGGCCAGCAGCGGCTCGGTGGCCATGATCAGCCCGCCGACGAGCAGGTTATTGAGGTAGAGCGCCCGCAGTGCGGGGTCGCCGAGGATGTGCCGCCAGCCGTCGAGCAGTGCACCCGCCCGCAGGCCGCCGGCCCGTACGGAGCTTCCGCTGCCCGCCCCTGCCGGGCTTCCGGCGGCGGGCTGGGGCGGTTCCTCCCGGCCGCGGATGGCGGTGATGCCAGCGGCGGAGAGCAGGTAGCTGAGCGCGTCGGCGATCACGGTGGTGACGGGCCCGAAGAGGCCGATCGCGGCGCCGCCCAGCGGGGGGCCGATCGCGATGGAGCTCCAGTTGGTGGATTCGAAGCGGGCGTTGGCGACCAGGAGGTCCTCGGGCCGGACGAGGGCCTTGAGGTGGGCGCCGCTGGCGGCGTTGAAGGCGATCTTGGCCGCGGCGACCACGGCCGAGACGGCGAGCAGTTGGACGAAGCCGAGCCGTCCGAGGGCGTAGGCGAGGGGGATCGTGGCCATGGCCGCGAACCGGGCCAGGTCCATGGCGATCATCACCGGGCGTTTGCGCCGGAACTCCACCCAGGGCGCGAGCGGTACCGCGATCAGCGCGCCCACCGCGGGCCCCACCGCGGAGAGCGCGGACACCTCGGCCGGTCCGGCGTGCAGCACCAGGACGGCCAGCAGCGGAAGTGCCCCGAAGCCCAGCCCGGAACCGTACGCGCTGACGGCGTACGCCGCCCACAGCCGGCCGAACCCCGGCCCGAGCCGTCTCCTGCCCACCCAACCCAGCATGTCCGGCGCGCTCCCTCGGCATCTCATCCGCACAATCCGACGTTGACCGGTGAGAGCTAACCGAGCGGCGTGTCCGCAGGTCAAACAACCATCCTACGGCCTGGGTACAACCGTCCGTTGTTCACTAAGGTGGGCCGACGTGGACCTCGAAGCCGTACGCACCTTCGCCGCCGCCGCGGAAGCCGGCCAGTTCCAGAAGGCCGCCGCCGACCTGTCGATCACCCAGCAGGCCGTCTCCAAGCGCATCGCCGCGCTGGAGCGCGATCTCGGGGTGCGGCTGTTCACCCGCACCCCGCGCGGCGCCGAACTCACCATCGACGGGCAGGCGTTCCTGCCGCACGCCCGTGAACTGCTGCGCGCCGCCGAGCGGGCGGTCGCCTCGGTGCGCACCGGCCGTCGGCCGCTGCGGGTCGACATCATCGCCTCGCGCGGCGCGGGCTCGGGGCTGATGCGGGACTTCCACCGCGCGCACCCCGAGGTCGAGCTCGACGTGGTGATGCTGTTCGACGTCGGGGCGGCCGTCACCGCGATCCGCTCGGGGACGATCGACGCGTCCTTCCGCGCGGTGGCCGCGCCCGGCCGGTCCTTCCCGGAGGACGTCGAGTCCGTCCGGGTGCTCGACGAGCCGCTGCAACTCCTCACCGGGCCCGCCCACGCGCTGGCGGGTGCCCGCTCGGTGACCGTCGCCCAGCTCGTCGGCCACCGGATCTGGATGCCCGGCATCGCCCCGGGCACCGAGTGGGCCGCCTACTACGACGACCTCGTCGCCGAGTTCGGGCTCACCATCGAGGCGACCGGTCCCAACTTCGGCTCCGACGCGCTCCTGGACACCGTCGCCGACACCCCGGCCCTGGCGACCTTCATGAGCGAGCGAACCCGCCTGGTCTGGCCGGCCGGCCACGGCCTGCGCCGCATCCCGGTGACGGACCCGACGCTGGTCTACCCGCACTCGCTCCTGTGGCACCGGGACAACCCCCACCCGGCCCTGGCCACCCTCCGCGCCTACCTGGCCGCGGCCGCGCCCGCCCACGACGCCGCCGGGACGTGGCGGCCGGACTGGGTGCTCCCGCGCTGAACGCCGCGACGGACGCCGCAACGTTGCAACGGACACCCAACGCCGCGACGCCGCGCGCGGGCGGCGTCGCGGCGTCGCGGTGTCGGTCAGGCCTCCTCGCGCCAGCCCTCGTACGAGGTGGCCACGGTGTCGAGGGCGTGCAGCAGGGCCGGGGTCCAGCCGTCGGACGGCGGGTCGAGGACGACCAGCCACTGGGCGTCCTCGGCGTCGTCCTCGCCGGCCAGGGCGTCGCGGACGATCTCCAGTTCGCCGAGGTCGGGGTGGGCGGCGGAGAGTTCCTCGGCGGCCTCGTCGGCGGTGTCGCGGTCGGGCAGGACGAGCAGCTGGCGGACGAAGGGGTCGACGACGTCCGGGAGGTCGGTGGTGTGGTTCTCGGTCACCGGGCCATTCTCCAGGTCGGGTGCGGTGGCCCGGGTAGCCGGGGTTCGGGGTTCGGGTTCGGGGTTCGGCCGGTCGGGGCCCGGACGGTCCGGCTCCGGCCGTCGGGCGGGAGTGTCCGCAGCGCGTGGGATGCTGGTAGGCGATGGCCAGGAAGAGTGCACCCGACGACCTGCTCGCCCCGCTGACCCTCGCGGTCGGCCAGGAGGAGCTGCTGCTGGACCGTGCGGTCGCCCAGGTGGTGGCCGCGGCGAAGGCGGCGGATCCGGACACCGACGTGCGGGACGTGCCGCCCGGCGGGCTGCAGCCCGGCAGTCTGGCCGAGCTGACCACGCCCTCGCTGTTCGCCGAGCGCAAGGTGATCGTGGTCCGGGCCGCGCAGGACCTCTCCGCCGACTCGGTGAAGGAGGTCAAGGCGTACCTCGAGGACCCGGCCGAAGAAGTGATCATGGTGCTGGTGCACGCCGGCGGGGCCAAGGGCAAGGGCCTGCTGGACGCCGGTCGCAAGGCGGGCGGGCGCGAGGTGGCCTGCGCCAAGCTGGCCAAGGCGAGCGAGCGACTGGCCTTC
Organism: Kitasatospora sp. NPDC023176; assembly: GCF_055560495.1. Classification (NCBI taxonomy): domain Bacteria; kingdom Bacillati; phylum Actinomycetota; class Actinomycetes; order Kitasatosporales; family Streptomycetaceae; genus Kitasatospora; species Kitasatospora sp. NPDC023176. The sequence continues at coordinate 257,362 of NZ_JBVHIP010000004.1, read as the reverse complement.
GTCAAGGGTGAGTTCCGCACCCTGGGCCGCTCCGCGACCCCGGAGGCCTGCCAGGCGCTGCTGGACGCGCTCGGTAGCGACCTGCGTGAACTGGCGGCCGCCTGCAGTCAGTTGACCTCGGACGTCGAGGGCGCGATCGATGACACGGTGGTGGCCCGCTACTACAGCGGCCGGGCCGAGGCGACCGGGTTCGAGGTGGCCGACCTGGCCGTCACCGGCCGGGCGGCGGAGGCGCTGGAGCGGCTGCGCTGGGCGCTGGCCGTCGGCCAGCCGCCGACCGGCATCACCTACGCGCTGGCCTCCGGGGTGCGCAGCATCGGACGGCTGGCGACGACCGGGCGGAACATGCGTCCGGCCGATCTGGCCCGCGAGTTGGGCATGCCGCCGTGGAAGGTGGACCGGGTCCGCCAGCAGATGCGCGGCTGGACGGGCGACGCGGTGGCCACCGCGCTGACCGCCATCGCCCGGGCCGACGCCGACGTCAAGGGCGGTTCGGCCGACCCGGCCTTCGCCCTGGAGCGCGCGGTGGTCGCCGTCGCCAAGGCCGCCCGGGCCGGCTCCCGCCCGTCCTACTGACCCGCTCCCGCCCGTCCTGCTGGCCGGCTCCCGCGCGCGGCCCCGGGCCCGGGGCCGCTACTTGCGCATGGCCCGTACGGCGTTGTCCGCGTCGGTCTGCAGGTCGTTGCGGAGCTCGGTCATGGACGGCGGGGTGGACTTCCCCTGGGTGTAACTGGCGTTGTAGCTGATGGAGTAGGTCATTGCGCCGTCGCGGATCTGCACTTCGGCGAACAGGCTGTGGTACGAGCCCGACCCGCTGTCGTCCTTGTAGATGAAGAACGCCGCCTCGCCGAGCCCCGGGATGTCGGTGATCTGGTAGCCCCGGGTCCGGTAGAACTCCTTGCCGGCGTCCTGCTCGGGCGCCGGGTTGACGGCCTTGTGCAGGTCGGCGCGGATGTACACGCTGGCGTACTCGCTGTCGCTGCCGCCGCCGGTCCGCTTGAGCGACATGGAGCAGTTCATGCTGTCCAGGGCGGCGGTCCGGTCGGTGTTGTGGGACGGCGAGTTGGCATCGGTGGTGACGGAGTACGTCGCCAGCAGCCGGGAGGGCTTCGCGGTGGCGCAGAAGTCGTCCGAGAGGTGGTAGCTGCCGAGGCTGCGCGGCGAGGAGTCGCTGCTGACCAGGTCCGGGACGACCAGCACGGCGGTGGTCCAGCCGGCCGAGGCGAGGAGTGCCCCGACGAAGGCCCAGACGGCGTTGCGGCGCAGGTTCCCGCCCTTGCGCGGCGTCGTGCCGCCGCCGGGTGTGCCAGGCGCTCCCGGCGAGGTCGGCAGCCCGGGCGGCGGCCCGAACCCGCCGGCGGCCGGCGCCGCCATCCCCGGCGCGGGCGCCCCCACCCCCGGTGCCGCCACCCCCGGCGCCCCAGCCCCCGGTACCCCAGCCGCCGGTACCCCTGGCGTGCCCGACTGCTGCGGGAACCCGTACCCCGGCCCGTTCGGTGCCGAGGACGGCAGTGGCGGTGGTGGCGTCGTCATGGAAGTTCCCCCTCTGGGCTGGCGCCGCGGGTGCTCCCCGCACCCCCGGTCGCGCGTGATCGACCATAGCGGCCGGGGCGCGGAACGCGACAGGCGCCGTGGTCCGCCTCCCTGAGGAGGCCGACCACGGCGCCTGTCGTACAACTGCTGTGCACCGCACCCGCGTGGCGAACGCAGGCCGCGTACGGTGCGAGTCTCGCGCGCCTCGGAGTTCCGGGTAGAGGGCCGGGTCACTCCGCGGCGGTGGGGGCGAGGCGCCCCCGAGGGCGTCAGGCCTGGACGGCGGTGTTGACGCGCTTGGTGATGGCCGACTTCTTGTTGGCGGCCTGGTTGGCGTGGATGACGCCCTTGCTCACGGCCTTGTCCAGCGCCTTGGAGGCGGCGCGGGCCAGCACAGCGGCCTTCTCGGTCTCACCGGCGGCAGCGGCCTCGCGGGCCTTGCGCAGGGCGGTCTTCAGCGAGGACTTGACGGCCTTGTTGCGCAGGCGCGCCTTCTCGTTGGTCTTGTTGCGCTTGATCTGGGACTTGATGTTCGCCACGAAGGAGCCTCAGTCTTGTCTGAACGGGTTCTGGGGTCCCCCCGGCCGGAGGCTGGGGAGCGTTGCACGCGCAGGCCGTCGGGTCAGCTGAGAGGGCATGCCGGGGCCAGGTGCAGCAGCCCACGCTACCAGGGGCCCGCCGCCCGCCCCAAACCGACCGCCGGGCCCGCCCGCGGGGCTAGGCGCTCAGTACCGGCTCCCCGTAGTGCTCGACCTCCGGGAACGGCCGGTAGAACCGGTGCAGCAGCTCGCGCCACCGGAGGTACTCGGCGGAGCCGCGGAAGCCCTCGGTGTGGTCGGCGAGGGTCTCCCACTCCACCTGCAGCAGGAACCGGGAGCCGCGCCCCTCGTCCAGGCAGCGGCGCAGTTCCAGGGAGCGGAAGCCGTGCTGGACGGCGATCAGCGGGCGGGCCTCGGCGAAGGCGGCGAGGAACTCGTCCTCCCGGTCTGGCAGGACGTCGAGCAGGGCGCTTTCGAGGATCATGGCGGGCCATCCTGCCGCCGAGCGGTGGGGTGGCGGAAGGCTGTGCAGTGGGGGACGGAAGCCGTGCGGCGGGGTGACGGAAGGCTGTGAGGTGCCCGAACGGCGCCCCGGGTCGTGGTCGTGGGAGGATGGGAGGAACTATTTCGATCGGACGAGACTGTCCGGTCCCCGGGATAGCCGGTCAGCGATGATCCGGACACCCCCGGCCCCGGACCAACGGAGAATCGGACCAAGGTGCCCGCGACCCCCAGCAATGTGCCAGAGCCCAGCCGTACCGACCCGGCGCTGATCCGCAACTTCTGCATCATCGCCCACATCGACCACGGCAAGTCGACGCTCGCAGACCGGATGCTGCAGATCACCGGCGTGGTCGACCCCCGGCAGATGCGCGCCCAGTACCTCGACCGCATGGACATCGAGCGTGAGCGCGGCATCACCATCAAGTCGCAGGCGGTCCGCCTCCCGTGGGCCCCGAAGACCGGGCCGGACGCCGGGACGACGCACATCCTCAACATGATCGACACCCCCGGCCACGTGGACTTCACGTACGAGGTGTCCCGCTCCCTCGCGGCCTGCGAGGGCACCATCCTGGTGGTCGACGCGGCCCAGGGCATCGAGGCGCAGACCCTCGCCAACCTGTACCTGGCGCTGGAGAACGACCTCACGATCGTCCCGGTCCTCAACAAGATCGACCTGCCGGCCGCCCAGCCGGAGAAGTACGCGGCCGAGATCGCCCACATCATCGGCTGCGACCCCTCCGACGTGCTCCAGGTCAGCGCCAAGACCGGTCTGGGCGTCGAGGACCTGCTGGACCACATCGTCAACACCATCCCGGCCCCGGTCGGCGTCAAGGACGCCCCGGCCCGCGCGATGATCTTCGACTCGGTGTACGACTCCTACCGCGGCGTGGTCACCTACGTCCGTGTCGTGGACGGCCAGCTCACCAAGCGCGAGCGCATCCAGATGATGTCCACCGGCGCCACCCACGAGCTGCTGGAGATCGGCGTCATCTCGCCCGAGCCGAAGGTCGCCGACGGCCTCGGCGTCGGCGAGGTGGGCTACATCATCACCGGTGTGAAGGACGTCCGGCAGTCCAAGGTCGGTGACACGATCACCTCGATGCACAAGGGCGCCACCGAGCCGCTGGGCGGCTACAAGGAACCGCGTCCGATGGTGTTCTCCGGCCTGTACCCGCTGGACGGCTCGGACTACCCGCTGCTGCGCGACGCCCTGGACAAGCTGCGCCTCAACGACGCCGCCCTGGTGTACGAGCCGGAGACCTCGGTCGCGCTCGGCTTCGGCTACCGCTGCGGCTTCCTCGGCCTGCTGCACCTGGAGATCATCCGGGAGCGCCTGGAGCGCGAGTTCAACCTCGACCTGATCTCCACCGCCCCGAACGTGGTCTACCGGGTGGTGATGGAGGACGGCAGCGAGCACACCGTCACCAACCCGAGCGAGTTCCCGACCGGCAAGATCTCCGAGGTCTACGAGCCGGTCGTGCGCGGCACCATCCTGGCGCCGAACGAGTTCGTCGGCGCGATCATGGAGCTCTGCCAGTCGCGTCGCGGCAACCTCCAGGGCATGGACTACCTGTCCGAGGACCGGGTCGAGCTGCGCTACACCCTGCCGCTCGCCGAGATCGTCTTCGACTTCTTCGACCAGCTGAAGTCCAAGACCCGCGGCTACGCCTCGCTCGACTACGAGCCCATCGGCGAGCAGACCGCCCAGCTGGTCAAGGTCGACATCCTGCTGCACGGTGACCCGGTGGACGCGTTCTCCGCGATCGTGCACAAGGACAAGGCCTACGGCTACGGCGTGATGATGGCCGGCAAGCTGCAGAAGCTGATCCCGCGCCAGCAGTTCGAGGTGCCGATCCAGGCCGCCATCGGCTCCCGGGTGATCGCCCGTGAGACGGTCCGCGCGATCCGCAAGGACGTCCTCGCCAAGTGCTACGGCGGTGACATCTCCCGTAAGCGGAAGCTGCTGGAGAAGCAGAAGGAAGGCAAGAAGCGGATGAAGATGGTCGGCAGCGTGGAGGTCCCGCAGGAGGCCTTCATCGCCGCGCTGTCCACCGACGCGGAGACGCCGAAGGACAAGAAGTGACCGCGGGCGCGGCACGCGCGTAGCCGCGAGCGGCACCAGGAAGGGCCCGGGCATCCGCCCGGGCCCTTCCGCGTGGACGGGGGCTACTTCAGCGCGGCCAGCACGGCGGTGACGATCCCGGCCTTGGCCAGCCGCCCCGCGGCGCCGGTGGACACGGTGGGCTTCATGGCGTCGTCCGGGTGGACCAGCTGGAGCAGCCCGTCCCGCCGGCCGAGGCTGCGGCACTGCACGGTGTACCGGAACGAGAACGGCTCCGAGGTGCGCCCGTCGAGCAGCCGCCCGACGTACCGGCCCTGCGGCAGCGCGGTGGCGCAGCCCATCCGCAGGGTGCCGATGCCGGGCACGGTGACGGCGGCGGCGTCGCCGACCACGTGGACGTCCGGGTGCGAGAGCGAGCGCAGGTGGTCGTCCACCAGGGCCCGGCCGCGTTCGTCGACGGCCAGTCCGGCCTGGGCGGCCGACGGGTGCGGTTCCACCGAGGCGGCCCACACGGTGAGTTCGGCGTCGATCGGGCCGGCGGTGGTGCGCAGCCCGCGGGGGCCACGGTAGCGAAGCCCGTCGGCTCCGGCGAGGCCCCGGCGCGCGAAGAGCCGGGACGGAGGGTCCCGTCCCGGCTCTTCGTGTGACGACGGATCAGTCCACCTCGGCCACGGCCTCCGCGAACTGCGCCTGGTAGAGCCGGGCGTAGGCGCCGTCGGCGGCGATCAGCTCGTCGTGGGTGCCCTGCTCCACGATGGAGCCGTTCTCCATCACCAGGATGACGTCGGCGTCCCGGATGGTGGAGAGGCGGTGGGCGATGACGAAGCTGGTGCGGCCGGTGCGCAGCCGGGCCATGGCCCGCTGGATGAGCACCTCGGTGCGGGTGTCGACGGAGCTGGTGGCCTCGTCCAGGACGAGGATCGACGGCTGGGCGAGGAAGGCCCGGGCGATGGTGATCAGCTGCTTCTCGCCGGTGCTGACGCCGGTGCCCTCGTCGTCGATGACGGTGTCGTAGCCGTCGGGGAGGGTGCGCACGAAGCGGTCGACGTGGGCGGCCCTGGCGGCTTCGATGACCTGCTCGCGGGTGGCGGAGCCGGCTCCGTAGGCGATGTTGTCGGCGATGGTGCCGCCGAAGAGCCAGGTGTCCTGGAGGACCATGCCGATGCCGGAGCGCAGGTCCTCGCGGGACATCGCGGAGATGTCGGTGCCGTCGAGGGTGATGCGTCCGGAGCTGACCTCGTAGAACCGCATCAGCAGGTTGACCAGGGTGGTCTTGCCGGCGCCGGTGGGGCCGACGATGGCGACGGTCTGGCCGGGTTCGACCTTGAGCGAGAGGTCCTCGATGAGCGGCTTGTCGGGGTCGTAGCGGAACGACACGTCCTGGAAGGCGACCCGGCCGTGGACGGTGTCGGGCTTCTCGGGCATGGCCGGCTCGGGGCTCTGCTCGGCGGCGTCGAGGAGTTCGAAGACGCGCTCGGCGGAGGCGACCCCGGACTGCACCAGGTTGGCCATGCTGGCGACCTGGGTGAGCGGCTGGCTGAACTGCCGGGAGTACTGGATGAAGGCCTGGACGTCGCCGATGGACAGCGAGCCGCTGGCCACCCGCAGTCCGCCGACCACCGCGACCAGCACGTACTGCAGGTTGCCGATCAGCATCATCGCGGGCTGGATGATCCCGGAGATGAACTGGGCGCGGAAGCTGGCGTGGTACAGCGCGTCGTTGTGCTCGCGGAAGGTCTCGGCGGACTCGCGCTGCCGGCCGAACACCTTGACCAGGGTGTGGCCGGTGTACATCTCCTCGATGTGGGCGTTGAGTTGGCCGGTGGACTTCCACTGCTGGACGAACTGCGGCTGGGCCTTCTTGCCGACCCTGGCGGCGACGACCACCGACAGCGGCACCGAGACCAGGGCGATCACGGCGAGGATCGGGGAGATCCAGAACATCATCGCCAGCACACCGACCACGGTGAGCAGCGAGTTGACGACCTGGCCCATGGTCTGCTGCATGGACTGGCCGATGTTGTCGATGTCGTTGGTGACCCTGCTGAGCACCTCGCCGCGCGGCTGCTTGTCGAAGTAACTGAGCGGCAGCCGGGCGAGTTTGGCCTCGACGTCCTGGCGCAGCCGGTAGCTGGCCGACTGGATCGCCTTGGTGGCCAGGCGGCCCTGGAAGATGCCGAAGACGGCGGAGGCGACGTAGATGCCGAGCACCCAGAGCAGGATGGAGCCGATGGCATCGAAGTCCATGCCGTGGCCGGGGGTGAAGTCGACGGCGCCGAGCAGGTCGGCGATGCCGCCCTCGCCGTGGGCGCGCAGGCCGGCGATGACCTCGGCCTTGGAGGTGCCGGGCTGGAAGCGGGCGCCGATGACGCCGGCGAAGATCAGGTCGGTGGCGTCGCCGAGGATCTTGGGGCCGGTGACGGCGCAGCCGATGCCGAGCACGCCGAGCGCCAGCACGCCGAGCAGCAGCTTGCGTTCGGGGCGCAGCAGGCCGAGGACGCGCTTGCCGGAGCCCTTGAAGTCCATGGACTTCTCGGTGCCCTGGCCGCCCATGAAGCGGCCCGGTCCGGCCGGGCCGCGGCGGGCGGCGGCGGCCTGGGAGTCGCTGGGGAGCGTGTCCTCCGGCTTTCCGCCGTCCGGCCCGGCGGGCCTTCCGGCCGGTGTTCCGGCACGCTTTCCTGGGGTGGTCACGCCGCCTCCTGCTCGGTGAGCTGGGAGAGCACGATCTCCCGGTACGTCGGGTTGTCGGCCATCAGTTCGTGGTGGGTCCCGCTGCCGACGACGGCGCCCTCGTCGAGGACGATGATCCGGTCGGCGTCGCGGATGGTGGACACCCGCTGGGCGACGATCAGCACGGTGGCGTCGGAGGTCTCGCGGGCGAGGGCCTTGCGCAGTTTGGCGTCGGTGGCGTAGTCGAGCGCGGAGAAGGAGTCGTCGAAGAGGTAGACGTCGGGGCGGCGGACGAGGGCGCGGGCGATGGCCAGGCGCTGGCGCTGGCCGCCGGAGACGTTGCCGCCGCCCTGGGCGATGGGGGCGTCCAGGCCTTCGGCCAGCTTCTCGACGAACTCCTTGGCCTGGGCGATCTCCAGGGCGTGCCAGAGTTCCTCGTCGGTGGCGTCGGGGCGGCCGTAGCGGAGGTTGCTGGCGACGGTGCCGGAGAACAGGTAGGGCTTCTGCGGGACGATGCCGACGCTGTCGGCGATCGCGTCGGCGGCGAGCTCGCGCACGTCCACGCCGTCGAGCAGGACCTGGCCGGAGGTGGCGTCGAAGAGCCGGGGGACGAGGCCGAGCAGGGTGGACTTGCCGCTGCCGGTGGAGCCGATGATGGCGGTGGTCTCGCCGGGGCGGGCGGTGAGGTCGATGCCGTGCAGCACGGAGGCTTCGGCGCCGGGGTAGCGGAAGTCGACGTCGCGCAGTTCCAGGTGGCCGCGGCGCAGCAGTTCGGTGACCGGGGCGGCGGGCGGGACGACGCTGGAGGAGGTGCCGAGGACCTCCTGGACGCGCTCGGCGCAGACCTCGGCGCGCGGCACCATCATGAACATGAAGGTGGCCATCATGACGCTCATCAGGATCTGCATCAGGTAGGAGAGGAAGGCGGTGAGTCCGCCGATCTCCATGTCGCCGCTGTCGATGCGGTGGGCGCCGAACCAGAGCACCGCGACGCTGGAGATGTTCACGACCAGCATCACGGCGGGGAACATCACGGACATCAGCCGGCCGACCTGCCGGGCGACCTGGGTGAGGTCCTCGTTGGCCTCGGCGAAGCGGTGCTGCTCGTGGCCGTCCTTGACGAAGGCGCGGATGACCCGGATGCCGGTGATCTGCTCGCGCAGCACCCGGTTCACGGTGTCGATCTTCACCTGCATGCTGCGGAACTTCGGCCGCAGGGCGCGGACCAGCAGGACGACGACCACGCCGAGGGCGGGGATGACGGCGAGCAGCAGTCCGGACAGCGGGACGTCCTGGTTGAGCGCCATGATGATGCCGCCGACGCACATGATCGGTGCGGCGACCATCAGGGTGAAGCTCATCAGGGCCAGCATCTGGACCTGCTGGACGTCGTTGGTGGTGCGGGTGATCAGGGAGGGCGCGCCGAACTGGCCGACCTCCCGGGAGGAGAAGCCCTGCACCCGGTCGAAGACGGCGGCGCGGACGTCGCGGCCGAAGGCCATCGCGGTGCGGGCGCCGTAATAGACGGCGCCGATCGAGCACAGCGCCTGCACGAGGGTGACGCCGATCATCACGGCGCCCAGGCGCAGGATGTAGCCGGTGTCGCCCGTGACCACGCCCTTGTCGATGATGTCGGCGTTGAGCGTGGGCAGGTACAGCGCCGCGAGGGTGGACACCAGCTGGAGGAGCACCAGCAGGGTGATCGGTCGGGAATATGGGCGCAGGTACGCCCGGAGCAGTCTGATCAGCACTGGCACACTCTTGTCGTCGCCGGTCGGGTTCGCACCCCAATTCTCGTCGTTCCGCGGCGTCGTACAGACGATTCGGGGGCCGTCCGGCGGAGGTTTGCCGGGCCTTTGCCATGGCCGGGCCCTGGGCCGGGTCCGTGGCTGCGGGGGCGTGCCAGCTGGATCCGCCCCCTTACGGAATGACCGGTTTCCCCCTAGGCTGCTGACAGCGCCCTTGTTACTGACCGGTACCACCCACCGCTCAGGCGGCCGGGGCCCGGCGGCCGCCCCCACGGACGCCGCGACCATCCCTCAGACGGCCACCCGCCCCCGGAGGTCCTCGTTGAGTTCCGCGCAGTCCCTGATCGACTCCGGCAGTGCCGACATCGTCGCCGGGCGTCCCGCCTCCGTCGCCCACCTGTTCCTGGAGCGCGTCGCCGCGACCCCGAACGTCGAGGCCTACCGCTACCCGGCCTCGGTCGACGAGCACGCCGCGGACGGTGCCCCGGGCGCCGAGCAGTGGCGCTCGCTGACCTGGGCGCAGACCGCCGTCCGGGTCAAGGCGGTGGCCGCCGGCCTGATGGCGCTCGGCATCCAGCCGGAGGACCGGGTCGCGCTGGCCTCCTCCACCCGGGTCGAGTGGATCCTCACCGACCTCGGCGCGATGTGCGCCGGAGCCGCGATCACCACCGTCTACCCGAGCACCAACGGGGACGAGACGGCCTTCATCCTCTCCGACTCCGGTTCCCGGGCCCTGTTCGCCGAGAACGCCGCCCAGCTGGCCAAGGCCGTCGAGCACATCGACCAGCTGCCCGAGCTGCGCACCGTGATCCTCTTCGACGCCCCCGCCGAGGCCGCCCGGCCCGAGACACTCCAGACGGCCGGGCTGGACCTGATCACCCTCGCCGAGCTGGAACGGCGCGGCACCGAGTACCTGGAGCAGCACCCGGACGCCGTCGAGAAGGCCGTGGCCGCGCTCGACAAGGAGCAGCTGGCCACCCTCATCTACACCTCCGGCACCACCGGCCGCCCCAAGGGCGTGCGCCTGGTGCACGACTGCTGGGCGTACGAGGGCCGGGCCCAGGAGGCCAGCGGCCTGCTCGGCCCCGACGACGTCCAGTTCATGTGGCTGCCGCTGTCGCACGTCTTCGGCAAGACGCTGATCTCCGGCCAGATCGCCACCGGCCACGTGATGGCGGTGGACGGCCGGGTCGACCGGATCATCCACAACCTGCCGGCCATCCGGCCGACCACCATGGCCTCGGCGCCGCGCATCTTCGAGAAGGTCTACAACGGCATCGCCGGCCGGGCCCGGGCCGAGGGCGGCGCCAAGTACAAGATCTTCATGTGGGCCGCCAAGGTCGCCCGCGAGTACGCCCGGGCCGTCCAGGAGAGCCGGATCGCCACCGGCGTCGACAGCGCCCCGCTGGGCCTGCGGCTGCAGCACGCGGTGGCCGACAAGCTGGTGTACGCGAAGATCCGGGAGGCCTTCGGCGGCCGGCTGCGCGGCGCGGTCTCCGGCAGTGCCGCGCTCGCCCCCGAGATCGGCTACTTCTTCCTCGGCGCCGGGGTACCGATCCTGGAGGGCTACGGGCTGAGCGAGACCAGCGCCGGTTCCTGCGTCAACCGCAAGGAGGACGTGCGGATCGGCACGGTCGGCCGCCCGCTGCCCGGCACCGAGGTGCGGATCGCCGAGGACGGCGAGATCCTGCTGCGCGGCCCCGGCGTCATGCGCGGCTACCACAACCTGCCGGAGAAGACCGCCGAGGTGCTGGAGCCGGACGGCTGGTTCCACACCGAGGACATCGGCGAGCTCAGCCCCGACGGCTTCCTGCGGATCACCGACCGCAAGAAGGACCTGTTCAAGACCTCCGGCGGAAAGTACGTGGCGCCCAGCGAGGTCGAGGGCAAGTTCAAGGCGGTCTGCCCGTTCGTCAGCAACATCCTGGTGATCGGCAACGGCCGCAACTACTGCACCGCGCTGATCGGCCTGGACGAGGCGGTGCTGATGCCGTGGGCCGCCGAGCGCGGCCTGGCCGGCAGGAGCTACGCCGAGCTGGCCGCCGACCCGGCCGTGCACCAGCTGATCGAGGGCTTCGTCAAGCGGGTCAATGCCGACCTCCAGCGCTGGCAGACGATCAAGAAGTTCCACCTGCTGCCGCGCGACCTCGACATCGAGCACGGCGAGCTCACCCCGAGCCTGAAGATCAAGCGCCCGGTGGTCGAGCGGACCTACGCGGACGCGGTGGCCGCCATGTACACGGGCGCCAACGAGGCCTGAGCCCGGCTCCCGTACGGCCCGCGCCCGGTCGCGCGGGCCGTACGGGACAATGGGGGCATGCCCTCCGCACTCCCCGACGGCGAACCGGTGCCGTCCGACGGTTCCCTGCCCGCGCACGCCCTCGCCGGGCTGGGCCGGCGCCCGTTCGGCTTCTACCTGCACGTGCCCTACTGCGCCAGCCGCTGCGGCTACTGCGACTTCAACACCTACACCGCCACCGAACTGCGCTCCTCCGGGGCCGTGGCCTCGCAGGAGACCTACGCGGACAACGTGGTCGCCGAGATCCGGCACGCCCGGAAGGTGCTCGGGGAGGCCGACCTGCCCGTGCGGACCGTCTTCCTCGGCGGCGGCACCCCCACCCTGCTGCCCGCCCGCGACCTGGTGAAGATGCTCGCCGCCCTGCGCGAGGAGTTCGGGCTCGCCCCGGACGCCGAGGTCACCACCGAGGCCAACCCGGAGTCCGTCGACCCCGCGTACCTCGCCGAACTGCGCGAGGGCGGCTACAACCGGATCTCCTTCGGCATGCAGAGCGCCCGCCCGCACGTCCTGCGGCTGCTCGACCGCCACCACACCCCCGGCCGCCCCGAGGCCTGCGTGGCCGAGGCCCGCGAGGCCGGCTTCGAGCACGTCAACCTCGACCTGATCTACGGCACCCCCGGCGAGTCCGACGACGACTGGCGGGCCTCGCTGGACGCCGCGATCGGCGCCGGGCCCGACCACGTCTCCGCGTACTCGCTGATCGTCGAGGACGGCACCAAGCTGGCCGCCCGGGTCAAGCGCGGCGAACTGCCGATGATCGACGACGACGTGCACGCCGACCGCTACCTCATCGCCGAGCAGGCGCTCAGCGCGGCCGGCTACGCCTGGTACGAGGTCTCCAACTGGGCCACCACCCCCGAGGGCCGCTGCCGCCACAACGAGCTCTACTGGACCGGCGCCGACTGGTGGGGCGCCGGCCCCGGCGCCCACAGCCACGTCGGCGGCGTCCGCTGGTGGAACGCCAAGCACCCCGCCGCCTACGCCCAGGCCCTCGCCGAGGGCCGCACCCCGGCCCTGGGCCGCGAGGTCCTCACCGACGAGGACCGCCGGGTCGAGCGCATCCTGCTGGAACTGCGCCTGGCCGACGGCATCTCCCTCGACCTCCTCGCCGAGGCGGGCCGCAGGGCCGCCGCCAAGGCCCTCGCGGACGGCCTGCTCGCCGAGGAGCCCTACCAGCAGGGTCGCGCCACCCTGACCCTCCAGGGCCGCCTGCTGGCCGACGCCGTCGTTCGTGACCTGGTGGACTGATTGTCGTTGACGTGGTGTCAGCCGTCGGAGGGAGCGCGCGATGACCGCCATCGATGACCGGATGACTGGGATCTTCGAGAACCTGGAGGTTCCTGAAGGCTTCAAGGCTGAGCTCATCAGGGGGGAACTCGTGATGACGGCCGGGCCGGACATGGTCCACAACATCCTGCTGGGCGTCACGCTCGACACCTCGGAGTTCCAGACCTACTCCTGACCCGGAAGGGCCGTGAAGTCGATCAACTCCTCTACCTTCGCCAGGAGTTCGGGCTCCAGGTCCCGGTAGCTGTTCACCTTCGACAGGATCCGCTTCCAAGCCGCCGGGGTGTCCACCGGCCAGCCGAGGCGGCGGCAGGTGCCCTCCTTCCAGTCCTCGCCCCGGGGGACGGCGGGCCAGCCGGGGATGCCGACGGAGGAGGGCTTCACGGCCTGCCAGATGTCGATGTAGGGGTGGCCGACGACCAGCACGGACTCGCCGGTGACCTGCGCGGCGATGCGGTGCTCCTTCGTCCCCGGGAGCAGGTGGTCGACCAGGACGCCGAGGCGGCGGCCTGGGCCGGGGGCGAAGTCGGCGACGATCGCGGGGAGGTCGTCGATGCCCTGGAGGTACTCGACGACGACGCCCTCGATGCGCAGGTCGTCGCCCCAGACCCGCTCGACCAGCTCGGCGTCGTGCCGGCCCTCGACGTAGATGCGGGACTCGCGGGCGACCCGGGCGCGGGCGCCGGGGACGGCGAGGGAGCCCGAGGCGGTGCGGGCGGGGGTGCGGGGCGCGGCGGGGGCGCTCGGGCGCACCAGGGTGACGGCCTTGCCCTCCAGCAGGAAGCCGCGCGGCACCAGCGGGAAGACCCGCTGCTTGCCGAACCGGTCCTCCAGGGTGACGGTGAACCCCTCCGCGGTCTTCTCGCACCGCACCACCGCCCCGCAGTAGCCGGTGGCGGCCTCCTCGACCACCAGGTCCCGCTCGGCCGGCACCTCGGGTGCCGGCTCCTGCTTCTTCCACGGCGGGGTGAGGTCGGGTCCGTACTGGTGGCTGCGCATGGGGGCGATTTTACGGACGGGGCGTCAGAGGCCCGGCGCGCCCCAGACCGGGAACCAGCGGCTGAGGTCCTTCTCCAACCGCAGGTCGTTGCCCAGCGTCGCGTTGACCTGGAGCTCCAGCGGGCTGTTGCGCCGTTCGCCGCCGCCGGGCATCGGGGCGAAGGGATAGAAGGTTCCGCGCTTGTAGAGGTAGACCAGGGCCAGCGACTGGCCCTGCGCGTTGCGGAAGCCGACCAGGGAGCAGAGCAGCTGCGGGCCGAAGCCGTTCGCCTCCAGCTCGCTGTTGACCGCGTGCAGGTCGTTGACCAGTTCCGGGAGTTCCTCGGGGGTGTGCCGGGTGAGCAGCCAGGAGTAGCCGTAGCCGTCCTTGGAGGCCTCCACCGGGACGCCGCCGCGTTCGGTGTCGGCGTCCAGCAGGGCCCGGACCTGCTGTTCGACCTGGACGAAGGCCGCGCCCTCGACGGCCGCGAAGCAGACCGAGCCGAGCCCGGTGGGGAGGAACCCGGCCGCGGCCTCCAGGGTGAGCGCGGCGGACGGCACGCCGAACAGCTGGTCGAGGTCGGGCTTGACGGGCTTGGTGCGGCCGAACAGGGCGTCCAGGAATCCCACGGCGGTCCTTTCGCGAACGGGAAGGAGGGTCAGCGGCCGAGCTGCTCGGAGATCTTCGCCAGCTGGGCCAGCCGCTTCTCCAGCGTCGGGTGGGTGGAGAACAGCTGGGAGGCGGTCTCCCTGGCGCTCAGCGCGGGGGCGAAGTAGAAGGCGTTGTAGGGCTGCGACTTGCGCAGGTCCTCGGTGGGGATGGCGGCGATCTGCCCGGTGACCTTGGTGAGGGCCGAGGCGAGGGCGCTGGGGCGGCCGGTGAGCTGGGCGGCGGCCCGGTCGGCGGCCAGTTCGCGGTAGCGGGACAGCAGCCGGGTGAGCAGGAAGCTGATCGCGTAGACGACGATCGACACCAGCGGGATGATCAGCGCCGCGATGGCGGCGTTCTGGTCGTTGTTGTTGCGTCCGCCGCCCATGAACCCGCCGTACATGGCGATCCGGGTCATCGCGCCGGCGAGCACGCCGAGGAAGCCGGCGATGGTCATCACCGCGACGTCCCGGTGGGCGACGTGCGAGAGCTCGTGGGCGAGGACGCCCTCCAGCTCCTCGGGTTCGAGCCGGCGCAGCAGGCCGGTGGTGACGCACACCACGGCGTTCTGCGGGTTGCGGCCGGTGGCGAAGGCGTTCGGCATGTCGTTGTCGGCGACCGCCACGCGGGGCTTGGGCATGTCGGCCAGCGCGCAGAGCCGGTCGATGGTGCCGTGCAGCTGGGGGTACTGCTCCTCGGTCACCTGGTGGGCGCCCATGGCCCGCTCGGTGATCTTGTCGCTGAACCAGAACTGGGCCACGAACAGCCCGCCGGAGATCAGCACGATCAGCGGCCAGGCCCCGCGCAGCAGCGCGATCAGCAGGCCCGTGAAACCGACGTACAGCAGCCCGATCACGAACATCGTCGCGACCATGCGGCCGGTCAGGCCGCGGTCGGGCGCGAAACGGGTGTGCTGGCCCGAGCTCGACATTGCTTGCTCCTCCGTTCGCCGTCGCTTTCGATGCTGCCACCCGGACGGCCCCGGGGCACCACCCGCGCGTGCGGAGTGTCGTGGCGGCCGTCCGGAACTGCGGGCAGGATCACCCCGGCCGGGCCGTTCCTGCGATAGGACCCGGGCCGTACACTGGCAGGTACGGTTTTGGCACTCGTGTGTGCAGAGTGCCAAGGTCGGGGCCCTCGTCGGAGCGGCTCGCAGCATCACAGACGGACAACGTGCGAAGACGGAGGTGCGTGCCCCATGGCCGGTGAGGTCCGCCAACTGGACGACCGCAAGCTCGCCGTGCTGCGCGCGATCGTCCAGGACTATGTGGGGACGGAGGAGCCGGTCGGCTCCAAGGCCCTGGTGGAGCGGCACAACCTCGGGGTGTCCCCGGCGACGGTGCGCAACGACATGGCGGCGCTGGAGGAGGAGGGCTACATCCACCAGCCGCACACCAGCGCCGGGCGGATCCCCACCGACAAGGGGTACCGGCTGTTCGTCGACAAGCTCGCCGAGATCAAGCCGATGAGCTCCCCGGAGCGCCGGGCGATCCGGCACTTCCTGGACGGCGCCGTCGACCTGGACGACGTGGTCATGCGCACGGTGCGGCTGCTCGCCCAGCTGACCCGGCAGGTCGCGGTGGTGCAGTACCCCTCGCTCACCCGCTCCACCGTCCGGCACATCGAGCTGGTGGCGCTGGCCCCGGCCAAGGTGATGCTGGTGCTGATCACCAACACCGGCCGGGTCGAGCAGCGGATGGTCGACTGCCCGGGCACGGTCGGCGAGACGGTCCTGGCGGACCTGCGCTCGCGGATCAACGCGCGGGCGGCCGGGCAGCGGCTGCCGGACGTGCCCGGGCTGCTGGAGGAACTCCCGGGGGCCTTCGAACAGGCCGACCGGCCGACCGTCAGTACGGTCCTGGCGACGCTGTTCGAGGCGCTCGCCGAACAGAACGAGGAGCGGATCATGCTGGCCGGCACGGCCAACCTGACCCGCTTCGGGCACGACTTCCCACTCAGCATCCAGCCGGTGCTGGAGGCCCTGGAGGAGCAGGTCGTCCTGCTCCGCCTCCTGGGTGAGACCGCGGACGCCGCGATGACCGTCCGGATCGGGCGGGAGAACGCGTACGAAGGGCTGAATTCCACCTCGGTCGTTTCGGTCGGCTACGGTTCGGGCGACGAGAGCGTGGCCAAACTGGGTGTGATCGGTCCGACCCGGATGGACTACCCGGGCACAATGGGGGCGGTGCGAGCGGTGGCACGGTACGTGGGCCAGATCCTGGCCGAGTCGTAGCTCACAACCGTCGTCGGACAAACCCGGCGGCGGTGTCCAGTCGCACTACTAACAGGCGGAACAAGCGGAGCATTTGGTGGCCACGGACTACTACGCGGTACTCGGCGTCCGACGGGATGCGGGGCAGGACGAGATCAAGAAGGCGTTCCGGCGCCTCGCACGCGAACTGCACCCGGACGTCAACCCGGACCCGAAGACGCAGGAGCGGTTCAAGGAGATCAACGCCGCCTACGAGGTGCTCTCCGATCCGCAGAAGCGCCAGGTCTACGACCTCGGCGGCGACCCGCTGTCGCCCGGCGGCGGTGGCGCGGGCGGCTTCGGCGCCGGCGCGGCGGGCTTCGGCTTCTCCGACATCATGGACGCCTTCTTCGGCGCCGCGGCCGGCCAGCGCGGCCCGCGCTCGCGCACCCGCCGCGGCCAGGACGCCATGATCCGGCTGGAGATCACCCTGGAGGAGGCCGCCTTCGGCACCACCAAGGAACTCCAGGTCGACACCGCCGTCACCTGCACCACCTGCAGCGGCGAGGGCGCGGCCCCCGGCACCTCCGCGCAGACCTGCGACATGTGCCGCGGCAAGGGCGAGGTCTCCCAGGTGACCCGGTCCTTCCTGGGCCAGGTCATGACCTCCCGCCCGTGCCCGCAGTGCCAGGGCTTCGGCACCGTCGTGCCGACCCCGTGCCCCGAGTGCGCCGGCGACGGCCGGGTGCGGGCCCGCCGCACCCTGACGGTCAAGATCCCGGCCGGTGTGGACAACGGCACCCGGATCCAGCTGGCCGGCGAGGGCGAGGTCGGCCCCGGCGGCGGCCCGGCCGGCGACCTCTACGTCGAGATCGCCGAGACCACCCACACGGTCTTCCAGCGGCGCGGGGACGACCTGCACTGCACCGTCACCATCCCGATGACGGCCGCCTCGCTCGGCACCCAGGTGCCGCTGCAGACCCTGGACGGGCTGGAGGAGGTCGACATCCGGCCCGGCACCCAGTCCGGCCAGTCGATCCCGCTGCACGGCCGGGGCATCACCCACCTGCGCGGCGGCGGCCGGGGCGACCTGATAGTGCACGTCGAGGTGCAGACGCCCACCAAGCTCGACCCCGAGCAGGAGGAGCTGCTTCGCCGGCTCGCGGTGCTGCGCGGCGAGGAGCGGCCGTCCGGCCAGTTCGCGCCGGGCCAGCAGGGCCTGTTCTCGCGTCTGAAGGACGCCTTCAACGGCCGGTAGCCGTCCGGGAGGGGGTGCCGGGGCTCGCCCGGCACCCCCTTCGCGTTCCCCCAAGCCCCACCCCTCCGGAGGTTCCCCGTCATGACCGCGCCCGTCTTCGTCGTCGAGACCGAGCGGATCGCCGCCGCCGCGCCCGGGGCCGTGGTGCGGCTCGACGGCGCGGAGGGGCGGCACGCGGCGGCGGTGAAGCGGCTGGCGCCCGGCGAGGCGGTGACCCTGGCGGACGGGCTGGGGCTCGGCGTGGACGGCACGGTCGCCCAGGTGCTCGGCAAGGACGCGATCGAGGTCACGGTGGCCGCGGTGCGGCGGGAGCCGGAGCCGGCGCCGCGGATCGTCGTCGTCCAGGCGCTGCCCAAGGGCGACCGCGGCGAACTCGCCGTGGAGACCATGACCGAGGTCGGCGTGGACGTGGTGGTCCCCTGGGCCGCCTCGCGCTGCATCACCCAGTGGAAGGGCGAGCGCGGCGCCAAGGCGCTCGCCAAGTGGCGGGCCACCGCCCGGGAGGCGGGCAAGCAGTCCCGCCGGCTGCGCTTCCCCGAGGTGCGCGAGCCGATGACCACCCGGCAGCTGGCGCCGCTGCTGGCCGGCGCCGCCCTGGCCGCCGTGCTGCACGAGGAGGGCGCCGAGCCGCTGGCGCAGACCGCGCTGCCGGCCGGCGGGGACATCGTGCTGGTGGTCGGCCCGGAGGGCGGGGTCTCCCCGGAGGAGCTGGCCGCCTTCGCCGAGGCGGGCGCGAAGCCGTACCGGCTGGGCCCGTCGGTGCTGCGCACCTCGACCGCCGGGGTGGCCGCCGGGGCGCTGCTGCTGGGGCGCACCGGCCGCTGGGCGTAACCCCACCCGCAACTCCCGTGCGCCCGCCGGGAGTCTGGGGAAAACGGAGCGGCTCGTACCCGCACCTGCCTAGGCTGACCGCGTGACGGACTCCCTGAGCACCTCTGCGGGCGCCTATCTGCGCCACCCCCATCTGCACGGTGAGCTGGCCGCCTTCGTCGCCGAGGACGACCTGTGGCTCGCCCCGCTGGACGGCGGGCGGGCCTGGCGGCTGACGGCCGATCACCTGCCGGTGCACCACCCCCGGTTCTCGCCGGACGGGCGGCACCTCGCCTTCACCTCGACCCGGGACGGCGCCCCCGAGGTGCACGTGGTGCCGGTGGACGGCGGGCCGTCCCGGCGGCTGACGTACTGGGGCAACGCCGAGACCCGGGTGCAGGGCTGGACCGCCGACGGGCGGCCGATCGCCACCACCGGCGCGGGCGAGGCCGGTGTGCGGCGCTGCTGGGCGCACGCGGTGCCGCTGGACGGCGGCGAGCCGGTGCGGCTGCCGTACGGGCCGGTCGGCGGGCTGGCCTTCGAGCCGGACGGCGACCAGGTGCTGCTGGTGAACGTCAACAACCGTGAACCGGCCTGGTGGAAGCGCTACCGGGGCGGCCGGGCGGGCAAGTTGTGGATCGGGCGGGACCGCTTCACCCGGATCCACGAGGAGCTGGACGGGCAGCTCGACTCCCCGCTGTGGGTCGGCGGGCGGATCGCCTTCCTGTCCGACCACGAGGGCGTCGGCGAGCTGTGGTCCAGCCGCCCGGACGGCTCGGACCTGCGCCGCCACAGCACCGACCCGGACGGCTTCTACGCCCGCAACGCCACCACCGACGGCAGCCGGGTGGTCTTCCACCGGGCCGGCGACCTCTGGCTGCTGGACGACCTGGACACCGCCGCCCCGCGCCGGCTGGACGTCCGGCTGGCCGGGCCGCGCACCGGCCGGCGCCCCCACCCGGTGCCCGCCGCGTACTGGCTGGAGTCCGTAGCCCCGGACCGCACCGGCCGGGCCAGCGCCGTGGTGGTGCGCGGCGGCGTGCACTGGCTGACCCACCGGGAGGGCCCGGCCCGGGTGCTGGACGAGACCCCGGGCGTGCGGGCCCGGCTGGTCCGGGTGGTGCCGGGCGAGGACGGCGCCCAGGGCGTGCTCTGGGTGTCCGACGCCGAGGGCGAGGACGCCCTGGAGTACGCCCCCGCCGTCCACGACCCGGAGCGGCGCCGGCTGGCCGGCGGGCGGCTGGGCCGGGTCAACTCGCTGGTGGTCTCCCCGGACGGCAAGCAGGCCGCGCTGGGCGTGCACGACGGCCGGGTGCTGCTGGTCGGGCTGGCCGACGGCGCCGTGCACGAGCTGGACCGCAGCACCGACGGCGAGGTCAGCGGGCTGGCGTTCAGCCCGGACTCGGCCTGGCTGGCGTGGTCCCGTCCGGTGCACCGGATGGGCCCGTACTCGCTGCGCCAGATCGTGCTGGCGAACACGGCGACCCGCACCGTCGGCGCGCTCACCCCGCAGCGCTTCCTGGACACCTCGCCGGCCTTCACCGCGGACGGCCGCTACCTGGCCTTCCTGTCGGTGCGCAACTTCGACCCGGTCTACGACGCGCACGCCTTCGACCTGTCCTTCCCGAACGGCTGCCGCCCGTACCTGGTCACGCTCGCCGCCGACACGCCGTCCCCGTTCGGCCCGCAGCGGGCCGGGCGCCCGCTCGGCGGGGAGGAGGACGAGCCCAGGGCCCGGAAGGCGGACGTCGAGGAGGCAGCGGACGGGGCCGCGCCGGCCACCAGGGTGGACCTGGACGGCATCGCCGACCGGATCATCCCCTTCCCGGTCGAGGGCGGCCGGTTCCACGCGCTGCGCGCCGCCAAGGACGGGGTGCTGTGGACCAGGGCGCCGCTGCTCGGCGAACTCGGCGACGAGGCGGCCTCCCTGGACGACGAGCGGCCCCGGCCGGTGCTGGAGCGCTTCGACCTCAGGAAGCGCCGGGTGGAGCAACTGGTGCACGGGCTCGACGGGTTCGCGGTCAGCGGGGACGGCGCCCGGGTGGCGGTGCTGGACGAGGGCGAGCTGCGGATCGTCCCGGCCGGCCACAAGGCCGTCGGCGAGGACGACGAGATCGCCGTCGACCTCGCCCGGCTGCGGGTGACCGTCGACCCGGCCGCCGAGTGGCGGCAGATGTACGCCGAGAACGGCCGCCTGATGCGGGACAACTTCTGGCGCCCCGACCTCGGCGGCCTCGACTGGGCGGGGATCCTGGACCGCTACCGGCCGCTGGTCGAGCGGGTCGGCTCGCACGACGAACTGGTCGACCTGCTCTGGGAGGTGCACGGCGAACTCGGCACCTCGCACGCCTACGTCGTCCCGTACGGCCGCTACACCGAGCCCGCCCGGCGCCAGGGCCTGCTCGGCGCCGACCTGGTCCGGGACGGCGGGCAGTGGCGGATCGGCCGGATCCTGCCCGGCGAGTCCTCCGACCCCAGGGCCCGCTCGCCGCTGGCCGCGCCCGGCGCCGCGATCCGCCCGGGCGACGCCGTGCTCGCCGTCAACGGCCGCCCGGTGGACCCGGTCACCGGCCCGGCCCCGCTGCTGGCCGGCACCGCCGGGCAGCCGGTCGAGCTGACCGTGGCCGGCAAGGACGGCGACCGGCGCCACCCCGTGGTCGTCCCGCTCGCCGACGAGGCGGCGCTGCGCTACCACGACTGGGTGGCCGGCCGGCGGGCCGAGGTGCGGGAGCTGTCCGGCGGCCGGCTCGGCTACCTGCACATCCCCGACATGCAGACGGCCGGCTGGGCCCAGCTGCACCGCGACCTGACCACCGAGATGGCCAAGGAGGGCCTGATCGTGGACGTCCGGGAGAACCGCGGCGGCCACACCTCGCAGCTGGTGATAGAGAAGCTGGCCCGGCGGATCATCGGCTGGTACGCCATCCGGGACACCGACAACCGGGTGCCCTACCCGATGGACGCCCCGCGCGGGCCGGTGGTCGCGCTCGCCAACGAGCTGTCCGGTTCGGACGGCGACGTGGTCAACGCCGCCATCCAGGCGCTCGGGATCGGCCCGGTGGTCGGTACCCGCACCTGGGGCGGGGTGATCGGCATCGACAGCAGGTACCAGCTGGTCGACGGCACCCTGGTCACCCAGCCCAAGTACGCGATGTGGCTGGAGAACTACGGCTGGGGCCTGGAGAACCACGGCGTCGACCCGGACGTCGAGGTGCCGTTCGCCCCGCACCACTGGGCGGCCGGCGAGGACCCCCAGCTGGCCGAGGGCGTGCGGATCGCCCTCGCGACCCTGGCCGCCACCCCGGCCCGCACCGGGCCGCCGCTGCCCTGGGCGTAGCCGGGGGTGTCCGGAGCGGGAGGTCGGCCGGTGCCGACCGACCTCCCGCTCCGCGGGCGTGGGTAGGATGCGGGGCTGTTCTTGATCGACAGCTCACGGGGGATCACATGGCACAGGGCTATCCGCCACCGCAGTACCCGCAGCAGGGCTACGGGCCGAACCCGTACGGCCAGGGGCCGTACGCCCAGCCTCAGCCCCAGCCCTACGCGCAGCCGCCGCAGCCGTACGGCCAGAGCCCGTACCCGCCGCAGGGGCAGCCGCAGCCGTACCCGCCCCAGCAGCAGCCGTACCCGCCGCAGGGGCAGCCGCAGCCGTACCCGCCCCAGCAGCAGCCGTACCAGCAACAGCCCTATCAGCAGCAGCCGTACGCGGGGCCCGGGCTGCCGCCGTGTCCCAGGGAGGCGGGCGGCGGGCGGCGGTTCCTGGCGATCGTGCTGGACTTCGGCTTCGCCTTCGTCGCCGGTTTCGCCGCCGCCCTCGCCTCCGACGCCGCCGCGGGCCGCACCAAGCCCGTCGCGGCCGCGGCCGGCCACGCCGTCCAGCACGCCAGCGGTCCGGTGGTGCCGTTCTGGGTGGCGTTCCTGGGCGTCGGCCTGCTCGCCTCGTTCCTCAACCAGGTGGTGCTCGCCCGGCTGACCGGTTTCAGCGTGGGCAAGGGGATCCTGGCCCTGCGCGTGGTGCGCCGCAAGCGGGTGATGCGCCCCAACATGTGGCGGCTGACCCGGCGCTGGCTGCTGGGCTTCGTCTTCCTGGCGGTGGTGGTCATCTCCGATGACTTCGACATCTCCGAGGGGGACGTCGTCGGCATGCGCTCGGTCCGCTGGAAGCACCTGCGGGAGTACCGGCAGGCGGTCGCGCGGCTCGGCTAGGCTGCGCCCGTACGGCCCCACGTCAACGAAGACCCAGTGACCCGAGGAGAATCCGATGGCCGGCGAGCCGCAGCCCGACTGTGTGTTCTGCAAGATCGTCGCGGGCGAGATCCCGGCGACCGTGGTGCGCAAGACCGACCGCGTCCTCGCCTTCCGTGACATCGCGCCCAAGGCCCCCGTGCACGTCCTGGTCATCCCGCACGTCCACTACCCGAACGCCGCGGCGCTGGCCGCCGCCGAGCCGGAGATCGCCGCCGAACTGCTCGTCGAGGCGGGCGCGGTGGCGAAGGACGAGGGCATCGAGGACTACCGGCTGATCTTCAACACCGGTGCGGGCGCCGGGCAGACCGTCTTCCACGCCCACGTGCACGTGCTCGGCGGGACGCGGATGACCGAGAGCATGGTCTGATCCCAGGTGTCCCAGCGCGAACTCGTCGTCCTCGGCACCGCCAGCCAGGTGCCCACCCGGCACCGCAACCACAATGGCTACCTGCTCCGCTGGGACGGCGAGGGCCTGCTGTTCGACCCCGGCGAAGGCACTCAGCGGCAGATGCTGCGGGCCGGGGTCTCGGCCACCCAGATCAACCGGATCGCCGTGACCCACTTCCACGGCGACCACAGCCTGGGCCTCGCCGGGGTGATCCAGCGGATCAACCTTGACCGGGTCCCGCACCCGGTGGACGTCTACTTCCCGGCGTCCGGCGAGGTCTACTTCGAGCGGCTGCGCTACGCCACCGCCTACCACGAGACCGCGGTGCTGCGGCCCAGGCCGATCGACGAGCCCGGCCCGCTGCCCGCGCCCGGCGCCCGGTTCGCACTGGACGCCGTCCGGCTGGACCACCCGGTGGAGTCCTTCGGCTACCGGCTGTCCGAGCCGGACGGCCGCCGCCTGGTGCCCGAGCGGCTCGCCGCGGCCGGCGTGCACGGACCGGCCGTGGGCCGGCTCCAGCACGAGGGCGCGGTCGAGGTGGACGGCCGCACCGTCACCCTGGACGAGGTCAGCGAGCCGCGGCCGGGCCAGCGGTTCGCCTTCGTGATGGACACCCGGCTCTGTGAGGGCGTGCACCAACTCGCCGAGGGCGCCGACCTGTTGGTGGTCGAGGCGACCTTCACCGACGCCGACGCCCAGCTCGCCGAGGACCACGGCCACCTCACCGCCGGACAGGCCGCCAAGGTCGCCGCCGAGGCCGGGGCGCGCACCCTGGTGCTGACCCACTTCTCCCAGCGCTACCCGGACCTCGGCCAGCACCTGGCCGACGCCCGCAAGCACTTCGACGGGGAGCTGGTGCTCGCCGAGGACCTCGTCAGGGTGCCCGTCCCCACCCGCCGCCACCCGTGAGCGGACGGGGAGCGCTGCGGGGAGGCCGGGTGGCGCTCCCCGAAAAGGGCTCGCGCCGTCCCGCGATCTGCCGCAGCATCGTCGGGTGCGGCCCCGCCGCCCGCCGCGGCGATCACGCTCGCGGCGTACCCTGGTGCCCCGGAGAGACCGAGCGGCACACGACACCACGGATGGGATGAGGCAGGCCCCAGCGCCGACCCATGAGTGACACATCGCAGACCCGTACCGACGGACAGTCGCGCCCCGAGCCGGCGGACGACGCCCGTGTGAGCGCCCGGATCGTCATCCCCGAGAAGCACCCGATGGTCACCCTGCTCGGCACGGCGGACTCGCTGCTGCGCGTGATCGAGCAGGGCTTCCCCACCGCCGACATCCACGTCCGCGGCAACGAGGTGACCGCCACCGGGGAGCGCGCCGAGGTCGCCCTCGTGCAGCGGCTCTTCAACGAGATGATGCTGGTGCTGCGCACCGGCCAGCCCCTGACGGAGGACTCCGTGGAGCGCTCCATCGCCATGCTCCGCGAGGAGGGCCCGGACAGCCCGGCGCCGTCCCAGGTGTTCACCGCGAACATCCTGTCCAACCGGGGCCGCACGATCCGCCCCAAGACGCTCAACCAGCAGCGCTACGTCGACGCGATCGACAAGCACACGATCGTCTTCGGCCTCGGCCCGGCCGGCACCGGCAAGACCTACCTGGCGATGGCCAAGGCCGTCCAGGCCCTCCAGGCCAAGGAGGTCAACCGGATCATCCTGACCCGCCCGGCGGTCGAGGCGGGGGAGCGGCTGGGCTTCCTGCCCGGCACCCTCTACGAGAAGATCGACCCGTACCTGCGCCCGCTGTACGACGCGCTGCACGACATGATGGACCCGGACTCCATCCCGCGCCTGATGGCGGCCGGCACCATCGAGGTCGCCCCGCTCGCGTACATGCGCGGCCGCACCCTCAACGACGCCTTCATCATCCTGGACGAGGCCCAGAACACCTCGCCCGAGCAGATGAAGATGTTCCTCACCCGCCTCGGGTTCAACTCCCGGGTGGTGGTCACCGGCGACACCAGCCAGATCGACCTCCCGGGCGGTACCCGCAGCGGCCTCAAGGTCGTCCAGGAGATCCTGGCCGGCGTGCCGGACATCCACTTCTCCGTCCTCACCAGCACCGACGTGGTCCGCCACAAGCTGGTCGGCCGGATCGTGGACGCCTACGAGCGCTGGGACGCGCGGCAGGAGGCCGAGGAGAACACCCCGGCCCCCCGCAAGCCCGCCCAGCGGCGCCCCGGCAAGACCGCCGCGGCGCGCGCACCCCGACAGTCCCATCGCACCGAAAGCTGAGCACACAGCCCGTCATGTCGATCGACATCGCCAACGAGTCCGGTTGGGACGCCGATGAGGAAGCCATCCTCGACGTCGCCCGCTTCGCCCTGGACAAGATGCGGATCCACCCGCAGTCCGAACTGTCCGTGATCCTGGTGGACGGAGCGGCGATGGAGGAGCTGCACATCCAGTGGATGGACCTGCCCGGACCGACCGACGTGATGTCGTTCCCGATGGACGAGCTGCGTCCCGGCAAGGAGGGCGAGGAGCTGCCGCAGGGCCTGCTCGGCGACATCGTGCTCTGCCCCGAGGTCGCCGAGCAGCAGGGCAAGGCGGCCCCCTCCAAGCACTCGATGGACGAGGAGCTGCAGCTGCTCACCGTCCACGGGGTGCTGCACGTCCTCGGCTACGACCACGAGGAGCCGGAGGAAGAGGAGGAGATGTTCGCCCTCCAGAAGCGCATCCTGGACGACTGGCGGGCGGGCCGCGGCCTCGGCGGCATCTCCCCGGCCCCCACCACCCACTGAGCGCGGAGCCCGAACCCCTGTGAGTGGTGAGAGTACGAGCTTCATCCTCGGCGCCGTGGCCCTGGTCGTGCTCGGCTGGCTGGCCGCGTGCGCCGAGGCGGGCGTCTCCCGGGTCTCCCGGTTCCGGGCGGAGGAGGCCGTGCGCAACGGGCGGCGCGGC
The DNA here is from genome assembly GCF_055560495.1 of Kitasatospora sp. NPDC023176. Classification (NCBI taxonomy): domain Bacteria; kingdom Bacillati; phylum Actinomycetota; class Actinomycetes; order Kitasatosporales; family Streptomycetaceae; genus Kitasatospora; species Kitasatospora sp. NPDC023176. The sequence continues at coordinate 231,292 of NZ_JBVHIP010000004.1, read as the reverse complement.
TCCGCGCGGCTGCTGGCCGTCGCCTCCGACCCGTTCCGCTACCTCAACCTGGCCACCCTGATCCGGGTGGCCAGTGAGATGGCGGCCGCGGTGCTGGTCACCGCGGTGTGCGTGCGCAACATCCACCCGACCTGGCAGGCCGTGCTGCTGGCCTTCGGCGTGATGGTGCTGGTGTCCTTCGTGGCGGTGGGCGTCTCGCCGCGCACGATCGGGCGCCAGCACCCGATCTCCACCGCGACCGCGGCCTCCTTCGTGCTGCTGCCGCTGGCCGCGGTGCTCGGCCCGATCCCGCGGCTGCTGATCCTGCTCGGCAACGCGCTGACCCCGGGCAAGGGCTACCGGGAGGGGCCGTTCGCCTCCGAGGCGGAGCTGCGCGCGCTGGTCGACCTGGCCGAGAAGGACGACCTGATCGAGGACGAGGAGCGCCGGATGGTGCACTCGGTCTTCGAACTGGGCGACACCATCGTGCGCGAGGTGATGGTGCCGCGCACCGACCTGGTGATGATCGAGCGGCACAAGACCGTCCGGCAGGCGCTCACCCTGGCGCTGCGCTCGGGCTTCTCGCGGATCCCGGTGGTCGGCGACAACGAGGACGACGTGGTCGGCATCGTCTACCTCAAGGACCTGGTGCGCCGCACCCACATCAACCGCGAGGCGGAGGCCGAGGAGGTCGGCGCGGTGATGCGCCCGGCCGTGTTCGTCCCGGACTCCAAGCCGGCCGGCGACCTGCTGCGCGAGATGCAGCAGCGCCGCTCGCACGTCGCGATCGTGATCGACGAGTACGGCGGCACGGCCGGCCTGGTCACCATCGAGGACGTGCTGGAGGAGATCGTCGGCGAGATCACCGACGAGTACGACCGGGAGATCGCTCCGGTCGAGGACCTCGGCGACGGCTCGTACCGGATCACCGCCCGCCTCCTGGTGGAGGACCTGGGCGACCTGTTCGGCATCGAGCTGGAGGACGAGGACGTGGAGACCGTCGGCGGGCTGCTGGCCAAGCACCTCGGCCGGGTGCCGATCCCCGGTTCGGCCTGCGAGATCCCGCTGCCCGACGCGGCCGCCGACGGTCTGACCGGCATCCTGCTGACCGCCGAGTCCTCGGCGGGGCGCCGCAACCGGATCGGCTCGATGGTCGCCGCGCCGGTGCGCGGGGCGGAGCGGACGGCGCAGGCCGTGGGCGAGTAGCGGGTGGGCGGTCTCCGCGCGACCATGGAGGGCATGACGCACAAACTTCGCGCGGAGTACGGCCCGCAGGGGGCGGTCGGCGGAGTCAAGTCCTGGCACGTGGTGCGGGACGAGGACCCGTCGACCGCACTCTGCGGCCGGACCATGCCCGACGACGCCGAGACGCGGCCCGAACAGGACTGGGGCACCGGGCTGCGTTGCTGCCAGCAGTGCGGCTCGCTCTACCTGCACGAGACGCCCCACCTGCAGGGGAGCCACCCCTACAGCTAGGCCATGGCTGTGCTCTGGAGGTCGCCATGAAGCTGCAAGACGAACTGCCCGTCGACCACAAGCTCCTCATGGTCTGGCGGATCGGAGCGGGGCTCGGAGGAGTCTTCCTGATCGTGTTCGGGGCCCTCGGGCTGGCCGACCACCCGGGCTTCCTCGACACCCAGGGCGATCAGGTCGTGGGGCTGTCGACCAACGGCGCGCTGGCCGTCCTGTCCATCGTGGCGGGCGCGATCCTGGTGATCGGGGCGGTGATCGGCGGGAACTTCGCCGCCAACCTGAACATGGCGGTGGGCGTGCTGTTCGTCCTGTCCGGTTTCTACGGCCTGACGGTGCTCGGACGGCCGGAGGCCAACATCCTCAACTTCCGGATGTCGAACGTGCTGTTCGCGTTCCTCTTCGGGGTCGTCCTGACGACATTCGGGATGTACGGCCGGGTGAGCAGCCACCTGCCGCACGACAACCCGTACTGGCGCCATCGCGCCGAGCACGAGGAGCCGATGCCGTCCGGGCCGAAGACCTTCGTCAAGGTCCTCCGCCCGAACCCGGGCCCGACCCGCCCGGTCGGCCACTGATCCGCTGCTACTCGCCCGCTCAGGCGGCGGCCTATGCTCGGCGGCATGAGTGACATCGTCGAGCTCGACCCCGAAGACAAGAAGATCATCACCCTGGCCCGCTCGGCCCGCGCCCGCAACGGCGTGGCCGAGGGGGCCGCGGTGCGTGACGAGACCGGCCGCACCTACGTGGCCGGGACGGTCGCGCTGGAGTCGCTGCGGCTGAGCGCGCTGCGGACGGCGGTGGCGATGGCGGTGGCCAGCGGTGCGAAGTCGCTGGAGGCGGCGGCCGTGGTGAGCGAGGCGGAGCAGCCGGCCGAGGCCGATCTGGCGGCCGTACGGGACCTGGGCGGGGCCGGGACGCCCGTGCTGCTGGCCAGCCCGGACGGGACGCTGCGGGTGACCGCCCAGGCCCGCTGACAAGCAAGCCCCCGGCGGGCCTCGCCCCCCTGCATTCAGCAGATAATCTCACCGGGGGAGTGGACTCGGTGAGGGGCTGGGGCATGGGGGCGTTGGCGTTCGTCGCCGGGCTGGTGCTGTTCGTGATGGGGATGGGCAAGTGGCAGGAGACCGGCACGGTCTACTGGCTCTGGGGTTCGCTCGCCTTTCTGCTGCTGTTGGTGGTGTTCTCCCTGGTCGGCCGGGGCGGTAACAAGGGCTGATCGCGCCGGGCCGGCCACCCCGGACGGCGGGGCTCCGGTGATCAGGGAGAATGGAGCCCATGAATGCCCCTTCCTCCTCGTACCGCTCCGGGTTCGCGTGCTTCGTCGGCCGTCCCAACGCGGGCAAGTCGACCCTGACCAACGCCCTGGTGGGGACGAAGGTCGCGATCACCTCCGACCGCCCGCAGACCACCCGGCACACCGTGCGCGGCATCGTGCACCGCCCGGACGCCCAGCTCGTGCTGGTCGACACCCCCGGCCTGCACAAGCCCCGCACCCTGCTCGGCGAGCGCCTCAACGACCTGGTCCGCACCACCTGGGCCGAGGTCGACGTGATCGGCTTCTGCCTGCCCGCCGACCAGAAGCTCGGCCCTGGCGACAAGTTCATCGCCAAGGAGATCGCCGCGATCAAGAAGACCCCCAAGGTCGCCATCGTCACCAAGACCGACCTGGTCGACTCCAAGCGGCTGGCCGAACAGCTCATCGCCGTCCACCAGCTCGGCCTCGAGCTGGGCTTCGAGTGGGCCGAGATCATCCCGGTCTCCGCGGTCGGCGACCAGCAGGTCGAGCTGGTCGCCGACCTGCTCACCAAGCTGCTGCCGGAGGGCGACCAGCTCTACCCGGAGGGCGACCTCACCGACGAGCCCGAGCAGATCATGGTCGCCGAGCTGATCCGCGAGGCCGCCCTGGAGGGCGTGCGGGACGAACTGCCGCACTCGCTGGCCGTCGTGGTCGAGGAGATGCTGCCGCGCGAGGGCCGGCCGGCCGACCGCCCGCTGCTGGACATCCACGCCAACGTCTACATCGAGCGGCAGAGCCAGAAGGCGATCGTGATCGGCGCCAAGGGCTCGCGGCTCAAGCACGTCGGCACCACCGCCCGCAAGCACATCGAGGCGCTGCTCGGCACGCCGGTCTACCTGGACCTGCACGTCAAGGTGGCCAAGGACTGGCAGCGCGACCCCAAGCAGCTGCGCAAGCTCGGCTTCTGACGGGGAGTACGGAAAGCCCCGGGCCCGTCCGGACGTTCGCGTCCGGGCGGGCCCTCGTCGTGCGGGCCGGTTGCGGGTGGGCCGGTTCCGTGCCGGCCGGTTTCGGGTGGGCTACGCGCCTTCGCGCAGCACCAGGGACAGCAGCTCCCGCTGGGAGTCGGTGAGCTTGGGGTCGGCGCAGTACACCGTCCGCCCGTCGACGGTGATCTCGTAGTGGAAGCCGTCCGGCACCCCGTACGAGGGGGCGCGCAGCCCGCCCGCGACGGCTTCGCGGGCGAGCGCGTGGACGTGCGGGGCGTCCGTGCGGTCGACGGTGTCGAGTTCCGCGTGGCGGACGATTCCGGCGAGGCCGCCGGTCCGGGTCACCTGGATACGCATGGTGTCCATGGTGCTACCCAGGGAGGGCTTTTGCGGCGCTTTTCCCCGACCGTGACCTTAAGTCGGTCTCAACCCGCTCTCAACCGGCGGCGAACCGGTCGTCTCCGGTCGGCCCGCCGGCCCGTCCGCCCCGTCAGCCGGGGCTGACGCCGACCTGCGCCCAGGAGGCCGTCACGGTGTCCGCGACCGAGGACTGGCCGGGGTAGCGGGCCTTGGCGGCGGCCACGGTGGCGCGGGCGAAGGCGGTGAAGTCGGCGTCGGCGGGCAGCCCGCCGCCGGTCAGGGTGTCGTACCAGATCCGCCCGGCGCGCTCCCAGGACCGGCCGCCGAGGGCGGTGGCCAGCAGGTAGAACGCGTGGTTGGGGATGCCGGAGTTGATGTGCACCCCGCCGTTGTCCTCGGTGGTGTCCACGTAGTCCCGCATGTGCGCGGGCTGCGGGTCCTTGCCGAGCTGGGGGTCGTCGTAGGCGGTGCCGGGGGCCTTCATCGAGCGCAGCGCCACGCCCTGGACGCCGGAGGCGAGCAGCCCGGCGCCGATCAGCCAGTCGGCGCCGGCGGCGTCCTGGTGCAGCGCGTACTGCTTGACCAGCGAGCCGAAGACGTCCGAGACCGACTCGTTGAGTGCGCCGGGCTGGTCCTGGTAGTCCAGGCCGGCGGTGAACTGGGTGACGCCGTGGGTGAGTTCGTGGCCGATGACGTCGATGCAGGTGGTGAAGTCGCCGAAGATCCGGCCGTCGCCGTCCCCGAAGACCATCTGCGAGCCGTTCCAGAAGGCGTTGTCGTAGTTGCGGCCGTAGTGGACGCTGGCGTCCAGCCGCAGCCCCCGGCCGTCGATCGAGTCGCGTCCGAAGATCTCGGAGTAGAGCGCGAAGGTGGCGCCGAGGCCGTCGTAGGCGTGGTTGACGGAGGGGTCGGCGACCGGGGCCCGGCCCTCGGTGCGGACGGTGCGCCCGGGCAGGTGTCGGCCGTGCCCGGCGTCGGCGATCACCCGGCTGAGGCCGGGGTCGGCGGCGGCCGGCGGGGGAGCGGTGAGGCGGGCCGCGCGGTGGGCGGCGTCGAGGGCGAGGGAGTGGACGGCGGGCTCGTGACCGGCCTCGGCGAGGCGGTCCAGGACGTACGGCGGGACGATCGCGCAGATCGGTACTGCTGCAGTCATGTGGCCCAGAGTGAGGCCTTGGTGACCGGTTGTCACCACCTTCGGCGGTACCGGTCGACGTCTCAAGGAGTGGAACGGGAGCCCGGATCACTTCGGGGGCGCGCGGGCCTGGGTTACGCTGGGCCACATCATGCGCAACGGGCTGCTTCTTCTTAGCTGCCGCGTCGAGGGCCTGTAGTCCACTGGGGCCGGCTCCCTCGCCGCGGGGAACGAGCTGCGCGCGGAATCGGCGATCCAACGGCGTATCGCGAGGCGCAGCAGAGGCCGGCCAGTCGGTGTTGATCCCTCCCGACCCGCCCGCACCACGCATCCACAGGAAGCCGAGAGTCACCTCCATGACCGAGCAGACCTCCGCCGCGTCCATCCCCGCCGCTCGCGCCTTCGTCGACCGGCCGACCCCGATCACCGCCGCCTCCGTGCGCCAGCGGCCCTCGGGCATGCGCTACGGGCGCTACCTGCCGTTCGGCACCGTCGACCTGCCGGACCGCACCTGGCCGGACCAGGTGATCACCAAGGCGCCGCGCTGGCTCTCCACCGACCTGCGGGACGGCAACCAGGCGCTGATCGACCCGATGTCCCCGGCCCGCAAGCGGAAGATGTTCGACCTGCTGGTGGCCATGGGCTACAAGGAGATCGAGGTCGGCTTCCCGTCCTCCGGCGCCACCGACCACGCCTTCGTGCGGTCGCTGATCGAGGAGGGGGCGATCCCGGAGGACGTCACCATCTCGGTGCTGACCCAGGCCCGCGAGGAGCTGATCGAGAAGACCGTGGAGTCGCTGGTCGGCGCCCCGCGGGCGACCGTCCACCTGTACAACGCGACCGCGCCGCTGTTCCGCCGGGTGGTGTTCCGCAACGACAGGGCCGCCACCAAGGCGATCGCCGTCGACGGCACCCGGCTGGTGATGGAGTACGCGGAGAAGCTGCTGGGCGACGACACCGCCTTCGGCTACCAGTACTCGCCGGAGATCTTCGTGGACACCGAGCTGGACTTCGCGCTGGAGGTCTGCGAGGCGGTGATGGACGTCTGGCAGCCGGGCGAGGGCCGCGAGATCATCCTGAACCTGCCGGCCACCGTCGAGCGGGCCACCCCCAACGTCCAGGCCGACCAGTTCGAGTGGATGTCGCGCCACCTGTCCCGCCGGGAGTTCGTCTGCCTGTCGGTGCACCCCCACAACGACCGCGGCACCGCGGTGGCCTCCGCCGAACTGGCCTACATGGCGGGCGCGGACCGCATCGAGGGCTGCCTGTTCGGGCAGGGCGAGCGGACCGGCAACGTCGACCTGGTGACGCTGGGGATGAACCTGTTCTCCCAGGGCATCGACCCGCAGATCGACTTCTCCGACATCGACGAGGTGCGCCGCACCGCCGAGTACTGCAACCAGATGGAGGTGCACCCGCGCCACCCGTACGCCGGCGACCTGGTGTACACCTCCTTCTCCGGCTCGCACCAGGACGCCATCAAGAAGGGCTTCGAGGTCCTGGAGGCGGACGCCGAGGCGGCCGGGATCCCGGTGGAGCGGCACACCTGGGGCGTGCCGTACCTGCCGATCGACCCGAAGGACGTCGGCCGCACCTACGAGGCGGTCATCCGGGTCAACAGCCAGTCCGGCAAGGGCGGGGTGGCGTACGTCCTGAAGAACGACCACAAGCTGGACCTGCCGCGCCGGATGCAGATCGAGTTCTCCCGGATCATCCAGGCCAAGACCGACGCCGAGGGCGGCGAGGTCAGCCCGGCGGAGATCTGGCGGGTCTTCGAGGACGAGTACCTGCCGACCACCGGCAACCCGTGGGGCCGGCTGTCGCTGGCCGGTTCGCGCACCCTGACCACCGAGGACGGCCGGGACGCGCTGACCGCGGAGGCCGTGGTGGACGGTGTCCCGATGACCCTGTCCGGCACCGGCAACGGCCCGGTCTCGGCCTTCGCGGACGCGCTGGCCCGGATCGGCGTGGACGTACGGGTGCTGGACTACGCCGAGCACGCGCTGAGCGAGGGCGGCGACGCCCAGGCCGCCGCGTACGTGGAGTGCGCGGTGGACGGCAAGGTGCTGTGGGGCGTGGGCATCGACGGCAACACCGTGCTGGCCTCGCTGAAGGCGATGATCAGTGCCGTCAACCGCTCGCAGCGCGGCTAATTCGTACGGGTGGTACGCGAAGGGCCGTCCCGCGGGACGGCCCTTCGCCGTGCGGGTGGGGCGTTGTGGTCTGCGCCACATCTTTTCGGATCGGAAGCCGTTCGAGGTACTGACACGTGCCGGTAACCGTGGCAACATCGATCCACCGGAAAGCCGGGCCGGTGGGACGGCCTCGGTGTCCGGTCGCGTGACCTGCCCATAGTTGTGCAGGCCGCCTGCCATGTCTGGGGAGTGGCGCCGTGACCAGGTTGTGGGGTGTTCGCCCGAGGTGGCGGACCGATGTTCTCGGCGACTTCTTCTGCCCGGGCTGCGGCGGGGACCGCAACTACCGTCGGCAGCACGGCCGGCGGTGGCTGCGGCTGCTGGGCACCCCGGTCGTCCCGCTCGGGCCGGTGATCGGCAGCGTCCAGTGCACCAGCTGCCACGGGCGCTACGGCGTCGAGGCCCTGGAGCAGCCCACCAGCGTGCGCCTCGGCGCGATGCTGCGGGACGCCCAGTACACGATCGCGCTGGCCCTGCTCGCGGCCGGCGGCACCGCCCACCGGGCGGCCCGCGAGGCGGCCTGCACGGCGGTGCGCGAGGCCGGGTTCGAGGACTGCGGCGAGGCCCAGGTGCTGGCCGCGCTCGCCGCGCTCTCCGGGCTCGGCGGCGAACTCCACGACGCCCACGGGATGGCCGGCGGCCTGGCCGTGGAACTGCACGCGGTGCTCGAACCGCTCGCCCCGCACCTGGCCCAGCAGGGCCGGGAGCGGCTGCTGCTGCAGGGCGCCGCGATCGCCCTGGCCGACGGGCGCTACCTGCCGCAGGAGCGCGAGGCGCTGGCCGCGGTGGGGAGTTGCCTGGACCTGCCGCAGGGCCAGGTGCCGGCGCTGCTGGAGGCGGCGACCCGGGCGCCGTACGAGAACCTGTAGGCCTCCGGGCCTGCTCGCCGCGACGGACCGTCCGCGACGGACTTCCTGTATCCCCCACAAAAACGGGCCCGCCCCCCTCCGGGCCCGCCGTGACCCGCACCGCAGTGGTCCTCCCCCACGGCCCCCGGTGCGGGCAACACGGCTGTCCGCGGCCGGGCCCGGCGGTGGGGGACAATGGTCGGCATGAGTCTTTTCCGGGACGACGGCGTCGTGTTGCGGGCGCAGAAGCTCGGCGAGGCCGATCGGATCATCACCCTGCTGACCCGCCAGCACGGCAAGGTGCGGGCGGTGGCGCGCGGGGTGCGCAAGACCAAGTCCAAGTTCGGCGCCCGTCTGGAGCCGTTCTCGCACGTGGACGTCCAGTTCTTCAGCCGGGGGAGCGAGCTGATCGGGCGCGGGCTGCCGCTGTGCACCCAGGTGGAGACCATCGCCCCGTTCGGCGGTTCGATCGTCACCGACTACGGCCGCTACACCGCCGGCACGGCGATGCTGGAGACGGCCGAGCGCTTCGCCGAGAACGAGGGCGAGCCGGCCGTCCAGCAGTACCTGCTGCTGGTGGGCGGACTGCGCACACTGGCGGCCGGGACGCACGAGTCGCACCTGGTGCTGGATGCCTTCCTGCTGCGCTCGCTCGCGGTGAACGGGTACGGCGCGAGCTTCACCGACTGCGCCAAGTGTGGCCTGGACGGGCCGAACCGTTTCTTCTCGTTGCAGGCGGGAGGGGTGCTCTGCGCGGACTGCCGCGTGCCCGGATGTGCCGTACCCTCCCCTGAGACACTGGTACTGCTCGGGGCGCTGCTGTCAGGGGACTGGCGGACGGCCGACGCCTGCGAGCCGCGGTACTGGCGGGAGGGCAGCGGCCTGGTCGCGGCCTATCTGCAGTGGCACCTGGAGCGGGGCATCCGCTCGATGAGATACGTGGAGAAGTGAGCACATGGCAGCGCGACGGCTCTTCGGCGGCGGCAAGCAGCGGGACTACGTCCCTCCGACCCCGCACCCCAGCGGCGTCAAGCCCCCGAAGATCCCCGGCGAGCTGGTCCCCGACCACGTCGCCATCGTGATGGACGGCAACGGCCGCTGGGCCAAGGAGCGCGGGCTGCCCCGCACCGAGGGCCACAAGGTCGGCGAGTCCGTCGTACTGGACGTCCTCAAGGGCGCGATCGAGCTCGGCGTCAAGAACATCTCGCTGTACGCGTTCTCCACCGAGAACTGGAAGCGCTCCCCCGACGAGGTGAAGTTCCTGATGAACTTCAACCGGGACGTCATCCGCCGCCGCCGCGACGAGATGGACGCGATGGGCGTGCGGATCCGCTGGGCCGGCCGGATGCCCAAGCTGTGGAAGAGCGTCGTCCAGGAGCTGCAGGTCGCCGAGGAGCAGACCAAGGGCAACGACGCGGTGACGCTCTACATGTGCGTCAACTACGGCGGCCGGGCCGAACTCGCCGACGCGGCACAGGCGCTCGCCCTCGACGTGGCGGCCGGCCGGCTGGACCCGAAGAAGGTCAACGAGAAGACCCTCGCCAAGTACATGTACCACCCGGACATGCCGGACGTGGACCTCTTCCTGCGCCCCAGCGGCGAGCAGCGCACCTCCAACTTCCTGCTCTGGCAGTCCGCTTACGCCGAGTTCGTGTTCCAGGACGTGCTCTGGCCGGACTTCGACCGCCGCGACCTGTGGCGCGCCTGCGAGCAGTTCGCGATGCGCGACCGCCGCTTCGGCGGGGCGATCCCGAACGAGCTGCCCGCACCGCTGGAGCTGCCGGCCCAGCGCTGACGCGCACGACGAGGGCCCGCGGGGAGGATTCCCGCGGGCCCTTCGTGGTCGTCCGTACGGGCTGCCCAGGTACGGGCGTCAGCCCTTCTTCGCGCAGTCCGCGCAGGTGCCGAAGATCTCCAGGGTGTGCGCGATGTCGCTGAACCCGTGCTCGGCGGCGACCGAGTTGGCCCAGCGTTCGACCGCGGGGCCCTCGACCTCGACGGTGGCGCCGCAGTGCCGGCAGACCAGGTGGTGGTGGTGCCCGCTGCTGCACCGGCGGTAGACGGCCTCGCCGTCGGCGGTGCGCAGCACGTCCACCTCACCGGCGTCGGCGAGCGACTGCAGGGTGCGGTAGACCGTGGTCAGACCGACGGAGTCCCCGCGGTGCTTGAGCAGGTCGTGGAGCTCCTGCGCACTGCGGAAGTCCGCGATCTCGTCCAGGGCCGACGAGACGGCGGCACGCTGTCGGGTCGAGCGGGCGCGCGGCGACGGGCCTGCGGTGGTCACCGTGGGTCCTCCTGGGGTCGTGGGCGTCACGCACCTCATTGTGCCAGCCCGGCCCGCTCCTCCGGAGTGGTCGCGGCGGAGGAAGTCTTTCCCGGGTCTTGGCCGGGGTTTTGGCCGGGGATCCGACCCGGGATCCGGACGTCGCAGACCTGCGGCCCCCGCTCGGCGTCCCCGCGGCGCCGGTGCCGGCGGCGGGCGAGCGGCGCGGCGATCACGCTGAACACCGCGAAGACCGCGATGGCGAGCAGCACGATGGCCGGGCCGGAGGGCACGTTCAGCTCGTAGGAGCCGGTGACACCGGCCAGCGCGACCACCACGCCGAGCGCGATCGAGGCGGCCTGGGTGGCGGCGAAGGAGCGGGTGAGCTGCTGGGCGGCGACCACCGGGACCACCATCAGGGCGCTCACCAGCAGCAGCCCGACCACCCGCATGGCGACCGTGACGGTGACCGCGGCCATCACCGCGAGCAGCAGGTTGAGGGTGCGCACCGGCACCCCGGTGACCCGGGCGAAGTCCTCGTCCTGGCAGATCGCGAACAGCTGGCGGCGCAGGCCGACGGTGACCGCGATGACCACCGCGCCGAGCACCGCGATGGTGGCCAGGTCGGCGGGGGCGACGGTGAGGATCGAGCCCCACAGGTAGCTCTCCAGCGAGCCGGCCCCGGCCTGGGCGGACATCGAGACCAGCAGCTTGCCGCAGGCCATGCCGCCGTAGAAGAGCATCGCGAGGGCGATGTCACCGCGCTGGTTGCCGCGCGAGCGGACCAGCTCCATGGTGACCGCGCCGAGCACGCAGACCAGCACGGCCATCCAGACCGGGCTGGTCTGGAAGATGAAGCCGAGGCCGACGCCGGTCATCGCGACGTGGCCCATGCCGTCGCCCATCAGGGCCTGGCGGCGCTGCACCAGGTAGATGCCGACGGCGGGGGCGGTGATCCCGACCAGCACGGCGGCCAGCAGGGCGCGCTGCATGAAGTCGTAGGAGAGCATCTCGGTCATGCGAGCAGCCTCGGCGGGGTGAGGTCGGCGTGCGGGTGGACGTGGTCGTGGCCGGGCAGCGCGTGCAGGCCGGTGTTGGGCACGGGCGGGCCGTCGTGCGCGACGCAGCCGTCCCGCAGCACCACGGCGCGGTCGATCAGCGGCTCCAGCGGACCGAGTTCGTGCAGCACGAGGAGGACGGAGGCGCCGCGGCCGACCTCGGCGCGCAGGGTGTCGGCGAGCACCTGCTGGCTGGCGGCGTCCACGCCGGCCATCGGCTCGTCCATGATCAGCAGGTCGGGGGTGCCGACCAGGGCGCGGGCGATCAGCACCCGCTGCTGCTGGCCGCCGGACAGGTCGGCGACGCCGTCCCCGGCCCGGTCCAGCATGCCGACGGCGGCCAGCGCGCGGTCCACCGCGGCGCGGTCCTTGCGGCGGAAGGGCAGCAGCCGGTGCTGCGCCAGCCGTCCGGTGGAGACCACCTCGCGCACGGTGGCCGGGACGCCGGAGGCGGCGGTGGTGCGCTGCGGGACGTACCCGATCCGGTGCCAGGCGCGGAAGGAGCCGTACGGGGTGCCGAACAGCTCCAGGTCGCCCCGCTCCAGCGGCACGGAGCCGATCACGGCCTTGACGGTGGTCGACTTGCCGGAGCCGTTGGCGCCGAGCAGGGCGACGACCTCGCCCGGCCGGACGGTGAGGTCGACGCCGCGCAGCACCGGCCGGCCGCCGCGCGCGGCGACGGCGTCACGGAGGCGGACGGCCGGGGGTATCGGGTGGGTCATGGCGGTGCGTCCCGTCAGCTCGCGGGGGTGGCCGACGCCGTGGGGGCGCCGAGGGCGGCCTGGAGGTTGGCCAGGTTCTGCTTCATGACGCTCAGGTAGTCGTCCTTCGACGGGTCCTTGACGCCCTCCAGCGGGTCCAGGACGGCGGTCTTGAGGCCGAGGTCCTTGGCGACGGTGTCGGCGAGCTTGGGGCTGACCAGGGTCTCGAAGAAGATCGTGGTGACGCCGTTGTCCTTGGCGGCCTTCTGCACCTCGGCGAGGCGGGCCGGGGTGGGCTCGGACTCCGGGTCGACGCCGTTGATGGCGACCTGGGTGAGGCCGTAGTGGTCGGCGAGGTAGCCGAAGGCGGCGTGGCTGGTGACGAAGGTCTTGGTCTTGACGTCCTTCAGCCCGGCCTGGAACTCCTGGTCCAGGGCGGTGAGCCTGGTGACCAGTTCGTCGGTGTTCTTCCGGTAGTCGTCGGCGTGCGTCGGGTCGGCCTTGGCGAACTCGGCGCCGACGCTCTTGGCGATCGCCGCGTAGCGGGCCGGGTCGAGCCAGATGTGCGGGTCGCCGGCCGGGCCCTCGTGCTGGTGGCCGCCGGTCTCGGAGGTGCCCTCGTCGAGGTGGTGGTCGACCAGCGGGCTGGCGGCGGTGGCGTCGATCTTGTGCTTGCTGGACGACTGGTCGACGGCCTGGTCGACGGTGGGCTGCAGGCCCTTGAGGTAGAGGATCGCGTCGGCCTTCTGGACGCCGGCGACCTGCTTGGCGGTGAGCTCCAGGTCGTGCGGTTCGACGCCGGGCGCGGTGAGGTCGGTGACCGAGACGTGGTCCTTGCCGATCTGCTGGGCCAGGAACTCCATCGGGTAGAAGGAGGCGACGACGTTCAGCCTGCCGTCCGAGCCCTTGGCGCTGCTGCTGCCGCCGCAGGCCGTGAGGGCCAGGGAGGCGGCGAGGGCGGTGACGGCCAGGGCGGCGGTCTTGCGGGTCCGGCGGCTGAACAGTCCGATCATCATGACAATCATTCTCATCTGAACTGGAAATGATTGTCAACTCACTCGGACGGGTGAACGGCAGGTGGCGATGGGTGGGGGGAGCCGGACCATATCGATTTGAACCCCGTACCCGTCTGGCCGGTAACCTTGGGTATTCGGGTACGAGCAACCAGCCGTGCCCTGACCGTGCCGTACGTACTGAAGAGAGCACTGTGGCCGCCGACAAGATCGACACGATCGTCAGCCTGAGCAAGCGCCGTGGCTTCGTCTACCCCTGCAGCGAGATCTACGGCGGCACGCGTGCCGCCTGGGACTACGGGCCGCTGGGCGTCGAACTCAAGGAGAACATCAAGCGCCAGTGGTGGCGCACGATGGTCCAGGCCCGCGAGGACGTCGTCGGCCTCGACTCGTCGGTCATCCTGGCCCGTGAGGTCTGGGAGGCCTCCGGCCACGTCGCCACCTTCAACGACCCGCTGACCGAGTGCCTCTCCTGCCACAAGCGCCACCGGGCCGACCACCTGGAGGAGAAGTACGAGGCCAAGCACGGCTTCCCGCCGCCGAACGGCCTCAAGGACGTCAACTGCCCCGACTGTGGCACCAAGGGCCAGTTCACCGAGCCCAAGGACTTCTCGGGCATGCTGAAGACCCACCTCGGCGTCACCGAGGAGGCCAGCGGCCTGGCCTTCCTGCGCCCCGAGACCGCCCAGGGCATCTTCACCAACTTCAGCGCCGTCCAGACCACTTCGCGCAAGAAGCCGCCGTTCGGCATCGCCCAGACCGGCAAGAGCTTCCGCAACGAGATCACCCCCGGCAACTTCATCTTCCGCACCCGCGAGTTCGAGCAGATGGAGATGGAGTTCTTCGTCAAGCCGGGCGAGGACGAGCAGTGGCACGAGTACTGGCTCCAGCAGCGCTGGGACTGGTACGTCGACCTCGGCATGCGCACCGAGAACATGCGCTTCTTCGAGCACCCGAAGGAGAAGCTCTCCCACTACGCCAAGCGCACCGTGGACATCGAGTACCGCTTCAACTTCGGCGGCTCCGAGTTCTCCGAGCTGGAGGGCGTGGCCAACCGCACCGACTACGACCTGCGGGTGCACAGCGAGGCCTCCGGCAAGGACCTCCGGTACTTCGACCAGGAGAGCGGCGAGCGGTACTTCCCGTACGTCATCGAGCCGGCGGCCGGCCTCAACCGCGCCATGCTGGCCTTCCTGATCGACGCCTACTTCGAGGACGAGGCGCCCAACGCCAAGGGCGTCATGGAGAAGCGCGTCGGCATGCGGCTCGACCCGCGCCTGGCCCCGGTCAAGGTCGCCGTGCTGCCGCTGTCGCGCAACGCCGACCTCTCGCCGAAGGCCCGCGGCCTGGCCGCCGACCTGCGCACCGCGTGGAACGTCGAGTTCGACGACGCCGGCGCGATCGGCAAGCGCTACCGCCGTCAGGACGAGATCGGCACGCCGTTCTGCGTGACGGTCGACTTCGACACCCTCGAGGACAACGCCGTGACCGTGCGCGACCGCGACACCATGTCGCAGGAGCGCGTCTCGCTGGACCAGGTGAAGGGCTACCTGGCGGCGCGTCTGATCGGCTGCTGAGTCCGGTCCTTCGGGAAGCCCCCGACCGTCCTCCTTGGTGGGGGCGGGCGGGGGCTTCCCGTTTTCGCCGGCCCGCTACCGCCTGCCCCAGCGGGGGCGCGGGGCGGCCGGCGGGGTGGTCGGCAGGCCCGCCGTGCGGAGGGCGGCGAGGGTGGTGCGGTGGCGGGTGGCGTCGGCGAGCAGTGCGCCCAGCAGCTGCGCGTAGAGGCCGGGGTGGCCGTCCAGTACGGCGGCCAGGCGCACCAGTTCGACGGGCGGGCGCAGTGCGACCAGCTCGTGCAGCAGCAGGGTGGCGAGTACGGGCGGCAGTTCGGTCGCGAGGTCGGCGAGGTCGGCGGTCGGGCGGCCGGCCGCCTGGCGCAGCAGGGTCCGTACGTCGGCGGGGCGGCCGTGCTGCTGGAGGCAGGCGGCCAGGGAGGTCAGCTCGGTCGTCGGGGCCGAGCCCCACTCCCAGAGCAGGGTGGCGCCGTCGGCGTGCTGCCCGGCCCGCTCCAGGGCGCCGAGCAGGGCGGGGACGGCGGGCGCCGGGTAGGCCCAGAAGGCGTGGAACAGTTCGGCGGCCTCCTCGGCCAGGCCCAGTTCGCGCAGCTCCGCCAGTACGGCGACGGCGTGGTCCGGGGCGCCCCGGGCGGCGGTCCGGGCGAGGTGCAGCGAGGCGCCGGTCGGGCCGCGCTGGGAGAGCATCCCGACCAGCAGGGCGGCGTCGGCGGGGGCGAGGCGGGCGGCGGCCTGGTCCAGCAGCTCCTGGGACTCGGGGAGGGCGCCGCTTCGGTGGAGTCCGGTGATCCGCTCGGTGAGGGCGCCGAGGTCGGGCCGGGTGGGCGGCGGCGATGGTGGCAATGGAGCCTGGTGGGGGTGTGGCTCGGGGTGTGACTGGGGGCGTGGCCGGAGGTGTGGCGGCTCGGGGTGTGGTGGCTCCGGGAGGTGCGGCTGGGGGTGCGGCCGCTGTCTGAGGTTGAGCTCCAACTCCTGTAACTGATCGCTCAGTTGGAGGCAGCGTGCGCCCAGGCCCGCGCGCAGGGTGCGGGCCTGGGCGAGCTGCCGCAGCAGGTCGCCGTCCGGGCGCTGACGGCCCGGGCTCGCCCGTATCGCCTCGTTCAGTCGTCGTTCGCGTTGGCCCGCGTAGCGGCTCGCGCGGAGCAACTCGTCCAGTTCTGCCCGGAGTTCGGCGGCCCGTTGCTCGCCCTCCGGCTGCTGGCCTGCGGATTCTTCCGTCGACCGCATGCGCATGATCGCCCCAACCTGTCCATCTGCACCCTGACTGCGGGACATCCTGGCGTCGGAATGTGGCGATGGAGTTACGAGAGCGCGACCAGTCGTGCCCGAGTGGTGTCAAGGAGCGCACAGAGGGCGGCCGTTGCGAGGAGTGCGCCGGTCGCGCGCCGCCGCGGGGGCGCCGGAGGTGGAGCGGCCGGCCTCATCCGCTCAGCCGGGCCCGCGCCTCCATCAGTGCGAACCCGAGCAGGTTCAACCCCCGCCACTCCAGCGGGCGTTCGGCCCGGATGTCGTCGGCGGCGAGCCCGATGCCCCAGATCCGGTCCACCGGGCTGGCCTCCACCAGGACGCGGCTGCCGGTGCCCAGCAGGTACTCCCGCAGCGCCTCGTCCTGACCGAACTTGGCGACGTTCCCCTCGACCACCAGCTCGAACCGGCCCGCCGCCCAGACCTCCTGGTCGAAGCCCTCGACCAGTCGGCCCAGCTTCTTCGCCTCGGCGGGCGTCCGGGCCTCCAGCACCCGCCGCTCGATCGCCTCGTCCCCGAACATCCGGGCCTTCCCGGCCATCATCCAGTGCTCGGCGGAGGCGTACGCCACCCCGTCGACGGTGAACCGCCCGGGCCACCACTGGCTCAGGCACTCCTGTCGCGTCACACCGCCCTTGCGCGCGGTGTGCCCCCAGAACATCACCCACTTCGGCCGCCCCCCGGCGGCCATCAGGGCCGCCAGCTCCTCGCGGTCGCGGACGTCGGCGAAGGTCCGTACGTGCTGCTCGCTCATAATCGTCATTCTGACACGAAGGGTTCGGTGCCGGCCAACTGTTTGCCGACGGCGTGCTCATGGGCCCAGCGCCTGGAGACCGGCTATGGGCACCGCGATCGGCATCCCGCTGGTCGCGGTCGAACCCAGGATCAAGGCCGCGGTCTTCGGCCGGCACTGGCCCCACGTCCTGGCCGAGCCGGCGAAGCGGATCACCGTCCCGATCGAGTACGACCTGCAGTGGGACGACGAGCACATCTCCCGCCAGGACGGCCTCGCGCTGTCCGACGTCTTCGCCTCGACGGAGAAGACGCTGCACGCCAACGCGGGCCGGCACAAGGAACTGCCGAGGTTCGAGGCGGACAGCGCGGTGCGCTTCTTCGCCCGGCACTTCGGCCGGCCGAGGCGCTCGCCTGACGGGTGCGGCGGCGCCCGGTTCCCGACCTCCGGTCGAAGAGCCGGGCGCCGCCTGGTCAGCTGCGGTCGCCCGCGCCGGTTCGCTGCTCGGCGTCCGCGACCAGCTCCAGGAAGTGCAGCCCGAGTTCGGTCACCTCCTGGGCCGTCCAGTGCTGCGCCGGGCCGTCGAGGCCCACCTCGGCCATGGCGAGGCCGGGGGCCGCGTCGGTCCACTCCGGGACGAACCAGATCTTCTCCCGCTCGGCGAGGGCGAGCACGGCGGCGTTCAGGGCGCTCGCCGAGTGGGGGAGCCAGAGCTGGAACTCGTGGGTCGGCGGGACGGCCGGGAAGAGCCGGGCGCCGGGCAGGGCGGCCAGCGCGGGGGCCAGGGTCGCGGCGTGGCGGGTGTAGTCGGGGATCCGGGGGAGCGCGGTGTCCAGGCCGGTGAGCGCGGCGAGGGCGGCCGGCCACTGCTGGTACAGCTGCCCGCCGTAGCGGTGGCGCCAGGTGCGGGCGTAGGCGGTGAGCGCCTTGTCGCCGGCGAGGGCGGCGCCGCTGATGCCGCCGAGGTCCTTGTAGAAGGAGACGTAGACGCTGTCGGCGAGGGCGGCGATCTCGTCGAGCGGCCTGCCGAAGTGGGTCGTGGTGTTCCAGAGCCGGGCGCCGTCGAAGTGCACCCGGGCGCCGGCCTCGCGGGCGGCGGCGGTGAGCTCGGTGAGTTCGTCCCAGCTGGGGAGCAGGAACCCCGGGTCCCGCAGGGGGAGTTCGACCGCCAGTGTGCCGAAGGGCTCGCCGAGGGAGCGGAGTTCGTCGGCGGTGGGGTGGCGCAGTTCGGTGGTGGGCCAGAGGCCGCGCAGGCCGGTGAGCTGGGTGTAGGCGTGGCGCTCGTGCCGTTCCAGATGGCTCTGCGGATGGAGGGCGACGGCCCGGTTGCCGGTTCGCTCGGCGTGGTGGCGCAGGGCGACCTGCTGGGCCATCGTTCCGCTGGGGAAGAAGACCGCGTCCTCGGTGCCGAGGAGTGCGGCCGTGCGCTCCTCCAGCTCCCCGACCGGGCCGCCGTTGCCGTAGAGATCGGGGTAGGCATCCGGCTCGACCGCCTCGGCGAGGGCGGTCAGTCGCGCGTGCATGGTGAGGGGGCGGCTGCCGGAGAGGAAGCGGGTGCAGGCCCGGCGGGCCGCGCGCAGACGTCCCCAGTCGAGCTGGTCATTGGTCATCCGGCGATTGTCGAGCGGCGAGGGCGCGGGGCCAACCGGTTTTCTCCCCAGGCCGTCCGGGGCTCAGGCCGGGAGTGCTTCGGGGGAGCCGAAGGTGCGGAGGAGGGAGAGTCCGGCGCCTGTTCGCGGATCGCGGTCCACTGCTCCTGGAACTCCCGGCGCAGCCGTGACGGCTCCCAGGGGCGGGCCGCCCGGTCGCTCCGGCGGTGACGTGAAGTAGCTTGGAGCACATGGCAGATGATGGTGCAGGGCGCACCGCGGTGGCCGCTACGCCACCCGCGCGGAGCGCGGTCCCCGCGCTGATGTTCGCGCAGGGCGTCAGCGTGGCGGGCACCCAGGTCACGGCGCTGGCCCTGCCCGCGCTGGCGATCCTGCTCCTGGGCGCCGGACCGTTGGCGGCCTCGCTGCTCTTCGCGCTGGAGTACGGGGCGCAGGGGCTGACCGGGCCGTTCGCGGGGGTGCTGGTGGACCGGGTCGCCTCTCGCCGGCGGCTGCTGGTCGCGGTGGACGTCCTGCAACTGCTGCTCATCGCCACCGTCCCGCTGGCGCACGCCGCCGGCGCGCTGACCCTGGTCCACCTCTACGCGGTCGCGGCGGTCTCCGGGGCGTTGGGCGGGGTGTCCGCCATCGCGGTGCCGACCGTGGTGGCGGACTTCGTGCCCAAGGACGGCCTGGTGGCGGTCAACGCGAAGCTGGCCGGGGCCCGTTCGGTCGGCCAGATCGCCGGCCCCGGGCTGGCGTCCGCCCTGGTGCAGGCGGTGGGGGCGGCGACCGCGATGGTCGCGGACGCGATCAGCTACGGACTGTCCGCACTGGCCATGGGCCTGCTCCGGCCCCGGGGCCGGCTCCGGCTCCGGCGCGGCGAGGGGCCGGAGCGGCCCGCCGCACGCCCCGGCATCGCCGAGTCGCTGCGGGAGGGCATCGGCGTGCTGCGCGACCAGCCGCTGCTGGCCCGGCTCGCCGTCGCCGCGGCCGCGCTCAACCTGGGCGGGGCCGGGCTGGCCGGCCTGTTCGCCTACTTCGCCTACCAGGTCGTGGACTTGGGGCCCGGCGAACTCGGTCTGACCCAGGCCGTCTACAGCATCGCCGCGGTGACCGCCGTGCTCACCGCCCGGCGGGTGATCCGGCGGATCGGCCTGACCAGGGTGATCCCGGTCTTCGGCCCGCTCGCCGCCACCGCGCTGTTCCTGATCCCGCTGGCCTCACTGGGGGCCGCGCTCCCGGTGCTGATCGCCTACCAGGCGGTGTTCGGCTTCTGTGCGACGGTCTGGAGCGTCAGTTGGGTGACCTTGCAGCAACAGCTCTCCCCGCCCGAGCAGTTGGGCCGGGTGCTCGGCCTGTCCCGCTCGATCGGCCAACTCGTCATGCCGGTCGGCGCGTTGTTGGGCGGCACGCTGGCCGGCGCGATCGGCACCACCGGGGCGCTGGCCGTGTTCGCCGCGATCGCCCTGGCGGGCACCCTGGCCGTGGTCACCGCCCGGCCCCGACCGGCGCTGTCCGGGGAGAGCCCGGCGTGACGCGACAGCAGCCCCGCCGGGTAGAGCGGTTCGGGAGGTAGCCTGCGGGTCGTGCCCACTCCCTCCGCGCTGACCCTCCCCACCCGCTTCGACGGCGACCCGGACCGGGTCGCACTGATCGTCCCCGGCGGCGGCTACTCGCCCGCCCGGCCGCTGCTGCACTTCGCCTGCTCGGTGCTGCTGCGGCACGGCTGGACGGTTCGCGAGCTGTGGTGGCAACTCCCGGACTGCTTCCTTGAGTTCACGAAGGAGCAGCAGGTCGCCTGGGTGGAGCGGCAGGTCGGCGAAGCCGTCGACGCCGAGGGCGGCGCCTGCCGACTGCTGGTCGGCAAGTCACTGGCCTCCTTCGCCGCGGGCCTCGCCGCCGACCGCGGACTCGCGGCCGCCTGGCTCACCCCCGTACTGACCCTCGACCACGTGGCCCACGCCCTCCACCGGGCCTCGGCACCGACCCTCCTGGTCGGCGGCGGCGCCGACAAGCTCTGGGACCGCGCCGTCGCCGACTCCACCGGCCACCACGTCCTGGAGCTGCCCGCCGCCGACCACAGCCTCGAACTGCCGGACGACACCCTCGGATCGGTCGACCTCCTGCGGACGGTCATCGCCCGCCTGGACACCTTCCTCGGCGCGCTGGACGACTGAGCGTCGAACGCCGCCGGCCCGGCCACCACCGGTGGCTACCCGGAGGTGGTGCCGGGCTCGGCCTCCAGGGCCGAGCCCGGCGAGGTGATCGGCAGGTCACCAGCGCGCTTGTCGCATGGCCCTCGGAGCCGTGCGAGGAGAGATACGTACGGAGCGCGGCGGATTCGGTCTCCGGGAGCAGGAGCTTGAGGATCGCGCAGGAGTCGAGGTAGATCAACGGTCTTCTTCCTCGCGCATCCTGTGCAGGGCCTCGCTGGCCGACGGGAGCTGGACATCGACCACGGGCGGGACCCAGTCGGCCAGCCCGCGCGCGGTGGCGGCGTTCTCCGGGTCGATGGTGCCGTCGCGTACGAGGTCCTCCAGTACCCGCTGCTCGGGGTCGGGTGGCGGCAGTACGGCGATCAGGCGCCCATTGCGGGTGATCTCGACGCGCTCGCCGACCGCGACCCGGTCGATAAGTTCGCTGGCGTGCTGCTGGAGCTGCCGGATGGGAACTCCGGCTGTCATACGACTCACGGTAGGGCCGGTCGTGCGGCGGTGGTGGTGAGCAGCGTGCGTCGACTTCACTCTGACGAGCGTCACCGCCGCCCCGGGAAGCCGTGCCGGCGGGCCGCCACCGTGACCGCCAGGGCGATGCCCAGCAGAGCCAGTGCCGACCAGGGCAGGGCCTGCGGCCCGGCGTGGTCGAGGAGGAGCCCGCCGGCGGATGCGGCGGCGGCGATGCCGAGGTTCCAGCAGGTGACCAGCAGGGACTGGGCGAGGTCGGCCGCGGTGTCGGCGGCGTCGGCGACGGCGGTCTGCAGCAGGGTGGCGACGCCGCCGAAGCCGAGGCCCCAGATCGTGGCCGCGGCGTAGACCGGCCAGGACGCCGTGCCGAGCAGGGCGGCGGCGAGGGTCAGCGCCGCGGCGGCGACGAGGACGCAGGCGGTGAGCGTGAGGGTGCGCAGGTGCCGGTCGATCAGGGCCCCGGTGGCGGCGATGCTCACCAGTGAGGCCAGGCCGAGGACGAGCAGGACGGTGTCGGCCCGTCCGCCCAGGTGCAGTGGTTCGAGCAGCGCCGCGACGTAGGTGTAGAGGATGTTGTGGGCGAGGACGACGGCCGCGGTGACGGCCAGGACGGCGCCGACGCCCGGGATCCGCAGCACCTGCCGGAGCGGTAGCCGGTCCTGTCCGGCCTGGCCGGGGGCCGGCGGGACAACCGCGGCGATCCATCCGACCAGGGCGAGCGCGATGACGCTCATCAGCCCGAAGGCGACCCGCCACCCGGCGGCCCCGGCGAGCAGGGTGCCGGCCGGCACCCCCACCGACAGGGCGACCGTGGCGCCGCTCATCGCCACCGCCATGGCCCGTCCGCGCTGTTCGGGTGCGACGATGCCGCGGGCGTACCCGGCCAGCAGCGCCCAGAGCATTCCGGCGACCAGGCCGGCCGCGAACCGCGCGGCCATGGTGAGCGGGTAGTTCCCGGAGACGGCGGTCACCGCGTTGGCGAGGGTGAAGCCGCCGACGGCGAGGAGCAGCAGCTGTTTGCGCGGCCGGCGGGCGGTGGCGGCGGTCAGCGGGATGGCGGCCACGATGGAGCCGACCGCGTAGAGGGTGACGGACTGCCCGGCGCCGGACTGGCTGACGCCGAGGTCGGCGCTCATGGCGGGCAGGACGCCGGCGGGCAGGGCCTCGGTCATCAGGGTGACGAACCCGCCGGTGCTCAGGGCCAGCAGCGCGGACCAGGGCAGCCGGGCCGGGGGCGCGCCCCGGGCGGCGGTCGGGGCCGTCATCGGGGACGCGGGGGACGGGAGTTGATTCGTCGGCATGGGCCGATCGTCTATCGTTGACATCCATGTCAAGGTCCAGCCGGGGCGGCCCGGCCCGGACGTGAGGGTGGTCACATGCGGATCGGCGAACTGGCCCGGCGGACGGAGACGGCTCCGCGACTGCTGCGCTACTACGAGCAGCAGGGCCTGATCTCCCCGCGCCGCGAGGCGAACGGCTACCGCGACTACGACGACCGTCTGGTGGACCGGGTGCTCCAGATCCGCGGGCTGCTGGACGCGGGGCTGCCGACCCGGATCATCAAGCAGATCCTGCCCTGCCTGGACGCCCCGCGGACGATCCACTTCGCCGACGCCACCCCGGAGATGCTCGACACCCTGGAGGGCGAGACGGAGCGGATGACCCGCCGGATCCAGTGCCTGACCCGCAACCGGGACGCCATCGTCGAGTACCTGGCCGTGGTCAAGCAGCTCGCCTGACGCGGCGGTCGGGCCGAAAGACCTGACGCACCGGTCGGGCCGAGAAGACCTGACTCGCCGGTCGGGTCGAGAAGAGTCGAAAAGAGGGGACGACGACGGCCCCGCGACCGGAGGGACCGGTCGCGGGGCCGTCGCGTCGTCGCCCTGGGCCCACAGGCCCGGGTGGCTCAGCCGATGGAGCGGGGCAGGCGGGTGGTCAGGTACAGCACGGTGAAGGAGCCCAGCAGCTGGATGCCGAGGCAGATGGCGAGCGCGCGGCCCATGCCGAGGCTGGGGGAGAGGGACAGGTAGAGGGTGCCGAGGGTGGCGACGCCGAGGGCGAGGCTGGACTGCTGGCCGGTGGCGAGGACGCCGCTGCCGACGCCGGCCCGGTCGGCGGGCACCTTGGCGAGGACGACCCGGAACAGTGGGGTGCCGATCAGGCCCTGTCCGATGCCCGCGAGGGCGACGCCGGGGGCCATCCGCAGCGGGGAGAAGTGGTCGGCGTCGGCGAGGACGGTGAGCGCGATGGTGGCGAGGCCGAGGGCCTGGATGACGGCGCCGGCGCTGAGCACCCGGCTGCCCCAGCGGCCGATCAGCCGCGGGCCGGAGAGCGAGGCGGTGAAGAAGCCGACGGCCATCGGGACGAGTGCCCAGCCGGCCGCGACCACGCCGAGCCGCAGGCCCTGCTGGAGGGCGACGGCGATGACGAACATGAACCCGCCGAAGCCGGCGAAGTAGGGCAGTGCGATGCCGAGGCCGCGCCGCATCTCGGGGATCCGCAGCAGGGACGGCGGCACCAGCGGGGTGGCTCCGCGCTGCTCGGCGCGCCGCTCGACCAGGGCGAAGGTGACGGCGAACACCGGGAAGAGGGCGAGCAGCACCCAGGACCAGAGCGGCCAGCCGGCCGCGCGGCCCTCCATCAGCGGGATGAGCAGCGAGAGCAGGGTGGCGGTGAGCAGGGCGGTGCCGGGCACGTCGACCGCGGCGGCCCGGGTGGCCCGGCTCTCCGGCACGTACCGGACGGCGAGGACCACGGCGAGCAGCGCGAACGGGACGTTCAGCAGGAAGACCGAGCGCCAGCCGGTGCCGAACAGGTCGGCGGCGACCAGCATCCCGCCGAGCACCTGACCGATCACCACGGAGATGCCGCCGACCGCGCCGTAGACGCTGAGGGCGCGGCCGCGCCGGGCGCCGTCGGTGGCGGCGGTGATGGTGCCGAGCACCTGGGGGATGAGCAGGGCGGACGAGGCGCCCTGGGCGGCCCGGGCGGCGACCAGGGACCACGCGTCGGGCGCGAGTCCGCAGGCCAGCGAGGTGAGGGCGAAGGCGGCGGCGCCGGCGACGAAGAGCCGGCGGCGGCCAAAGATGTCGCCGAGCCGTCCGCCGAGGACGAGCAGGACGGCGAAGGCGATGCCGTAGCCGGCCGCGACGAGTTCCAGGACGGCCGGTCCGGCGGCCAGGTCCTCGTCGATGCTGGGCAGGGCGACGTTGACGATGAAGAAGTCCAGCATCGGCAGGAAGGCCCCGAGCAGGACGGTGACCAGCCCGGCGGTGCCGAGCGAGGGGGAGGAGGACGGGGAGGCGGAGGGGGAGTGCGGAGCGGGGGCGGTCCGTACCGGGGCCGGGGCGACGGCGAGTCGTTGAGTCACGGGTCATACGATCCGCCGCCTCGTACCCTGGTACCAGAGTGTGGTTATCCAGGTATAAGAAGTACCTGGCAACAGGCTCCGGCGTGCCGCATGCTGGGGAGCATGAGCCTGATGACCCCGGCCGCGCAAGCCCGTCCCGGTTCCGCCGGGCCGCACCGCGGCACTCCTGACGAGGCCCGCCGGCACGACCTGGCGGCGTTCCTGCGCAGCCGTCGCGAGCGCATCGCGCCCGAGCAGATGGGCCTGCCGATGACCGGGCGCCGCCGCACCCCGGGGCTGCGCCGGGAGGAGGTGGCGCAGCTGGCCGCCGTCGGGGTGACCTGGTACACGTGGCTGGAGCAGGGGCGGGACATCCAGGTGTCCGTGCAGGTGCTGGACGCGGTGGCCCGGGCGCTGCTGCTGGACCCGAGCGAGCGGGCGCACCTGTTCACCCTGGCCGGCGCGGACGATCCGGCGCCGGTGACGGAGTGCCCCTCGGTGACCCCGAGCGTGCGCCTGGTGCTGGAGCAGATGGCGCCGTACCCGGCTGCGCTGGTCAACTCCCGCTACGACATCCTGGCGCACAACGTGCCGTACACCGCCATCGTCGGCGACCTGGGTGAACTGCCGCTGGAGGAGCGGAACCTGATGTGGCTGGCGTTCACCCCCTCGCGCTTCCGCGAGGTGCTGATCGACTACCGGACGGAACGCCTCGGCATGGTGGCCCGGTTCCGCGCCGCGATGGCCGAGCACTCCGCCGAGCCGGCCTGGAAGGCGCTGCTGGCGCGGCTGCTCAAGGCCTCGCCGGACTTCGAGGAGGAGTGGCAGCGGCACGAGGTGATGCGGCCGGGCAACGGGATCAAGCGCTTCCAGGTGCCGGGCGTGGGCCTGCTGCGCTGCGAGTACACCAACTTCTGGCTGAGCCCCAGGCTCGGGACGCGGATGATCAGCTACACCCCGCTGGACGAGGAGACCCGCGTCCTGATGGGCAAACTGCCCGCCCGGCAGTGACCCGCCCGGCAGTGACCCGCCCGGCAGTGACGGCTCGGCAGTGACCACTCAGTGACGGCCCGGCAGTGACCGCCCAGCGGTGACTGCCCGGCAGTGGCGGCTCGGCAGTGACCCGCTCAGCCTCAGCCGCGTATCGACTCCCGCCCGAGCAGCAGGCACACGCCCGCCAGCGGCAGTTCGACGCAGCACGCCATCATCAGCGCCGCCGTCACCGCGTGCCCCGGTCCGGCGCAGGCGATGTCGGCCAGCGCGTCGCCGGCCAGCAGCAGGGCCGCCGCCCCGCCCAGCCAGGGGGCGGCGGCACTGTGCCGGCGCAGCAGGGTGTCCAGCGAGAGCAGGGTGGCGAACTCCACGAGGTCCAGCACCACCCACGGGGTCTCGTGGTTGACGGCCAGCACCATCAGCCAGGGCAGCAGCCCGAGGGCGGCCAGCCGGGGCAGCTTCCGGAACCGCTCCGGCAGGGCGTACCCGGGAGCGCCCGCGACGACGGCGATGCTCATGCGCCGACCCCCTCCCGCACCCGCTGCAGGGTCAGCCGCTCGGCCGGCCCGCCCGCCGGGTGCTCGACCAGCACGGTGTCGTACGGCCCCTGGGCGAGGGCGAGCCAGAACGACCCGGCGACCGTGACCACCTCGGCGACGGCCGCCGCCCGGACGGTGCGGAACAGCCGCCGTCCGCCGGTGAACACCACCGAGGGTGCCCTACCGTCGGCCGGCAGCCGCCCCCAGGCGAGCACGTGCGAGCCCCGCCCGGCGGCGGGGCTGCGCCGGGCGCCGCGCACCAGCTGCGGCGCGAGCCGGGCGGCGACCAGGACGTCGGCCAGCTCGCCGTGCTGGTACAGCTCCAGCGCGGCCCGGCCGCGGCCGGTGCCGACGCTGCGGACCGACCAGGGCCCGGCCCCGGCGGGCAGCGTCCCCTCCGGCCCCGGCGCCGGGTGGAGCGCGTCCCCGGGAGCACCCCCGTGGTCCCCGGGGACGGGCCGCCCGTGCGGCGGGGTGGCGGAGTGCGATGCGGTGCTCGTCATGACCCCTAGCCTTCCGTCGCCGGGGGCTGTTGTCGGTGGTGCCGCACACCGAATCGGGGGTGTATCTAGCTACACCCCCAGTGGGCACCCCCCTTCATGGTGGTCGTTGATCACCGGGCCCTACGCTGTCCGGCATGTCCTCCACCACGTTGCGCCGAGCGCTCGTCAGGAGCCTCCGGCGGCCACCGTGGTCGGCCGGGGCCTGGCGGGACACCCGCTTCATAGCCGCCGGAATTCCCCTGGCCGCGCCGGTCTGGCTGGCCGTGACCGATTCCACCCTGCTCTTCCCGGTCCTCGCGGTCCTGCTGCTCTGCACGCGCTGGCTCACCGGCGTCCAGCGCGGACGGCTGCGCGCCCTGTGCGGGGTGGAGGTGCCGCCTCCCGGCGGGTCCGCGACCCTGCGGCTGGGCCGGCTGCGGTTCGGTCTGGCCTGGCGTCAGATCGCCTACCACCTGCTGGTCGGCCCGGTCCTGGCGGTCGGCGCGCTGGCCGCCGTCTACCTCTGGGGCGTCGCCCTGGTGCTGACCACCCTGTACGCCTGGGTCTGGCTGCTGCCGCGCGAGGTGGGGCTGCGCACCGAGCTGGCCGGCCTGGACGTGCTGCTGACGGTGATCGGCGTGCTGGTGCTGGCGGTGACGCCCTGGCTGACGACGCTGACCGCCTGGCTGGAGGTGCGGGCGGCGCGGCTGCTGCTCGGTCCGAACCGGGCGGAGCAGCTGGAGCAGCGGGTCGAGGAGATCGCCGAGTCCCGGGCCGGCCTGGTGGACGCGGTGGACGCCGAGCGCCGTCGGATCGAGCGGGACCTGCACGACGGCGCCCAGCAGCGGCTCACCTCCCTGGCGATGAACCTGGGTCTGGCCCGGCGCACCCTCAAGGACTGCCCGCCCGACGCCATGCAGGTGATCGTCGCCGCGCACGAGGAGGCCCAGGCGGCCATCGACGAGCTGCGCGACCTGGTCCGCGGGCTGCATCCGGCGGTCCTGGAGGACCGCGGTCTGGACGCGGCGCTGTCCGGCATCGCGGCCCGGGCCCCGCTGCCGGTGCGCCTGGACGTCGACCTGTCCGACCGGATCGCCCCGACCGTCGAGGCGGTCGCCTACTTCACCGTCTCCGAGGCGCTCACCAACGTGGCCAAGCACGCCCGGGCCCAGCAGGTCGACGTCTCGGTGCGGACGGCCGGCGGCCTGCTGCGCCTGGTCATCAGCGACGACGGCGTGGGCGGCGCGGACCCTTCGCGCGGCACCGGGCTCACCGGTCTGCGCAAGCGCGCGGCCTCGGTCGACGGCACGCTGTCCGTTCTCAGCCCCCTCGGGGGGCCCACCACCATCACCGTGGAGTTGCCGTGCGTGCTGTGATCGCCGAGGACTCGGTCCTGCTGAGGGTCGGCCTGGTCAAGGTCCTGGAGGCGGTGGGCTTCGAGGTGGCGGCGGCCGTCGGGGACGCCGTCGAGCTGCTGGCCGCCGTCGAGGAGCACCGCCCGGGGGTGGTCGTCGCCGACGTCCGGATGCCCCCGGGCTTCCACGACGAGGGGGTGAAGGCCGCGATGGTGATCCGGCAGCAGTGGCCGGACACCGCGGTGCTGCTGCTCTCCCAGTTCGTGGAGGAGCGCTACGCCGCGGACCTGCTGTCGACCAACACCAGCGGGGTCGGCTACCTGCTGAAGCAGCGGGTGGCCAATGTGGACGACTTCGTGGACGCGCTGCAGCGGGTGGCCGAGGGCGGCACCGCGCTGGACCCGGAGGTGGTGGCCCAGCTGCTGGTGCGCCGTCACCGGGATCCGCTGGAGAAGCTGACCCCGCGCGAGCGGGACGTGCTCTCGCTGATGGCGGAGGGCCGGTCCAACGCGGCGATCGCGGCCTCGCTGGTGGTCAGCGACAGCGCGGTGGCCAAGCACATCAACTCGATCTTCACCAAGCTGGACCTCCCGCCGGCCGACGACAGCCACCGCCGGGTGATGGCGGTGCTGCGCTTCCTGGAGATCACGTGAGCGCGCGGGCCACCAGGGCGTGGCGGCTCACCGG
This sequence comes from Kitasatospora sp. NPDC023176, assembly GCF_055560495.1. Taxonomy (NCBI): domain Bacteria; kingdom Bacillati; phylum Actinomycetota; class Actinomycetes; order Kitasatosporales; family Streptomycetaceae; genus Kitasatospora; species Kitasatospora sp. NPDC023176. Next base: position 202,811 of record NZ_JBVHIP010000004.1, on the reverse strand, counting down.
GGTCCTCACCGTGGTGTTCGTGGTGGTCATGGGAGCGGCGCAGACCCTGGCCCTGGCGGCCCGGCAGTCGCGCAGCGAGCAGCAGACCTACGTCGCCTCCGTCCACCGGCTGCAGCTCGCCACGAGCAGCGCGTCGGTGCGGATCAAGCCGGGGGTGGCGGACCGGGTCGTGGTGCGCAAGAGCCTCGACTGGACGGTCTCCGAGCCGCGGGTGAGCGCCGACGTGGTCGGCGACACGATGACCGTCGGCGTGGCGTGCCGGCGCTCGCTGCCCTTCTACAACTGCGGTGCCTCGATCGAGCTGGAGGTGCCGCCCGGCACCGCGGTGTCCGGTTCGGTGACCTCGGGCTCGGTCGAGGTGACGGACCTCAGCGGTGAGGTCCAGCTGGACGGCACCTCCGGCGCGATCACCCTGCGCCGGCTGTCCGGCCCGGTCCGCGCGCGCACCACGTCCGGGATGACGCAGGGGACGGACCTCTCCTCGGCCCGGGCGGACGTGGCCAGCACCTCCGGGGCGGTGGACCTGACCTTCCGGTCGGCGCCGCAGGACGTCAGGGTGAGCACCGGGTCCGGCTCGGTGACGATGTCGATGCCGAAGGGGAGCCGCTACCGGATCAACGGCGGGACGGGCTCGGGCAGCAGCAGCATCGACCCGGCCCTGGGCGACGCGGCCAGCTCCAGCACCCTGGAGGCGGACGTCGGCTCCGGTTCGTTGGACATCGGCTACCGCTCCGACGGGCGGTAGGCCGGGCGGGTGATCCGGGTGGGGGACAATGGAGAGTCCCGTCCCCCTATCCGAGGTCAGCCGCGCATGACAGCCACGCCCGCACCCACCGCGTCCGAGACCGAGTTCGCGGCGCTGGACATCGGCCCGATCCGGGTCTGGCCGCCCGTCGTGCTGGCGCCGATGGCCGGGATCACCAACGCCCCGTTCCGCACCCTGTGCCGCGAGCAGAGCGGCGGCAAGGGCCTGTACGTCTCGGAGATGATCACCACCCGGGCGCTGGTCGAGCGCAACGCCAAGACCATGCAGCTGATCAAGTTCGACCCGAGCGAGAAGCCGCGCTCGATCCAGCTGTACGGGGTGGACCCGGTGACCGTCGGCAAGGCGGCCCGGATGATCGCGGACGAGGGCCTGGCCGACCACATCGACCTCAACTTCGGCTGCCCCGTCCCCAAGGTGACCCGCAAGGGCGGCGGCTCGGCGCTGCCGTACAAGCGCAACCTGCTGCGGGAGATCCTGCGCGAGGCCGTGGCCAACGCCGGGGACCTGCCGGTGACCATGAAGATGCGCAAGGGCATCGACGACGACCACCTCACCTTCCTGGACGCCGGCCGGATCGGCGCCGAGGAGGGCGTGGCCGCGATCGCCCTGCACGGGCGCACCGCCGCCCAGCACTACGGCGGGACGGCCGACTGGTCGGCGATCGCCCGGCTGCGCGAGTCCGTCCCGGCGCACGTGCCGGTGCTGGGCAACGGGGACATCTGGTCGGCCGACGACGCGCTGCGGATGATGCGCGAGACCGGCTGCGACGGCGTCGTGGTGGGCCGCGGCTGCCTGGGCCGGCCGTGGCTGTTCCGGGACCTGGTCTCGATCTTCGAGGGCGAGGTCGACTACGCCCGCCCGGACTTCGGCTACGTGGCCCGGGCGATGGTGCGCCACGCCCAGCTGCTCGGAGAGTGGCTGGGGGACGAGGCGCGCGGCGTGGTCGACTTCCGCAAGCACGTCGCCTGGTACACCAAGGGCTTCTCGGTCGGCTCCGAGCTGCGGGTGAGGCTCGCGAACTCCTCCTCGCTGGCCGGGCTGGCCGAAACCCTCGCCCAGGTGGAGCAGACCCAGACCTGGCCGATCGGCGCGGACGGCCCGCGCGGGCGCACCAGCGGCAACGGCCGGGTGGTCCTGCCGGAGGGCTGGTTGGACGATCCGTATGACTGCGCCCGACCGGGCGAGGACGCCGAATCGGACACCTCCGGCGGATGATCTAGCCGATCCGTCGAAGTCGGCCCCTCCGGCCCGCTGGCCGCCCGGTCCCAGCCCTCTTGTCCATTCTGGACAGGAGGGCTCCTTTTCGGCGTCCGAACATCACGGAACGAGCGCGTTCCTGGACGGAGTGCGACGATTGGCGCAGGCGTCCTACGTTCGAGCCGCGAGACGGGCTGGTGACGCTTGCCACACGCGGTGGCGACTGACGCCCGGTCAGTGGACGAAATGGACAGGTCGACCGTGGATCGCTTCCCGAAGCCGGTTCGACGCCGATCGGCCGATCCGGGTGCAGGAAATCAAGCCGGGGCAACGCGACCGACGCACGGCCGCTACCCAGCGTCCGAATCGAGCGATCTTCCGGTTTCGCTGTGTTCAAGAGTTGAATGCAAGCTCGCGTCAGGGGGACGATTTCGCCAACAGAGGTGAACGCCTTTATGCGCATTCGATCTAGCGGGTTACCCCTCGGTACCGGCCTCGTGTGGCCTATTCAGGGCAGAGAAGTGCCTTCGAAATGGGTATGTTCTCCGGCGTCAGGGCAACCGCGTACGAGGAGACCGACCCGTGCCGTCCCAGCAGAAGTTTGTTTACTCCTTCACCGAAGGAAACAAGGACCTCAAGGACCTTCTCGGCGGCAAGGGCGCGAACCTGGCCGAGATGACCAACCTGGGCCTTCCCGTCCCTCCGGGGTTCACCATCACCACCGAGGCCTGCAAGGTCTTTCTGGAGACCGGTAGCGAGCCCTCCTCGCTGCACGAGGAGATCAGCGCCCACCTGGACGCGCTCGAGCAGGAGATGGGCAAGAAGCTCGGCCAGGCCGACAACCCGCTCCTGGTCTCCGTCCGTTCCGGCGCCAAGTTCTCCATGCCCGGCATGATGGACACCGTCCTGAACATCGGCCTCTCCGACGCCTCGGTGGTCGGCCTCGTCGCCCAGTCCGGCAACGAGCGCTTCGCCTGGGACTCCTACCGCCGCCTGGTCCAGATGTTCGGCAAGACCGTGCTGGGCGTCGACGGCGAGCTGTTCGAGGAGGCCCTGGACGAGGCCAAGCACGCCAAGGGCACCGCCAACGACCTGGACCTGGACGCCTCCGACCTCCGGGACCTCGTCGAGGTGTTCAAGGGCATCGTCGAGCGCGAGACCGGCCGGGCCTTCCCGCAGGACCCGCGCGAGCAGATGGACCTCGCCGTCCACGCCGTCTTCCACTCCTGGAACGGCGACCGCGCCCGGCTGTACCGCCGCCAGGAGCGCATCCCGAACGACCTGGGCACCGCGGTCAACGTCTGCACCATGGTCTTCGGCAACCTCGGCGAGGACTCCGGCACCGGCGTCGCCTTCACCCGCGACCCCTCCACCGGCGCCCAGGGCGTCTACGGCGACTACCTGTCCAACGCCCAGGGCGAGGACGTCGTCGCCGGCATCCGCAACACGCTGCAGCTGTCCGAGCTGGAGAAGCTCGACAAGAAGTCGTACGACGAGCTGATGGCGATCATGCAGAAGCTCGAGAACCACTACCGCGACCTCTGCGACATCGAGTTCACCATCGAGCGCGGCAAGCTCTGGATGCTGCAGACCCGGGTCGGCAAGCGCACCGCCGCTGCCGCCTTCCGGATCGCCGTCCAGCTGGTCGACCAGGGCCTGATCGACCTGGACGAGGCCCTGATGCGCGTCACCGGCGGCCAGCTGGCGCAGCTGATGTTCCCGCGCTTCGCCCCGACCGCCGAGTCCAAGCAGATCGCCTGGGGCCTGGCCGCCTCGCCCGGCGCCGCGATCGGCAAGGTCGTCTTCGACTCCTACACCGCCGTCAAGTGGTCCCGCTCCGGCGAGAAGGTCATCCTGGTCCGCCGCGAGACCAACCCGGACGACCTGGACGGCATGATCGCCGCCGAGGGCATCCTCACCTCGCGCGGCGGCAAGACCTCGCACGCCGCCGTCGTCGCCCGCGGCATGGGCAAGACCTGTGTCTGCGGCGCCGAGGAGCTGGAGGTCGACACCAAGGCCCGCAAGTTCACCACCGCCGACGGCCTGGTGCTCCACGAGGGCGACCTGGTCTCCATCGACGGTGCCTCCGGCAAGGTGTACCTCGGCGAGGTGCCCGTCCTGCCGTCCCCCGTGGTCGAGTACTTCGAGGGCACCCTGCACGCCGGCGCCGACGTCCAGGGCGGGCTGGTCCAGGCCGTCCACCGGCTGATGTCGCACGCCGACGGCCGCCGCCGGCTCGCCGTGCGCGCCAACGCCGACAACGCCGAGGACGGCTCGCGCGCCCGCCGCTACGGCGCCCAGGGCATCGGTCTGTGCCGCACCGAGCACATGTTCCTCGGTGAGGAGCGCCGCAAGGAGGTCGAGCACCTGATCCTCGCGGACAACGACAAGGACCGCGAGCTCGCCCTCTCCACCCTGCTGCCGCTGCAGAAGGGCGACTTCCTGGAGCTCTTCCAGGCGATGGACGGGCTGCCCGTCACCGTCCGCCTGCTCGACCCGCCGCTGCACGAGTTCCTGCCCGACATCACCGAGCTGTCGGTGCGCGTCGCCCTCGCCGAGGCCCGCAAGGACCCGAACGAGAACGACCTGCGCCTGCTCCAGGCGGTGCACAAGCTGCACGAGCAGAACCCGATGCTCGGCCTGCGCGGCGTACGCCTCGGCCTGGTCATCCCCGGCCTGTTCGGCATGCAGGTCCGGGCGATCGCCGAGGCCGCCGCCGAGCGCAGGCTGGCCGGCGGGGACCCGCGCCCCGAGGTGATGATCCCGCTGGTCGGTACCGTCCAGGAGCTGGAGCTGGTCCGCGACGAGTGCGAGCGGGTGCTCGCCGAGGTCGCCCAGTCCACCGGTGTCACGCTGGACATCAAGCTCGGCACCATGATCGAGCTGCCGCGCGCCGCCGTGACCGCCGGTCAGATCGCCGAGGCCGCCGAGTTCTTCTCCTTCGGCACCAACGACCTGACCCAGACGGTCTGGGGCTTCTCCCGGGACGACGTGGAGGCCTCGTTCTTCACCGCCTACCTGGAGAAGGGCATCTTCGGGGTCTCCCCGTTCGAGACCATCGACCGCGACGGCGTCGGCTCGCTCGTCAAGCACGCCGTCGAGGCCGGCCGGGCCACCCGCCCCGACCTCAAGCTCGGCGTCTGCGGCGAGCACGGCGGCGACCCGGAGTCGGTCCACTTCTTCCACGAGGTGGGGCTGGACTACGTCTCCTGCTCCCCCTTCCGGATCCCGGTGGCGCGCCTGGAGGCAGGCCGCGCCGCCATCGAGACGGCGGGCAGCGACTCGCGCTGAGAGGGTAGGCATCCCCTACTCACGCGCGGGTACGACTGACCGCTCACCCTCCCGTCGGGAGGGCGTACACCGGAGCTCGGCGCAGGAGAACCGGCGTACGTGACACGGCCGGGGGGGGACGGACAAAGCCCGACCGTCCCGCCCCGCCCGACGCGCCGGTGGTGTGCGGGAAGTTTGTGGAATGGCGAGCCGGGCGCCGC
>NZ_JBVHIP010000004.1:0-197347 GCF_055560495.1 Kitasatospora sp. NPDC023176 | reverse complement strand
TCCACCCGCGCGGGCCCCCCCCCCCGCCCCCCGCCCCGGGGGGCGGGCCTACCCCGGCCCGCGCCGCCGCACACCCGGCGACCGCCCCCCGGCGGGGCGGCAACGGACACGGGCGCCCGTCCCCCCCCGGCCGTACGCGCGTGTGGTGTCCGTCATGTGTGTGACTGGCCGAGCCGGACGCCGCCGGCTGCCAAGCTGGACGGCATGACCAGAAGCAAGAGCCCGCTCGTCGTCGTGGCCGTCCTGATCCTGGCCGTGCTCGCCGGAGTCGGGTACCTGCTCGCCGGCAAGGGCGGCGGCAGTCACCCCAAGGCCGCCGCGAGCGCCACCGCCACCGCGGGCACCCAGGCCCCCAAGCCCTCGGCCCCCAAGTCGTCCCCGCCGTCCGGCGGCTGGGTGCCCGCCGACCCGGCGCTGGCCGACGTCTGCCGCACCAAGCTCCCCAGCCAGGCCCAGGACACCCTCGGTCTGATCGACAAGGGCGGCCCCTACCCGTACAACCGGGACGGCATCGTGTTCGAGAACCGCGAGAGCCGGCTGCCGAAGAAGGGCAACGGCTACTACCACGAGTTCACCGTGGTCACCCCGGGCTCCAACGACCGCGGCACCCGACGGGTGGTCACCGGCGGCTCCGGCGAGCAGTACTGGTCCCCGGACCACTACGCGACCTTCCAGGAGATCGACCCGCGCTGCTGAGCCGCGCATCGCGCGGCCGGCTCACGGAAAGTACTTTCCAATATGGAAAGACAGTGGCACAGTGGAGCCACCGTCACTTTCCGAGGGGGAAACCATGAGCGACTCCGTTCCGACCCCGCCGTCCGCCGCCGAGGCGCTGCGCCTGGCCGGCCGGGCCGCCGCGGCCGCGCGGCGGCCGGGCGAGATGCCCGGCTGGTACGGGCCGGCCTTCGCCTTCGCCTTCGCCGCTTACGGCCTGGGGATCGGTCAGGTCATCGAGGCCCGGCAGTTCGCCATGATCGGCGGGCTCGCGGGCGGGTTCGCCGCCCTGACCGGTGTCCTCGGCCGGATCGCCATGCGCAGCGACGGCATCGTCCGCCGGGGCATGCCGGCCGGTGTCGGCGGCCCGGTCGCGCTGGCGGTCCTCGCGGTCTGCGCGGCCTCGGCGGCCGGGATGCTGATCGCCTGGCAGTCCGGCGGCGGTCCGCGCTGGATCGGCGGGGCCGCCGGGCTCGCGGCCGGCCTGACCTTCTGGGCGGGCACCAGCCGACTCAACCACCGGGTCCGGCGCATGCAGGAGACCGGCTGATGCCCCCCGCCCTCGATCCGCTGCTCCAGCACGCCACCCGGCTCACCGTGCTCGCCTTCCTCGGCGCCTGCCGCGAGGCCGAGTTCGCCGCCGTCCGGGACCACTGCGAGGTCTCCGACTCCGTCCTCAGCAAGGCCGCCACCGCCCTGGAGGAGGCCGGCTACCTGACGGTGACGAAGGGCTACGTCGGCAAGCGCCCGCGCACCTGGCTCGCCGCCACCCGCGAGGGCCGCGCCGCCCTCGCCGCCCACCTCGCCGAACTCCAGCGCCTGGTCGCCGCCGCCGAGGCCGCCGGCGCCCGGCACTCCTGACCGCCGACGGGTTCACCGCGCCCGCCGCCAGCTGATCCGGCCGTGGGGGCCGTGCGGGCCGGTGGTGACCAGGGCGGTGAGCTGGTGCAGGACGGGGGCGGGGTCGCGGCGCAGTTGGACGGGTGTGGTGCGGACCACCGGCAGGCCGGCGGAGGTGAGCCGGTTGGCGCGGGCCAGGCCGCGTTCGTGGTCGGCCGGGCTCAGGTGGTAGGCGCGCGAGTCGATCTCCAGGGCCACGCAGGCGTGCGGCCAGTAGGCGTCCGGCACCGCGAGGAAGCGGCCGTCCAGGAACAGCACCGGGTTCCAGAGCGGCTCCGGCAGGCCCGCGTGGGCGAGCACCTCGCGGGCCTCGCCCTCCACCACGGACCGCACCCCGGCGGTCAGGTCCTCCACCACCCGGGCCACCTGCGGCAGCGTCAGCGCCCCCGGCCTGGCGAGCAACTGGTCGAGCAGTTCGCCGAGTTCGCAGTGCCGCCGCTGTACGGCCTCGGCGCACAGCGCCCGGAACCGGCGCTGACCGGCCTCCCTCGGCGTCACGTCCGCCAGCGCCCGCGCCACGGTGGCGCTCCACAGGCCGTCGTCCCGCTCGAAACCGCCCGGCATCACCCCCGAAGCCCGGTGGATCCGGACGAATTCCCGCTCCCGAATGCGGCGTTGATGGGGGATCAGTACATCGACCCCGGCCAGGTCGGCGGGGTGCCCGGCGCTCGGCAGCCCGGCGTCGGCCAGCACCGCGAGCCCGGTCAGCAGCACCTCCCCGGGCTGTGGCTGCCGGCCCTTCGGGCCCGCGTACGCCAGCGCCGCCCGCAGTCTCTGATGGGCCGTCAATCGTCCGCTCTGCAGGCAGATCACCCGCGGCAGCACCTGTTGCCAGGGCCCGCCCGGCCGCAGCCGGTGGGCGATCGTGCCGGAGGGCACCCCGAGCCGGCGCAGCTGCGCCCGGGTGGCGATGTGCTGCTGGTCGGCGCCGAGCAGGGTGACGGGGTCGAGCGGATGCGCGCGGGTCATGCCCGGGTGCTGCCCGCCCGGATCGGAGGTATGCGAAACATCCCTCGTCAGGGGCTTTCGCGCAACGGTGTTGACGAAGCGGCGGCCGAGCCGGTGTGCTGGGTGGCACATGATGACCGAACCCAACGGCCCCGCGCTCGACGCGCTCAACGGCCTCTCCGTCGGTGACGCCCTCGGCGCCCAGTTCTTCGTCCCGGAAACCGCCCGGGCCCACCACGCCTCCCGCGCCGAACCGTCCGGCCCCTGGCCGTGGACCGACGACACCGAGATGGCCTGCTCGGTGTACGCCGCCCAGCGCGAACGCGGCACGATCGACACCTTCGACCTCACCCACGCCTTCGCCCTCCGGCACGACTTCGACCGCGGCTACGGCCCGGCCGCCAACCGGCTGCTCCGACTGGTCCGCGAGGGCGGCGACGCCAGGGCGCTGGGCGCCGAACTCTTCGACGGCCAGGGCTCGTACGGCAACGGCGCCGCGATGCGGGTCGCTCCACTGGGGGCGGCGTACGCGCGGGACCTGGACGAGGCCGTCCGGCTGGCCGCCCGCACGGCGGTGATCACCCACACCCACCCGCAGGCGGTGGACGGCGCGATCGCGGTCGCGGTGGCCGCCGCGTACGCGGTCCGGGCCCGGACCGAACCGATGGCGCCGGCGGCCTTCCTGGGAGCGGTGGTCGAGTACACCCCGAACGGGGTGGTGCGCGAGGCCGTCGCCGACGCCGTCCGGCTGCTCGCCGAACCGGATGCGCGGGCCGTCGCCCGGCTGCTCGGCAACGGCAGCCGGACCTCGGCCGCCGACACCGTCCCGTACGCCCTGTGGTGCGCCGCCCGGAACCTCACCGACTACCGGGCCGCCGTGTGGGAGGCGATCGCGGCCGGCGGCGACATGGACACCGTGGCCGCGATCACCGGCGCGGTGGTGGCCGCGCACACCGGCACCGAGGGCATCCCCGCCACCTGGATGGCCACCCGTGAACCGCTGCCCGGCTGGGCGTTCCCCGAGCCGGGCAGCGTGCCGCCCGATCCCGAGTGGGCGGCGGACCGGCTCAAGCCGATGCTGCGGCCCCGCGCCTGCCCGGTACCGGACCTGTTCTGGACCGACGGGCAGTGGCAGCTGATCCGCTCCGGACTGCGCCCCCGCGAGATGGAGGACAGCTGGGTGTCCTACACCTCCGAGGGCGTGCTGCACCTGCATCGCAGCTGGACCGGCTGCGAGGTCTGGAGCATCCGGGTCGCCCGGGTGAGGGGCGGCTGGCGGCCGGTGTCCGGGCTCGCGGAGACCCACCGCGAGCGCCCGAGGCCCGATCCGCAGTGGCTGGAGCCCGTTCTCGGGGTGGCCGTCGGGGGTTACGGCCCGAGGTGACCCCTCAGGCGGTGATCATCAGCTGCCCGGCGCCGCTGCCGCCCTGTCTAAGGCACTCCTGGTTGATCGCCGGATCCGGGGCGCTCGGCGAGGTGGCGGCGGCGATCCGCAGCTCGATGATGTCCCGGACGGCCGGCCACTCGGAGTCCAGGATCGAGTAGAACGCGGTCGAGCGCACCACTCCGTCCAGCCCGCGCGAGTGCGCCCGGCGGACGCCCTCGGAGGTCGCGCCGAGCCGCTCGATCGCGGCCCGGGAGCGCAGGTTGCGGGCGTCCGCGCGCAGCGAGATCCGCTGCACGCCCCAGATCTCGAAGGCGTGCCGGAGCATCAGCAGCTTGGCCTCGGTGTTGATGCCGGTGCCCTGGGCGCGCGGGGAGAGCCAGGTGTTGCCGATCTCGGCGGCGTCCGGGACGGCCGTCGCCGGATCGCCGAACGGCACGCCGGGCACCGGCGGCCACACCAGCGGGCCCTGCCAGTAGTCGAGTTCCAGGAACCGGGTGGAGCCGACCACCCGGCCGTCGGCGACGTTCACCGTCGCGAACGGCACCGACCGGCCCGCGGCCTGGTCGGCGAGGGCGCGCGCGATGTAGTCGCGGGCCGCTTCCAGACCGTGCGGGACGGGGGTGAAGGCGTAGGTCGTACGGTCCTCGGCGCCGGCCGCGGCGATGGCCTCGGCATGGTGTGCGGCGAGGGGCTCCAGCCGCACGGTGCGGCCGGTGAGGATGACAGATGCTGGCACGGAACCCTCTGTCCTTCATCGGTCGTAGGGCGTAGTCCGCGCCGGGGTGCGGCGCGGGCTGCGGGGGACTGGTTCGCCCCGGTCCGGTTCCGCCTCCGGGTACCCGTGCGCGCCGGAGGATTCCGGTCGGGCGGGGCGGGGGCGGCGGCCCGGAACGGGCGGCGCGGGGTGCCGGAACGGACACGGGTCCTCGGACCGGTCCGGCGGGGAGAGCGAAGGGACAGTGTGCGTCCGCGAAATGGCCGAAGAGGAAACGAGTGCGCGAAGGGAAGCAGGCGGCCAGGTGAAGGCAAGATGCGTCGTGGGTGTCTGCCCGAGCAGCGATCCGGGTCGTGGTCGACGGCGTTACGGACGACGTGACGACGACGCGACGATGCGAGGCAGCGAGAGGACGATACCCGCCAGAACGCGGTGCGTCACTTCGCGGCGCGCCAATGGCGGCGCGGGCCGCCACCGCGCGCCCCGGGCGGGGCTGTTGAACCCCCGTGACCAGGGGTTTTCCGGTCGGGTGCGATCATGGTCCGGAGCGGTTCGGGACGGCCTCCGGCCGTGTCGCGGGCCGGGTCCTCCGCCGGGTGGTCGGCCGGAACGGGAATTCCGGCGCGGCCCGGCACGCTGGACAGGACGAGAGGCCGGTCGGGTCGGGACGAGCAGAGAACGGGGTTGGGTGCGCGGTGCGAGACTTCCAGGCGCTGTACGAGCTGGATGAGCGGGGCGTGGCCGCGGTGGCCGCGGCCAACGCGGAGCTGCGTGACACCGGCGCCGGCCTGGTGCTGCTCCAGCACTTCGAGGGCTTCATGGACGCCGGCGAGGCCGGTGGCCAGGTGGTGGCCCACCTGCTGGAGACGGGCTCGCCCCAGGTGGTGGCCCGTTTCGACCACGACCGCCTGGTCGACTACCGGGCCCGCCGCCCCGCGATGGTCTTCGACCACGACCACTGGTCGTCCTACGACCCGCCGGAGATCCTGCTGCAGCTGGTCCGGGACGCCGCCGGCGCCCCGTTCCTGCTGCTCACCGGCCCGGAGCCGGACGTGGAGTGGGAGCGTTTCGCGCGCGCCGTCCGCGCGCTGGTGGAGCGCTTCGAGGTCCGGCTCAGCCTGGACTTCCACGGCATCCCGATGGGCGTGCCGCACACCCGCCCGGTCGGCCTGACGCCGCACGGCAACCGGCTGGACCTCGCGCCGGGCTACCCGCAGTGGTTCGAGCAGGCGCAGGTCCCGGGCAGCGCCCAGGCGCTGCTGGAGTACCGGCTGGCCGAGTCCGGGCACGACGTGCTGGGCTTCGCCGCGCACGTCCCGCACTACGTGGCCCGTTCGGCCTACCCGGCGGCCGCCGTGCTGATCCTGGAGGCGGTGCAGTCGGCCACCGGCCTGGTGCTGCCCGGCACCAAGCTGCGCGAGCGGGTGGGCGAGGTGTACGCCGACATCGAGGAGCAGTTGGCCCAGGGGGACGGCGAGTTGCGCTCGGCGATCCGCGGCATGGAGGGCCAGTACGACGCGGTGGCGGGCGCCGAGGGCCGGGAGAGCCTGCTGGCCGAGCCGGTCGACCTGCCCTCGGCGGACGAGCTGGGGCGGCGCTTCGAGCAGTTCCTGGCCGAGCACGAGCGCGACGCGGAGTAGCCGGTACGGCCGAGCGGGCCGCCCGAGCCGGGAGTCATCGGCGCCGCCCGTACGTTGCAGTCTGAGGCGCCCGGGGGACGGGTCGCCCCGTACGGAGCTGCCCGTGACCCGCACCCCGGGGGGATGCCATGCCGAGGACCACACGCCCGACGGCCGCCGCGACGGCCGGGCTCGCCGCCCTGCTCCTGGCAGGACTGACCGGATGCGGCGGCGGAGGCGGTTCGGACGGCCCGGACGGTTCGGACCGCGGCTTCGCGGGCGCCGTGCCCGGCCGCGCCCCGGCTGCCGCGAGCCCGACGCCGACCCCCACCCCGCCGCCGAGCGGCCCGTACGTGGCGCTCGGCGACTCCTACACCGCCGGGCCCCGGATCGCCCCGCAGGTCGGCGAGCCGGGCGGCTGCGCCCGCTCCGGGGTCAACTACCCCTCCCTGCTGGCGAAGGCGCTCGCCCTGGCGCCGGACCGGTTCCGGGACGTCAGCTGCAGCGGCGCCCGCACCGGCGACCTGAAGGCCCCGCAGAAGACCGACGACGGCGCCAACCCGGCCCAGCTGGACGCCCTGACCCCGGCCACCCGGCTGGTCACCCTGGGCATCGGCGGCAACGACGCCGGCTTCATGCAGGTCGTCACCGAGTGCGCCAGGGACACCCTGGTGGGCGCGGTGAAGGACCTGGTCGGCGAGAACGGCTCGGCGGCGCCCTGCCGGGACCACTACGCCTCCGGCGGCACCGACGAGGTGCGGGCCAAGGTGGACGCGGCCGGCGAGAAGGTCGCCGAGACCCTGCGGGAGATCGGCCGCCGCTCTCCGCAGGCCCGGGTGTACGTGGTCGGCTACCCGGCGCTGCTCCCGGCCGACCCGGCCGCTTGCGTGCCGGTGCTGGGCACCACGTTCGCGGCGGCGGACCTCGGCTTCCTCGCCGAGAAGGAGCGGCAGCTCAACGGGATGCTCAAGCAGCGCGCGGAGGCCGCCGGGGCGGTGTTCGTCGACACCGCCGGGCCCTCGGCCGGGCACGACATGTGCGCGGGAGAGGACGCCCGCTGGATCGAGCCGCCCTTCCCGGCCCACGGGCTCACCCCGGTCCACCCCAACGCGAAGGGGGAGGAGGGGGTGGCCGCCGTCGTGCTGAAGGCCGTCGGGGGCTGACCCGGCCCCGCGCGGGCTCCGCGGGCGCCTTCGCGGGCGGCCCGGCGACTGGACCGTTCGGGTCCGGTCGATTCGTCGGGGCGGACACCGGCGCGCCTCCCACGGTTCACGCCCCGGCTCACACCACTTCGTGCGCGGCACACCCCGCGTGTCGGCGCCGCGGCGTACCGTGAGACCCATATGGATGACACCACGCACCGCCTCGCCGCCCCGATCCCGTACGACCACGCCGCCGAGGCCCGCTGGGTCCCCGAACCGGACAAGCGTCCCGGCCGCACCGCCTTCCAACGCGACCGTGCCCGGGTGCTGCACTCCGCCGCACTGCGCCGACTGGCCGGCACCACCCAGGTGGTCGCCCCCATGCGCAGCGACTTCCCGCGCACCCGGCTCACCCACTCGCTCGAATGCGCCCAGGTCGGGCGGGAACTGGGCGCGGCCCTCGGCTGCGACCCGGACCTCGTGGAGGCCGGCTGCCTGGCCCACGACATCGGCCACCCGCCCTTCGGCCACACCGGCGAGGAGGCCCTCGACCAGGCCGCCGAGGCCTGCGGCGGCTTCGAGGGCAACGCCCAGTCACTGCGCATCCTCACCCGGCTCGAACCCAAGCGCTTCGCGCCCCTGGAGGACCAGCCCGCCGCCCGGCTCGCCCCCTGGCCGGGCCGCAGCGTCGGCCTCAACCTGAGCCGGGCCGCCCTGGACGCCGCCACCAAGTACCCGTGGAGCAAGGGCGCCCACCCCACCGACCCGGACTCGCCCAAGTACGGCGTCTACGCCGACGACCTGCCGGTCTTCCGCTGGCTGCGGGCCGGCTCCCCGGCCGGGCGCAAGTGCTTCGAGGCCACCGTCATGGACTGGTCCGACGACGTGGCCTACTCCACCCACGACGTCGAGGACGGCCTCCAGGCCGGCCACATCGACCCGGCCGCCCTGCGCGCCCCCGGCGAGCGCGCCGACCTGTTCAAGGTCGCCGAGCGCTACGCCCCCGACGCCGAGCCGGAGGAGCTCTCCGCCGCGCTGGACCGGCTGCTCGCCCAGGACTTCTGGCCGCGGGGCTACGACGGCACCGCGCGTGCCCGGGCCGGGCTCAAGGACTTCACCAGCCAGCTGATCGGCCGTTTCTGCCTGGCCGCCGAACAGGCCACCCGGGCCCGCTACGGGCCGGGCCGGCTCACCCGCTACACCGCCGAGCTGGTGGTGCCGCGGGACGTCCGGCTGGAGGTCGCGGTGCTCAAGGCGGTCGCCGTCCTCTACGTGATGATGCGCGACGAGCAGGCCCAGCTGCGGGCCCGCCAGCGGATCGTGATCGCCGAGCTGGCGTACGTGCTGAACCAGCGCGCCCCGGAGGGCCTGGACCCGGTCTTCGCCGCGATGTACCACGAGGCCGAGGACGACCGCGCGGCCCTGCGCACCGTCATCGACCAGATCGCCACCCTCACGGACGCCTCGGCCCTGGCCCTGCACGCCAGACTCGTCGGCGCCTCCTGGGCGTAGGCGGGAGACGGGCCCGACTCCCGGTCGGAAACCCCGGCCGCCCCAGTAGACTTCCGGGGTGGCCGGGCGGATCAGGGACGAAGACGTACAGGCGGTGCGCAGCGCACTGCCGATCGACGCGGTGGTCGGCGACTACGTACAGCTGACCAATGGTGGCGGTGGCGAGTACAAGGGCGTCTGCCCCTTCCACGACGAGAAGTCCGCCTCCTTCTACGTCAATCCCGCCAAGGGCGTCTTCCACTGCTTCGGCTGCCAGGAGAACGGCGACACCATCGCCTTCCTGATGAAGATCGAGCACTTCACCTTCGCCGAGGCCGTCGAGCGGATGGCCGCCCAGGCCGGCATCACCCTGCGCTACGAGGAGGGCGGCTACAGCCCCCGCCACCAGCAGGGCGAGCGCACCCGGCTGGTCGAGGCGCACAAGGTGGCCGCCGCCTGGTACCGGGAGCAGCTGGCCTCGCCGGAGGCCGAGATCGGCCGCCGCTTCCTGGCCGAGCGCGGCTTCGACGAGGAGGCGGCCAAGACCTTCGGCGTCGGCTACGCCCCCGTCGGGTGGGAGCACCTGGTCCGCTACCTGCGCGGCAAGGGCTTCACCGACAAGGAGATCCTCCAGGGCGGCCTGGCCTCGCAGGGCCAGCGCGGCGGGCTGATCGACCGCTTCCGGGGCCGGCTGGTGTGGCCGATCCGGGACATCGCGGGCGAGGTGGTCGGGTTCGGCGCCCGCCGGCTGCGCGAGGACGACAACGGGCCGAAGTACCTGAACACCCCCGAGACGCCGATCTACAAGAAGTCCCACGTGCTGTACGGCATCGACCTGGCGAAGAAGGAGATCGCCAAGTCGGGTCGGGCGGTGGTGGTCGAGGGCTACACCGACGTGATGGCCTGCCACCTGGCCGGGGTCACCTCGGCGGTGGCGACCTGCGGCACCGCCTTCGCCGAGGACCACATCAAGATCATCCGTCGGCTGCTGATGGACACCTCGCAGTACCGCGGCGAGACGGTCTTCACCTTCGACGGCGACGCGGCCGGCCAGAAGGCCGCCCTGCGCGCCTTCGAGGACGACCAGAAGTTCGCCGCCAAGACCTCCATCGCGGTCAGCCCCGGCGGCATGGACCCCTGCGAGCTGCGCCTGGCCCAGGGCGACGACGCGGTCCGGCAGCTGATCGACCACCCCGTCCCGCTGTTCGAGTTCGCGCTGAACACGGCGGTGTCGAAGCACCGGGTCGAGACGCCCGAGGGGCAGGCCGCCGCGATGGAGGAGGCGGCCCTGATCGTCGCCAAGATCAAGGACCCGTCGATCCGGCACGGCTACGCGATCCGCCTGGCCGGCATGCTCGGGGTGAACCCCGGCGACGAGCAGTTCGTGGTCCGCCGGATCTCCCAGCTGTCCCGCTGGGAGCGGGAGAAGCAGCAGAACCCCCGCGGCAACGGCCAGCAGCGCCGCACCGAGCAGCCCGTCACGGCGCCGCGCCCCGCCCAGCCGACCTTCCGGCTCAACCCGCGCGACCCGGCCCAGTTCGTCGAACGCGAGCTGCTCAAGCTGGCGCTCCAGTACCCGGACCTGGTCAGCCCGGCCTTCGACCACTACGGCGACGACGAGTTCCCGACCCCGCCGTACACTGCCGTCCGGCAGGCCGTCGCCAAGGCCGGCGGCGCCGCGTTCGGGGCGACCGCGCCCGACTTCACCAGCGCGGTGCGCGAGGCGGCCCCGGACGACCAAGTGCGCTCGCTGGTGACCGAGCTGACCGTCGAACCGGTGCGCTCGCTCCGCAAGGTGGACGCGATCTACGCCGGCGAGTTCCTGGTCAAGCTGCGCCTGCTGGCCGTCGACCGCCGGATCGCCGAGGTCCGCGGCTACCTCCAGCGGCTGGGCCACCGGGCGGACGCCGAGCAGCTGCACGCGGTGCAGACCGAGCTCTGGCAGCTCCAGCAGTACGGGCAGCAGCTCCGCAGCCTGGGCGCGGCGGCTCTGTAGGCCCGGCGAGCCCCGGAAGCCGCAGAGGTCCCGCGCAGAAAGTCGGCGCACGAGTCTCGGCCACGGAGCGTGGCGTACCCCACACTGGAGGACGTCCCACCTCCGTACAGCGCGGGTCCGCCAGAGTCGCGCCCGCCCCGAGGGATGCCCGTGGACCGAGGCCTTGCCGCAGCGACGACCGCCACCAGACGAGCCCAGCCCGCCGGAGCGCCGGACGGGGAGCAGGAGACGGACCACGGCCGGGCCGGGGCCGCGCCCCCGGGCGGCGAACGGGTGCCCGCCGCCCGGGAACTGCCGGAGGGCCACCCCGACGGCCCGGACCAGGACCCCGACGGCCCGGACCCGGCCGCGCGGGCCGAGCCGGATCCCGACGACGGACCGCCCGAGCGCTTCGAGAGCGCCGCCCCGGCCCCCGACCTGCTGCGCCAGTACCTGCGCGAAATCGGCCGGATCCGACTCCTCACCGCCGCCGAGGAGGTCGAGCTGGCCCGCCGGATCGAGGCCGGCCTGTTCGCCGAGGAGCGGCTGAACGGGGACCCGCCGCCGCCCGACCCGCTGGCCCGCGAACTGGACTCCCTGGTGGTCGCCGGCCGGATCGCCAAGCGCCGGGTGATCGAGGCCAACCTGCGTCTGGTGGTGTCCGTCGCCAAGCGCTACGTCGGCCGCGGGCTGACCCTGCTGGACCTGATCCAGGAGGGCAACCTCGGCCTGATCCGGGCCGTGGAGAAGTTCGACTACGCCCGCGGCTACAAGTTCTCCACCTACGCGACCTGGTGGATCCGGCAGGCGATGAGCCGGGCGCTGGCCGACCAGGCCCGGACGATCCGGGTGCCGGTGCACGTGGTGGAGCTGATCAACCGGGTGGTCCGGGTACAGCGCGCCCTGCTGCAGGAGCGCGGCCTGGAGCCGACCCCGGCCGACATCGCCGCCGCCCTGGAACTCACCGAGGCGCGGGTGCGCGAACTCCTCCGGCTGGCCCAGGAGCCGATCTCGCTGCACACCCCGGTCGGCGAGGAGGACGACGTCGCGCTCGGCGACCTGATCGAGGACGCCGACGCGGCCTCGCCCGCCGAGTCCGCGACCTTCCTGCTGCTGCGCCAGCACCTGGACGCGGTGCTGGCGACCCTCGGCGAGCGGGAGCGCCAGGTCGTCCAGCTCCGCTACGGGCTGGACGACGGGCGCCCGCGCACGCTGGAGGAGATCGGCACGGTGTTCGGCGTGACCAGGGAGCGGATCCGCCAGATCGAGTCCAAGACCCTGGTCAAGCTCCGCGACCACGCCTACGCCGCGCAGCTGCGCGGCTACCTCGACTAGTCGTGTTTCAGGGCGCGGACGGGCTCGGCGACGCCTGGTCGGTCGCCGCTGCCTGGGCCGGGCCGGGCTGTACCGGGCCGGTCTGGGCGGAGGCCGAGTCGCTCGGCGTCGCCGCCGCGGCCCCGGTGCCCGGGGGCGGCGAGGCGGGGCCGATCGGGATCGGGGTGGAGTCCACCACCGTGGCCAGGTCGGCGAGGGTCGTGGTGCAGTTGTGCTCGGCCGGCTGGAAGCCGCAGACCTGGAAGCCGATCGACGGGTCCGCCGCGTTCAGCATCTGCGAGTAGTTGTCGTAGCCCCAGTGGATCATCGCGGTCTCGCTGTCCCCGGTGCTGTCGGTGATCACCGCGTAGTCCTTGGGCTCGCCCTCGGTGATCGCCGCCCAGGCGGCCTGGCAGGTCCGGCTGTACCGGAGGTAGACGACGACCTTGCCGACCGCCTGGGTCCGCAGGGTGCGGGCGTCCTTGCCGCAGCCGGTGTTCTTGGGGTCCTTGTGGGCGCAGCCGAGGGCCCGGCAGGCGGAGTCGGACGCGGGCTTGGCGCCGGCCGACGCGGTCGGGGCCGGCCCGTCGGCGGCCGAGGCCTGGCCGTCGTGCCGGCTGACCCGCAGACCGACCAGTAGCAGCAGCGCCAGTACGGTCGCGCCGGAGACCAGCGCCGCCGGACGCCGCCACCAGGGGCCGGCGGGTTCGGCGGCGGGCTGCTCGGCGGGCGGCGCCGACTCCTCGTCCGCCGGCTGCCCGTCCGTCGGCTGCCCGTCCGTCGGTCCGGCCACCAGCTGGTCGGCCGGCTGGTCCGGCTCCCCGGCCACCGGCTGCTCGTCCACCGACTGGTCGTCCACCGACTGGTCGGCCGGGGGCTGGTCGGCAGCGGGCTCCACGACCCGCCGCCACAGCCGGCGCAGCGCGGCCGGGTCGCAGTCCACCGCCCCGATCAGCGCCTCCAGCGCCTGCGCGGTGACCACCCGCTTGCCGTTCAGCCAGCGATCCCAGGAGGCCCGGCTGTAGTGGGTCCGGGCGGCCAGCTCGGACAGCGAGAGCCCGGCGGAGTCCTTGATCGTCCGGAGCTCCTCGGCCAGCAGCCGGGCGGGCTCGGACAGTTCCTCGGGCAGGTCCTTCCAGGCGGAAGCCAATGCGGTCCTCCATGGGTCGTGAGAGGGGACAACGGTGGACGGGCAGGAGGTGCGCGCCCGGTCCGGCCGCTCGGCGTCATCTCCAACCTCAGTGGCCCGGCGTCTCAAACCCCAGGTCATGGCGTTGAGACGGACGGAAGTGTCTCACAACCCCCTGGAACCCTCGAACAGTCATGTGTTCTTCGTGCAGAGTTCTCCTCGCCGGCGCGTTTCCACCGCCCCGGCCGCTTCGTTCGGGCCACGGCCGGTCGGCCGTGTTCGGCCCGACCGGCGTCCCGGATACCCCCACCGGTCGGGGCAGCCTCGCGGGGGGAGGCTGCCCCGACCGACCGGGACCACCCGGCGGGAGGGCGCTATCCCTGCGCCCTCCCGCCGTGGCTCTTCCGGGCCGCGGCACCCGCGGCCGGTGGACGGGGCCTAGTGGTGGAACCCCGTGCGGACCGGCACCCCCAGTTCCCGCAGCGGTACGGGCTGGCGCCGCAGCTCCGGCAGCAGCCGGTTGAGGTCGGCCAGCAGCAGGTCGGCGAGGTCCCGGGAGAAGCCGTTGCGGCAGACCACCCGGAGCACCGACAGGTCCTCCCGGTCCGCCGGGAAGGTGTACGCGGGCACCTGCCAGCCGCGCTCGCGCAGTCGCCGCGAGACGTCGAACACGTCGAAGGTCACGTCCTCGGTGGTGGTGAAGGCGAACACCGGGAGTTGGTCGCCGCTGGTCAGCAGCCGGAAGCAGCCCAGTTTCCCGATCTCCCCGGCCAGGTAGGTGGCGACCTCCCGGCAGGCCCCCTGGACGGCCCGGAAGCCGGCCCAGCCGAGCCGCAGGAAGACGTAGTACTGGGCCGCGACCTGCGCGCCGGGCCGGGAGAAGTTGAGCGCGAAGGTCGGCATGTCGCCGCCCAGGTAGTTGACCCGGAAGACCAGCTCCTCCGGCAGTGCCTCCTTGTCCCGCCAGAGCGCCCAGCCGACGCCCGGGTAGACCAGGCCGTACTTGTGGCCGGAGGTGTTGATCGACTGCACCCGGGGGAGCCGGAAGTCCCAGACCAGCTCCGGGTCGAGGAAGGGCGCCACCATGCCGCCGGAGGCGCCGTCCACGTGCACCGGGACGTCCAGGCCGGTGCGCCGCTGGAGTTCGTCCAGGGCCGCGCAGATCTCCGCGATCGGCTCGTAGGACCCGTCGAAGGTGGAGCCGAGGACGCCGACCACGCCGATGGTGTTCTCGTCGCACAGGGCGACCGCCTGCTCGGGGCCGAGGTGGAAGCGCTCGCCCTCCATCGGCGCGGTGCGGGCCTCGATCTCCCAGAAGGTGCAGAACTTCTCCCAGCACACCTGTACGTTGACGCCCATCACCAGGTTGGGCCGGGCCCCGGCCGCGTAGCGCTCGGCGTTGCGGCGCATCCAGCGGCGCTTGAGCGCCATGCCGGCCAGCATGCAGGCCTCGCTGGAGCCGGTGGTGGAGCAGCCGACCGCGGCGTCCGGGTCGGGGGCGTGCCAGAGGTCGGCGAGGATGGCCACGCAGCGCCGCTCCAGTTCGGCGGTCTGCGGGTACTCGTCCTTGTCGATCATGTTCTTGTCCAGGCACTCGGTCATCAGCCGGGTGGCCTGCACCTCCATCGAGGTGGTGACGAAGGTCGCGAGGTTGAGCTTGGCGCTGCCGTCCAGCATCAGCTCGTCGTGGACCAGCTGGTATGCGGTGTCGGCCGTGACCGGGCCCTCGCCGAGCCGGTGCACCGGAGGCGCCAGCTCCATCGAGCCCAGTGGGTCGGCGATGCCGAGAAACGGACTGACGCTCAGCCGGCGGTCGCCGCCGGTTCCCTTGTGCAGGGCCATGGGATCCTGCCGCCCTTCCGCCTCGGTGGCCGTGTCGCGACCCACGCTGCCATCGGGCGCCGGATGACGCATCTTCGTCGGCGCACTTCGGCCACTGCCGCCTCCACCCGGAGGGGCCTACGCGGAGGCGGCCTCCGGGTGGATCTGGTCCCGGGCCGCGCGGTACTGCCGGCGCACCGCCGAGCCGATCGCCAGGTCCTGCTCGCCCTCGGGCGCGATCGTCTCGGCGTCCGGCAGCGTCCACTCCGGCGGCTCGGGGGTGCCGGCCAGCGCCCAGGCGGCCTGCCGGGCGGCGCCGCGGGCGGCGTGCGCGCCCGGCGGCGGCACCACGACCGGGACGCCGAAGAGCATCGGGGCGACGTGCCGCACGACGGGCAGCCGGCCGGCCGTGCCGAGCAGGAACACCCGCCTGATCCCGACGCCCTGGGCGCGCAGCACGTCCAGGGCGTCCGCGATGTTGCACAGCATGCCCTCGACGGCGGCCCGGGCCAGGTGCTGAGGGGTCATCGCCTCGGCCCGCAGGCCGGTCAGGGTGCCGGCGGCGTGCGGCAGCGCGGGGGTGCGCTCGCCGTCCAGGTAGGGGAGCAGCACCAGGCCGTAGGCGCCGGGGGAGGAGTGCAGGGCGAGGTCGCTCAGCCCGTCCAGGTCCCGGCCCAGCATGGCGGCGGTGGAGCGCAGCACCTGGGCGGCGTTGAGGGTGGCGACCATCGGCAGGTGCCGGCCGCTGGCGTCGGCGAAGGAGGAGACCAGGCCGGAGGCGTCCACGACGGCCTTCTCGTGCACCGCGAAGATGGTGCCGGCGCTGCCGAGCGAGACCACCGCGTCGCCCGGGCCGAGGCCCAGGCCCAGGGCGGCGGCCATGTTGTCGCCGGTGCCGGCCGAGATCAGCAGGCCCTCGGGGGTGTGTCCGGCGGGTTCGGCGGGGCCGAGTACGTCCGGCAGCCGCAGTTCGTGGCCGAGCGCCAGCTCGACCAGATCCTGTCGGTACTCGCCGGTGATCGGGGACCAGTAGCCGGTGCCGGAGGCGTCGCCGCGGTCGGTGGTGCGGCGCTTGGGGTGGCCGAGCAACTGCCAGACCAGCCAGTCGTGCGGCAGCAGCACCTCGGCGATCCGGCGGGCGTTGGCGGGCTCGAACTCGGCCAGCCAGCGCAGCTTGGCGATGGTGTACGTCGGGCCGGGCACCGCGCCGATCGCGGCGGTCCAGGCGGCCGGGCCGCCGAGGGCGTCCAGCAGCTTGGCGGCGGCGCCGCCGGCGCGCGGGTCGTGCCACAGCATCGCGGGCCGGACCAGCACCCCGCCCGCGTCCAGGCCGATCATGCCGTGCTGCTGGGCGCTGACGCCGATCGCCCGGACGCCCTCCAGCAGGCCGTCGGCGGCGGCGTCGCCGAGCGAGTGCAGCCAGACCTGCGGGTCGGCCTCGCCGGGGCGCAGGTCCAGGTCCTCGGGGACGGGGTGGGGCGCCTTGCCGGAGCGGAGGACGGCGCCGGTGTCCGCGTCGCACGCGACGATCCGGGTGCGGTTGGTGGAACTGTCTATCCCCGCGACGATGGCCATGTCGAGATCATGCCTCAGCCCGGCCCGGGACGCGTCCGGGCCGGGTGAGCCGTTGCCGGTTCGGGACCGCGGGTTGGGATCCCCTTTGCCCGGGGCCCGTCCGGGGGACGGGCCCCGGGGCGCTACCGCCCGGTCACGGCCGCACGGTGCCCCAGCCGTCGTCCTCCGCCCGGGACCGGCTGAAGTACGGCACCCGGTCGGTGACCGCGTTCGGCAGCCGGTCCCCGACCCGGTCGGCGACGGCGGAGGCGGCCTTCCCGGCCACCGCGCCGGCCTGCTGCCGCGCCCGGTCCGCCGCCCCCTGCACGGCGGGGTTCTGGGCGATCT
The DNA here is from genome assembly GCF_055560495.1 of Kitasatospora sp. NPDC023176. Taxonomy (NCBI): domain Bacteria; kingdom Bacillati; phylum Actinomycetota; class Actinomycetes; order Kitasatosporales; family Streptomycetaceae; genus Kitasatospora; species Kitasatospora sp. NPDC023176. The sequence continues at coordinate 180,290 of NZ_JBVHIP010000004.1, read as the reverse complement.
GCCGGGTGACCTTGGCGATCTGTTCGTAGCGCTGGCGCCCGGCCCGCGAGCCGAGGACGTAGCCGGCCGCGAAACCCACGGCGAACGACACCTTCCACATGATCGGACCCACCCTCTCCTGGCGGCCTTCTGCCGCATTGCCCTACCCGTTGCTCGGGACGGCGAACCGTCCGCGTCCCCCAGCATCCCCGGGTGCCGTCGGGGGCGCGCGCGGGGCACGCCGGACCGGCGGCCCGGGGCGGCCGGGGAAAGCGATTGGCGGACCACCCCCCCGAGTGCGCTAATGTATGTCCCGCAGCGAGCGCCGAGGAGCCCGGGAGACCAGGAGCCGAAGCGGAAGCCGATCCCCCATAGCTCAATTGGCAGAGCAGCCGACTGTTAATCGGCAGGTTATTGGTTCGAGTCCAATTGGGGGAGCTCGGGAGGAGCGCTCTTCGGAGCCCGATTCCCGTACCTGGTACGGAAGTTGAGTACCGCGTTCCCGCATAGCTCAATTGGCAGAGCAGCCGACTGTTAATCGGCAGGTTATTGGTTCGAGTCCAATTGCGGGAGCTGCGCCGGGTCCGCCCGGTGACTGCTCAGAGCGAAGGCCCCTCGGTCGACCGGGGGGCCTTCGTGTTGCCCGCGCCGGTGTCGCGTGCGTCACCCGGCCCCTCCGGCACGGGCACGGTCAGGCGGTCGCCTGCCGGTAGAGGTCGGCGACCCGCTGGTCGAAGGCCACGCTGTACGAGGTGCCCGGGGTGTCCCCGCCCTCCTGGTAGCCGCCGATCACGCCTACCACCGTGCCGTCGCCGGTCATCCACGGGCTGCCGCTGGTGCCGTCGGTGTAGCCGCCGCAGTCGAAGCGCTCCTGGGTGGAGCTCTGCGCACTGGTCCGGACCGAGCAGGTGATCGGCTCGTCGCTCTGGTTGGGGTAGCCGGTCACCGAGACCGCCAGCCCGACGCCCTTGCCGGTGCCGATCGGGTTGCCGCCGACCGCGTCCTCGATCTGCCGGCCGTCGGCCGGGTGGACGGTGACGAAGGCCACGTCGTAGTCGGGGTCGTCGCCCGAGGCCCAGCGCGGGTCGACGATGATCGAGTCCACCTCCCAAGTCCCGTACGGGGAGTACCCGTTGCGGTAGCCGGGGGTGAACACCAGGCCGTCCAGCAGCCCGACCCGCTGGTTCTGCACGCAGTGCGCGGCGGTGACCAGCAGGTTGCGTCCGGGGCTGCGCACCACGCTCGCGGTGCAGGTCCGGGGCCCCTGGGCGTTGTGGATGGACAGGGTGCCGATCCGGTCCCGGGTCGCGCTCTGCTGGGCGACCTCGGCGTTCGGCGCCTTGTCCGGCCCACCGCCGCAGGCGGTGCCGGCGGCCAGCAGCAGGGCGGCCAGTGCGGTCGCTCCGGCCGCGCGCGCGGGCGGTACCGGGCCGGGGGCCATCGGGGCTCCGTCTCGTTCCTCGGGGCGGGCATCCGGTCCGTGCGTTCCGCCGTTCGAGAGGAAGATCTACCAGGCCGTGCCCGACGGCGCCAATGCCGGGTGTCCGACTCCGGCGCCGTCCGGCGGACCCTGCCCGGGCCGCTCAGCCGGTGGCCCGGTCGTAGAGCGCCTGGACCCGGTCGCCGAAGTAGCTGCTGTACGAGGTGTCCGGGCTGTCCCCGCCCTCCTGGTAGCCGCCGATCACGCCGACCACGGTGCCGGTCCGGGTGGCCGGGTCGAAGTCGGTGACCCAGGGGCTGCCGCTGGTGCCGCCGGTGTAGTCGGGGCAGTCGATCCGCAGTTGGGTGGCGCTCTGCTCGGAGGTGGTGTTGGCGCAGGTGATCGGGACGTCGCTGCTGCCCGGGTAGCCGGTCACCCGCACCGGGACCTGGTAGCCGCGGTTGACGCCCAGGTGGTTGGCGCCGAGCACCTGCTGGACCTGTTGCCCGTTCTGGGCCTGCACGACGGCGAAGGCGACGTCCATGTCCGGGTCGGCGTGGTCCTTCCAGCCGTCGTCCACGGTGACGGCCAGCAGCGGCCAGACACCGCTCGGGGTGTCGCCGTTGCGGTAGCCGGGGACGAAGACCAGGTCGCTGCGCTGGCCGATCTTCGGGTCCCAGACGCAGTGCGCGGCGGTGACGATCAGATTGAGGCCGGCGCTGTCCACCACGCTCGCGGTGCAGAAGTGGTCGCCGCTCGCGTTGCGCGTGAACACCGCGCCGACCAGTCCGTTCAGCACGGTGGGCTTGGCGGTCCGGGTGACCCCGGTGTGCCTGCCGATCGCCCCCCTGAAGCGCTGCTTGTTCCAGCCGTGGGCGTTCGCGGTGGTGGCGGTGGGCGGCGCCGAGGTGACCGTCGGGGCGACACTGCCGGGCCGTGCGGCGGTGGTGCACCCCGCCGCCGCGAGCGCCAGCACCAGTGCCCCGGCCGCCGCTCCCGCCCCACGCTTCGTCATCAGCCCAGGCTGCCCTGCCGGAGCCCACCGCCGCCACCCGGGCTCCGCCGCCCGGGGCGGCGCACGCCGTCGCGTACCCACCTGCGCCCCCGGCGCGCACCACGGGTGATCGACCGGCTATGCTGCCCGGGACGGCCTCGCGGGGCCGTCTGCTGCTGCCGCGGCCGACGACCGGCGCGCGCGGCGAACCGGGGCGGTAGCTCAGCCGGTTAGAGCAGGGGACTCATAATCCCTTGGTCGTGGGTTCGAGTCCCACCCGCCCCACCTATGATCTGATGCGCAGTCGGGCGGTGTGGGTCACTGACCTGCGGACACGCCAAAATCGCCTGCGAGCACTGTAGGCGAATGACCGTCGGATGACGGTGGCTACGCGCCGATGTTCACCCGCATGGGAACGTTATGTGAACGTGATGCTGACGTTCGGCGGGGCTGAGCAGCGCGTCTGCGGATTGAGCGGTTTCCGCCCCGTGGGCAATCGGCGCAATCCCTTGGGTCAGTGCCCCGGGGTATGCGGATGCCTTCCCGTCGATGGCGATCAGCTCCATGTGCGTGATCTTGTTCCGGGGGTCCTTGGGGTGGACGCGTACTTCCCGTCTTGAACTGCTCGCCCGCCAGGGTGTTCTCGCAGGCCCTGAACACGACGTCACCGGTGTTGTGCCGCAGCTCCAGGCTCATGCTCTCCTCGGCCCAGGCGGGCCTCACCGAGGTCCTCGGTGCACACCCATGGCGGTTCTCGGTGAGGCCGGGGCCGGTGTGTGACCCTCGCCGCCCCAGGGCCGCCGTTGAGGGCGGCGGGCCGCAGTGCAAGCGGCAATGGATCAAGGCCGGGCTGACACCAGCACCCGAACCGGCCAGTGGGCCGACCGGTGCACCTGATCCGGGCGGCTTGTGTCCGAGCGAAGAGCCGCGGAAACGTGACCTCAGGCCCAAGAGGTGCTGCGCCGCACTCAAAAGGGCTTTCCGAGTTGGCTGGCGACGGCCTGAGCGGGCTGGCGGAGGCCCAAGTCCGGGTCGGGCACCAGTTCGTCCGTTGGTGGTGGAAGCCGCCGCGTGATGAGCCGGCCGAGGCCGCCCCGGTCGCCTGGAATTTCGGCGACGACCGAGTGTTCTGGCGATTTGCCAGGCTGAAGGAGCGATACCGGCCTCTGCCGCGACTGCCTGCACGGCAGTGCCTGTGAGTCCTCCGGCGTCACAGGTGACCGCTAGGGTTGAAGGGGAAGGGGGAGATCACCATGGAAGCCGAACTGATGGCGCTCGCGACCTCCGGCGCGACCACGCTGGTGGGGCTGATGGTCACGGAGGGGTGGGAGCAGCTCCATGACCGTGTGGCGGGGCTGTTCCGTCGGCAGGGGCGGGTGGAGGCGGTCCGGGCGGAGTTGGAGTCGTCCCGTGAGGTGCTGTTGGAGGCCGCGCGACAGGGCGATCCGGACGTGCGGGAGGCTGTTGCGCTGGAGTGGCGTTCGCGCCTGACCCGGCTCCTTGCCGGGGACGCGCACGCTGTCGCGGAGTTGCAGGCCCTGCTGCGGGACGCGGCGTCGCCTGACCCCGATCGCTCCGGCACCCGGGTCGAGATCAGCGGTGGGACCTTCAACGGGCCGGTTCTGGTCTCGGGGACGCAGAACAACCACTTCGGCTCCGGGGCCGATGGCTGATCAGGACCGTCGGGCAGCCGGGGGGATCGAAGGGGGGACCTTCAACGGGCCCGTTCTGGTCTCGGGAACGCAGAACAACCACCATCACCATCATCACCGGTCGAGCAGGTCCCAAGTGGTCGTCGGCATCGCCGTCCTGGTGCTGGCGGCCGTCGCGGCGGTGGCCTTCTTCGCCCACCGGCTCTATGTCTCCAGTCCGGACTACCGCAGGGGCGTCGAACAGGCTCTGGTCGAGAAGGTGGTGCCCGGTGAGACGTACGAGAAGCTGAAGCAGGCGATCGGCACGGGGCCCGACTACTCCTTCAGGCTGCCCACGGGCAACACGATCCATCAGTACGAACGCCAGTGGGAGACACTTCAACTTCTTGAGAACGCCTCCGGGATGGTCCTCTCGGTCGGCATCTATGCCAAGGACAGGGAGTTCAAGCCGACGGTCGCGCTGGGCGGGCAACGCATCACGCTCAACTCGCCGGTCGACCGTGCGGCGCCCCGGTTCCTTCCGGCGGCCGCCAACGCGTACTGCGGCGCGCACAAGTCGGGGTACTTCGAGGGCTACTTCCCGATGCCCAATGCCTTCAAGGCGATGAACTTCGTCGTCGGTGCCAGCAACGCCGAGTCGGAGCTGGATCTGCGGTCGATGTGCGGTCAGCTGGGTGGGACATCGTGCTCGGCGCCGCAGACGCCGACCGAGAACGCGCTGTCGTCGGAGTTCGCGCAGTGTCTGCTGGCCACTCCGGGGGGTCAGCGGATCCGCCGGGAGACCGCGGCGTCCGTGATCGTCTACACCGCGCCCGGGGCGGCGCTGGTCGACGACATGCTCTTTCCGCCGGACGTCGTCGCGGCCGGCGCCGTGAACTTCCGCTGATCCACGCGCCCGCCCGCGCTGCCCCTGGTCACCCTTTCGCCCGTACGACCCTCGTGCGCCGCCGTCCGACCGGAACTCCGGTACGGACCCTGGCGTCCTGTGTGAAAAAAGTGATATCACTTTGACAGCTGCCGCGGGCATCCGCGCGGCGCACATCGCACAGGGGGGAGTCGGTCTCATGACCGCACCGCACATCGCCGTCGAGGACGGCCCTGCCATCGACCTTCCGGCTCCGAAGATCACCGAACGGACCATCACCGGAGCCGCCGGGGTGCCGGTGCTCGGTGGCGCGTTGCTCGGCGTGCTCGCCGGGTTCGGGGCGCTGATCGCCGGAGGGGTCCAACTCAGCGGCGGGAGCAAGGGGGTGGGCATTCCGCTGGTGGTCGTCGGGCCGCTGCTGGTGCTCGGTTCGCTGCTGGTGCTGTGCGGCCTGACGGTCGTCTCGCCCGGTGAGGCGCGGGTGGTGCAGCTGCTCGGCCGCTACCGCGGCAGCATCCGGGCCGCCGGCCTGACCTGGCTGAACCCGTTCACCAGCCGCCGCCGGATCTCCACCCGGATCCGCAACCACGAGACCGAGACCACCAAGGTCAACGACGCGGACGGCAACCCGATCGAGATGGCCGCCGTGGTGGTCTGGCAGGTCGAGGACACCGCGATGGCGGTCTTCGAGGTGGACGACTACGTCGACTTCGTCGCCATCCAGACCGAGACGGCCGTCCGGCACATCGCCACCAGCTACCCGTACGACGCCCACCACGAGGGGCAGTTGTCGCTGCGCGACGGCGCGGAGGAGATCGCCCGCAAGCTGTCCGCCGAGATCTCCGCCCGGGTCGCCTCGGCCGGCGTGCGGGTCATCGAGTCCCGGATCACCCGGCTCGCCTATGCGCCCGAGGTCGCCCAGGTGATGCTCCAGCGGCAGCAGGCCGGGGCCGTGGTGGCCGCCCGGCGGCTGATCGTCGAGGGCGCCGTCGGTATGGTCGAGGAGGCGCTGGACCGGCTCGCCGAGCGGGACGTGGTGGAGTTGGACGAGGAGCGCAAGGCTGCCATGGTGAGCAACCTCCTGGTGGTGCTCTGCGGCGACCGGGGCACCCAGCCCGTCGTGAACACGGGCTCCCTCTACCAGTAAGGGCGCGGCGTTGGCGACGGAACGGAAGAAGCTCCTGCTGCGACTGGATCCTTCGGTTCACGACGCACTGGCCAGGTGGGCCGCGGACGAACTGCGCAGCACCAACGCCCAGATCGAGTTCGTGCTCCGCCGCGCCCTCACCGAGGCCGGCCGGATGCCCAGCGGCGCGGCCCGGCTTCCCCGGCGCGGCCGACCGCCCAAGGAGAGCCCGGAGAGCGGTGGTCCCGCCGAGGACTGACCGCAGCGACCGGGCGACCCGCAGATCGTTCCAGATCCTTCGGAGACCGAGATGGACCTGCCCGTCAATCTGCCCGAGAAGCTCTACCTGCTCGCCTACGAGCCGCGACGCGGGCGCACCACCCAGCACTCCTCGCTCAACCTGCTGCTCCAGGCCGGGGCGCTGACCGAGCTGCTCCGCCGGGGACTGCTGTACGAGGAGGGCCGCAAGGCCGTCGCCAGGGTCCGCACCGGCGCTGCCGAGGACGGCCTGGACCCGTACAGCGCCCGCCTGTTGGGCCAGATCAGGGCAGGCCGGCCGCACAGCTGGAGCTCCTGGGTCGGCCGTGCCAAGAGCACCGGGCGGGATCAGCCGATCCGCTGGGTCCGGGACGGCCTGGCGGACTCCGGCCTGGTCACCCTCCGGCCGCACCGGGTGGCCGGACTGTTCCCGGTGACCCTGGTCACCCTGGACGACCCCGGGGTGCGCGAGGCGCTGGCGGCCTCCGTCACCGGGGCGCTGAAGGGCCCGCTCAGCCGGGTCGACCCGGCCGACGCGGCGCTGACCGCCCTGGTCGCGGCGGGGAAGCTCCGGTCGGTCCTGAGCTCCCGGCAGCGCCGGGAGCACCGCGGCCGGATCGGGAAGCTGGCCCCGGCGGCCGGTCCCGTCCCGCGCGCGCTCGGCATGGCGCTGGCCTGGCGGATGGCGGGCCACGCGGCGGAGGCCGCGGCCGCGGGCTGACCGCCCGGGGGAGTGCGGGCCCGGTCGCCGGTCAGGCGGCCGGGCCCGCGGCGTTCCGGGGCCGTAGGGTGGTCGGATGCTCGAACCCGCCCTGCTGCCGACCCCGCTGGTGGACTGCACCGACGGGGTGTTCGCCCGGGCCGGGGTCCGACTGCGGCTCAAGCGGGACGACCTGCTGCACCCCGGCGTCCCCGGCAACAAGTGGCGCAAGCTCGGGCCCAATCTGGCCGCCGCCGTCGAGCAGGGGCACACCCGGCTGCTGACCTTCGGCGGGGCCTACTCGACCCACCTGCGGGCGGTCGCGGTCGCCGCCGGGGCGCTCGGGCTGGAGAGCGTCGGGCTGGTGCGCGGCGAGGAGCTGGCCGACCGGCCGCGCAACTGGTCGCTGCGGACCGCCGAACGGGCCGGGATGCGGCTGGAGTTCCTCACCCGGGCCGCCTACCGGGAGGCCACCGGCCGGGCCGGCGCCGAGGACGGTACGGAACTGCGGCGCCGCTGGGGGCCCTGCCTGGTGCTCCCGGAGGGCGGTTCCAACGGCCTGGCCGCGGTCGGCGCGGCCGCGATCCCGGCCGAACTGCCCGGTCTGGACGGGCGCGACGTGGTCTGCTGCCCGGTCGGCACCGGCGGCACCCTGGCCGGCATCGCGGCGGGGCTGCCGGCGGGCGCCCGGGCGCTCGGGGTGGCCGTGCTGCGCGGCGGCGAGGGCTACCTGGAGGCGGAGGTCGCCCGGCTGCACCGGGCCGGCTTCGGCCGCGAGTTCGACAACTGGCGGATCGACCACGCGCACCACGGCGGCGGCTACGGCAAGGTCCCGGCCGAACTGGCCGCCTTCGCCGGGGAGTTCGAGCGCCGCCACGGCATCCCGGTGGAGCACCGGTACGTCGCCAAACTGCTCGCCGCGCTGGCCGACCTGGCCGGGGCGGGTGCCTTCGAGCGCGGCACCCGCCTGACGGCCGTCGTCACCGGCCTGCCGGATCCGGAGTAGCTAGTCAGGACCCGGGCTCAGGACCCGGGCTCAGGACCCGAAGCTCAGGATCCGAAGGTCAGGATCCGAAGGTCAGATCGGCGCAGGGGTCGGTGTCGGCGCCGCGGGTGTTCTCCGCTATGCCGGTGGGGACCCCGCTGGGTGCGGTGGTGGTGGCGGTGGGCGAAGCCGGCGGCGTGGTCACCGAGTCGAGCTGGGTGCCGGCCGCCCGGTAGTCCGCGCCGAGGGTGACGGTGATCGCGCCCGAGCCCGGTTCCTCGACCGCGCCGGCGCCGGGGAAGAGGGCGGTGACCTGGTCGGCGGTGGCCTTCAGGCTCGGGTCGTAGGAGACCTGGGTGTGCTGCTTGCCGGGGTTGTTGGCGCCGAGGGTGACGTTCTGGAAGCCGCGGGCCTTGAGCGTCTCGGCGCCGGAGCCGGCCAGCCCGGCGGTGCCGACGCCGTTGACGACGGTGATCGGGGCGGCGGCCTGCTCGGCGGTGAGCGGCGCGTTCGGGGTGGGGCTGGCGCCGGCGGAGGCCGGGGCGGTGGCCGCGCCGGTGCCGGCGGTGCTCTGCCCGTCCAGGGTGCGGTCCTCCTTCAGCAGCTTCCACAGGGTGTCGGCGTCCGGCTGGACCAGCCGCACCCGATCCCCGGCGAAGCGCCAGGGCGCGGTCACGAAGGTGACGTCGGAGAGCTTGATGTCCTCCATCGAGCGGGCGAAGTCCACCAGCTTCATCGCGGTGCCGAGGCCCTCGTCCACGGTGAGCGACTTGGTGGCGGCGTCGGCCAGCGGCAGCAGGGTGGGCAGCGAGAAGCCGTCGCCCTGGACCTTCTTGATCATCGAGGAGAGGAAGGCCTGCTGGCGCCGCATCCGGCCGATGTCGGAGTTGTCGCCGATGCCGTGGCGCGCCCGCAGGTAGTCCACCGCGGACTTGCCGGAGAGCTTCTGCATCCCCTTCTTCAGCTGGATGCCGTACTCGTTCACGTCGTTGGGCACACAGGCGTCCACGCCGCCGAGCGCGTCGGTCATCGCGGCGGCGCCCTTGAAGTCGACCACGACGGTGTGGTCGATCCGCAGCCCGGTGAGCGCCTCCACGGTGTTCTGGGTGCAGGCCGGGTTGCCCTTGGGCAGCTCGCCGAGGCTGAACGCGGAGTTGAACATCTGGTCGTTGCGCGGCTTGCTCCAGCTGCCGTTCGCCAGCTTGCAGGACGGGATGGTGACCAGGGTGTCGCGGGGTATGGAGACGCCGACGGCGTGCTTGTGGTCGGCGTAGACGTGCACCAGGATCGCGGTGTCCGAGTTGCCGACGCCCTCGTCGCCGCCGCCCAGCGCGTTGTTGCCGTCGTCCCGGGTGTCCGAGCCGAGCAGCAGCACGTTGACCGGCACCTGGGCGCCGGGGGTGGCCGGGACGGGGGCGGGCGGGCGCTCGGTGGCGACGCCGCCCGCGTCGAAAGTGGTGATGTTGCTGTCCAGCCGGTGGTAGAACCAGGCCCCGGCTCCCACGACCGACAGCACCAGAACGGCGGCCAGGCCGATGGCGGTCCGCAGGTACCGGCGCCGGCGCGTGCTGCTGCTCATCCTCGGTGCCCCCCGTCTTCAGGTGTCTCGCGTTCGGTGTTTCGAACGTTAGACGTTCCGGAAGGCTGTTCGGTTACCCCCGGAGGGCGGGGCAATCGATCCCTGAGGGCGTGACCCTCGTCACGCTCCGGGGCCGGACGCGCCGGTGAGCATCCGCCGGAGCAGGTCCCGCAGCATCGTCCGCTCCTGCGGGCCGAGCGCGGCGAGCGGTTCGCGGGCGAAGTTGAGCGACTCGCGCAGCTCCTCGGAGGCGGCCGCGCCGGTCTCGGTGGCGGCGACCAGCTTGACCCGGCGGTCCTGCCGGTCGGCCTCGCGGGTCACGAAGCCGCGGGCCTCCAGCCGGTCGACGATGCCGGTGATGTTGGAGGGCTCGCAGCTGAGCGTCTGGGCGATGTGGCGCATCGGCAGCGGGCCGCGCCGCAGTAGCGCGAGCACCTTGGCCTGGGCGCCGGTGAGCGAACGGGCGGCGGCGGCCTCCTCGTACTCGCGGTGGAACAGTGCGACCAGGTTGGCCATCAGGTCGACGACCTCGCGGGTGATCTCGTCGGACTGCGGCGTGGCGGCCTCGGTCTGCTGAGTGTCCATGCCCCAGAGTCTACCTGAAAAGTTGACAACATGAACCTTTCATGCCCATCGTTACTTCAGTTGCTCAACCTTTCACCTGCCGAAACCCCCCTCCCGAGGAGCACCCCCATGGCAGAGCAGGCCGCCCCCGCCACCGCCCGTGAATGGCACCTCGCCGCGCGCCCCCAGGGCTGGCCGGCGCCCACCGACTTCGCCCTGGTCGAGGCCCCGGTCCGGACCCCGGGCCCGGGCGAGATCCTGGTCCGCAACACCCACCTCTCGGTGGACCCGTACATGCGCGGCCGGATGAACGACGTGAAGTCGTACGTGCCCCCGTTCCAGCTCGGCCAGGCCATGGACGGCGGCGCGGTCGGCTACGTGGTCGCGTCCGAGGCCGAGGGCTTCGCCCCCGGCGACGCCGTGCTGCACGGGCTCGGCTGGCGCGAGTACGCCACCCTGGACGCCGGGCGCGCCGTCAAGGTCGACCCGGCCGCCGCCCCGCTCTCCGCCTACCTCGGCGTGCTCGGCATGCCCGGCATGACCGCCTACGCCGGGCTGCTCGCCGTCGGCGGCCTCAAGGAGGGCGACAAGGTCTTCGTCTCCGGCGCGGCCGGCGCCGTTGGCTCGCTGGTCGGCCAGATCGCCCGGCTCAAGGGCGCCTCGCTGGTGGTCGGCTCGGCCGGCTCGGCGGAGAAGGTCGCCAAGCTGGTGGACGAGTTCGGCTTCGACGCGGCCTTCAACTACAAGGACGCCCCGGTCGCCGAGCAGCTCGCGAAGGCCGCCCCGGAGGGCATCGACCTCTACTTCGACAACGTCGGCGGGGACCACCTGGAGGCCGCCATCGGCGCCCTCGGCGTGCACGGCCGGGCGGTGCTCTGCGGCGCGATCGCCCAGTACAACGACACCACCGCGCCCGCCGCCCCGCGCAACCTGGCGATGGCGATCGGCAAGCGGCTGCGCCTGGAGGGCATGCTGGTGGGCGACCACGCCGCCCTGCAGCCGCAGTTCGTCACCGAGGTGGGCGGCTGGCTGAAGTCCGGCGAACTGCGCACCGAGGAGACCGTGGTGGACGGCTTCGAGAACGCCGCCGAGGCCTTCATCGACCTGCTGCGCGGCGTCAACACCGGCAAGATGGTCGTCCGCCTGGATGGCTGACGTCCCGTCAGGGAACGGACCGCCCCGCCGCCCCGGACCGGGCGCGCGGGGCGGTTCGCGTGCACGGCGCTGGGGATCCGGCCGCACTACCGCATTCCGGCCGGATCCGAAAGTGGGTCAACCATCGCGCGGCGCCGCGCGGTACGGTGGTCCCGCCTGGCGATGGGGCCGTTCGGGGGAGAGATCCGGCCGAGGGGTAGACCTCGTTGAGGATTCGACTAGCATTGAGCGAAAGCCTGTCCGTTTTGCTCAATTTAGTAGCTTAATGTCGGCTAACGTGGGTAACTGTGGATCAACTGCAGGCACGAGGCAGCTGGGGAAGGCGACCCTCGTCCACAGCCTGGAGGTCCCGGTGACGACACGTGGAGTTCTCTACATCCACTCCGCGCCCCGCGCGCTGTGCCCGCACGTCGAGTGGGCCGTCGCGGGGGTGCTCGGTGTGCGGGTGAGCCTGGACTGGATCCGCCAGCCGGCCGCACCCGGGCATTGGCGCGCCGAACTCTCCTGGCAGGGGGAGCCCGGCACCGCCTCCAAGGTCGCCTCCGCGCTGCGCGGCTGGCAGCTGATGCGGTACGAGGTGACCAGCGAGCCCTGCGCCACGGCGGAGGGGGAGCGGTACAGCAGCACGCCCACGCTCGGCATCTTCCACGCCGTCACGGGCATCCACGGCGACATCCTCATCCCCGAGGACCGGCTGCGGGCCGTCCTGCTGCGGGCCCGCAGCGAGGGCGCCGACCTGGAGGCCGAGATCTCCCGGCTGCTCGGCAAGCCCTGGGACGACGAACTGGAGCCCTTCCGCTACGCGGGCGAGGGCGCGCCGGTGCGCTGGCTGCACCAGGTGGTCTGAGCCGGCGCCCACGACGAAGGGGCCGGCGCTCGCGGAGAGCGCCGGCCCCTTCGTCGTGGGCCTTCGGGTGCGGACCGGGGTCAGCGGGTGCGGAAGGCCAGCACCACGTTGTGGCCGCCGAAGCCGAACGAGTTGTTCAGCGCGGCGATCCGGCCCTCGGGCAGCGGGGTCGCCTCGGTCACGATCCTCGCGTCCACCTCGTCGTCCAGCTCCTCGACGTTGATGGTCGGCGGGGCGATCCGGTGGTACAGCGCCTGCACGGTGGCGACGGTCTCGATGCCGCCGGCGCCGCCCAGCAGGTGACCGGTCATCGACTTGGTCGCCGAGACCAGGATGTGGTCGAGGTCCTCGCCCAGCTCCTTGCGCAGCGCCTTCAGCTCGGCGGTGTCGCCCTGCGGGGTCGAGGTGGCGTGCGCGTTGACGTGCACGATCTCGGCCTTGTCCAGCTCGTTGCGGTCGAACAGGTCGGCCAGCGCGCGGGCCACACCGGCGCCGGTCGGCTCGGGCTGGGCAATGTGGTGGGCGTCCGAGGACAGACCCTGGCCGACCGCCTCGCAGTAGATCCGGGCACTGCGGGCCTCGGCGTGCTCCAGCGACTCCAGCACGACCACACCGGCACCCTCGCCCAGCACGAAGCCGTCGCGGGCCTTGTCGTACGGGCGCGAGGCGCGCTCGGGCTCGTCGTTCTTCTTGGACATCGCCATCATGTTGGCGAACGCGGCGATCGGCAGCGGGTGGATCGCCGCCTCGGTGCCGCCGGCCACCACGACGTCGGCGCGGCCGCTGCGGATCATCTCGATCGCGTAGCCGATCGCCTCGGCGCCGGAGGCGCAGGCGGAGACGGGGGTGTGCACACCCGCGCGGGCGCCGACCTCCAGACCGACGTTGGCCGCCGGGGAGTTGGGCATCAGCATCGGGACGGTGTGCGGGGAGACCTTGCGGGCGCCCTTCTCCTTCAGTACGTCGTACTGGTCGAGCAGGGTGGTCACGCCGCCGATGCCGGAGGCGATCACCGCGCCCAGGCGCTCGGGGGCGAGCTTGGAGGACTCGTCGGTGGCCGGGGTCTCGAAGCCGGCGTCGGCCCAGGCCTCGCGGGCGGCGATCAGCGCGAACTGGGCGGAGCGGTCCAGCTTCCGGGCCAGCGGCCGGGGCAGGATCTCGCCCGGCTCGACCGCGGTGCGCGCGGCGATCCGGACCGGCAGGTCCGCGGCCCACTCCTCGGTGAGGGCCGCCACTCCGGAGCGCCCGGCGACCAGGTTCTCCCAGGTCGTGGCGGCGTCGCCGCCCAGCGGCGTGAAGGCGCCGATACCCGTGACGACCACGGTTCGGTTCTCAGCGGTCACTGGTCTCTCTTCTTTCACGTTCGTGCGGGGTCGGCGGCGAGCCGAGGAAGGGCCCGGCCGGGCGCCCGGGTGGGGCGTCCGGCCGGCGGGTCGGCCTGGCTCGGGGGAGCCGGGCCGACGGGTCAGCCGTCCGGGGCGTGTGTTGTCACGCCGGACGGACTGGGCGACTCGAACGCTCAGGCGCCGGCGTTGGTGAGGATGTAGTTCACCGCGTCGCCGACCGTCTTCAGGTTCTTGACCTCGTCGTCCGGGATCTTGACGTCGAAGCGCTCCTCGGCGGCCACGACGACCTCGACCATGGACAGCGAGTCGACGTCCAGGTCGTCGGTGAAGGACTTGTCCTCCTGGACGTCCTCCGCCGGGATGCCGGCGATCTCGTTGACGATCTCGGCGAGACCTTCCAGGACCTCGTCCTTGGTAGCCATACTGGCTGCTCCTCTTCGATGGTGAACGTGTCCGACCGTCGGCCGAACACGGGCTTGTGGATGGATGGGGCGAAACGCGCCTAGGGGAGCGTAACGACCGCCGCGGCGTAGACGAGACCCGCCCCGAACCCGATGATCAGCGCGAGGTCGCCGCTGTGGGCCTCGCCGGACTCCAGCATGCGCTCCATCGCCAGCGGGATGGAGGCAGCGGAGGTGTTGCCGGTCTCGGCGATGTCGCGGGCGACCGGCACCGACGCGGGCAGCTTGAGCGCCTTGATCATGGCGTCGGTGATCCGCATGTTGGCCTGGTGCGGGATGAAGGCGCCGAGCTGGTCGGCGGTGATCCCGGCGGCGTCCAGCGCCTGCTGGGCCACCTTGGCCATCTCCCAGACCGCCCAGCGGAAGACCGGCTGGCCGTCCATCCGCAGGGCCGGCCAGGTGCGGCCCTGCTCCGGGTCCTCGGCCTGGCCGTTGATCGCGCCCGGCTTGGCGAAGGCGGTGTCCCAGGCCTGGGTCTGGGTGATGACGTCGGCCTGCGAGCCGTCCGAGCCCCAGACCAGCTTGCCGATGCCCGGGGTGTCGGACGGGCCGACGATCACGGCGCCGGCGCCGTCGCCGAAGATGAAGGCGGTCGAACGGTCCGACGTGTCGGTCAGGTCGCTGAGCCGCTCGACGCCGATCACCAGCACGTACTCGGCGTTGCCGCCGCGGATCATGCCGTCGGCCAGGCCCAGGCCGTAGCCGAAGCCGGCGCAGGCGGCCGAGATGTCGAAGGCCGGGGCGGTGCCGCAGCCGAGCCGCTCGGCGATCTCGGTGGCGATCGCGGGGGTCTGCTTGAAGTGCGAGACGGTCGCGACGATCACGCCGCCGATCTGCTCCGGGGCGATGCCGGCCTGCGCGATCGCCTTGCCGGCGGCCTGCACCGACATCTCGGAGACGGACTCCTCCGGGCCGGCCCAGCGGCGCTCGGCGATCCCGCTGCGGGTGCGGATCCACTCGTCGGAGGAGTCGATCCACTCCAGGACCTCGGAGTTGGGGACGACCCGGACCGGACGGTAGCCGCCGACCCCCTGGATGCGGGAGTACTGCGCGCCGGTGGCGGGTCGGATCTGCGGCTTGGTCATGCCTGGTCCTCCTGGTCCTGCTGGTCCTGACCGCCGTGCTCCGCGATGAGCTCGCGGGCCTTGTCCAGATCGGCGGGGGTCTTCAGGGCGAGCGTGGCCACACCCTTCAGGTTGCGCTTGAGCAGCCCGGTCAGCGTGCCCGCGGGGGACAGCTCGATCACGGCGGTCGCGCCCAGCTGCCCGAGGGTCTCCATGCAGAGGTCCCAGCGGACCGGGTTGGAGACCTGCGACACCAGACGGGCCAGCACCTCGGCGCCGGAACCGACGACCTCGCCGTCCTTGTTGGACACGTAGCGGACCTGCGGGTCGGCCACGGTCAGGCTCGGGGCCAGCGCGGCCAGCCGCTCGACGCCGGGGGCCATGTGCTCGGTGTGGAAGGCACCGGCCACCTTGAGCGCGATCAGCTTGGCGCCGGCCGGCGGGTCCGCCTTCAGGGCCTCCAGCTGGGCCAGCGTGCCGGCCGCGACGATCTGGCCGCCGCCGTTGTTGTTGGCCGCGGTCAGGCCGTGCTCGGCCAGCTTCGCCGCGACGACCTCCGGGTCGCCGCCGAGCACGGCGGTCATACCGGTCTCGGTGACGGTGGCGGCCTCGGCCATGGCCCGGCCGCGCTCCCGCACGAAGGCCAGCGCGTCATGGGCGCTGAGCACCCCGGCGCCGGCGGCGGCGGTGATCTCGCCGACGCTGTGACCGGCGACGGCGCCGACCAGCTTGCGGGCGACGTCCTCGTCCGGGAACAGCTCACGGGCGGTCACCAGACCGGCCGCGACCAGCAGCGGCTGGGCGACGGCGGTGTCCTTGATCTCCTCGGCGGACGCCTCGGTCCCGGCGTGCACCAGGTCGAGCCCGGCGACCTCCGACCAGCCGCGCAGGCGGTCGGCGACACCGTCGAGCTCCAGCCAGGGGCTGAGGAAACCGGGGGACTGGGCACCCTGTCCAGGGGCGACGATTACGAGCACGGTTCAACCCTCTCTCGCCAGGCGCCCAGGGGCGGGTAGGCGACGGTAACGAAGAAAACCATCCGGGATTGTATGGTCCCTACACTCCGGCTCAGCCGGGCTCTCCGGCGGCGGTGAGCCGGCCGAGGGCCAGTGCGATCCGCAGAGTGAACGCCGAACGTACGTCGGAGGGGGCGTACCCCGTGACGTCGGTCACACGTCGTAGCCGGTAGCGCACCGTGTTGGGGTGCACGAAGAGCATCCGGGCCGCGCCCTCCAGCGAGGACGCCTGCTCCAGGTAGACGCTCAGCGTCTCCAGCAGGGCGGAGCCGGCCTCGTCCAGCGGTGTGTAGATCTCCTCCACCAACTGGCGGCGGGCGGGCTGGTCCCCGGCCAGCGCCCGCTCCGGCAGCAGGTCGTCGGCGAGCACCGGGCGGGGGGCGTCCGGCCAGGCGGCGCAGGCCCGCAGACCGGCCGCCGCGGCGTGCGCCGAGCGGGTCGCCGACAGCAGGTCCGGCACGGTCGGGCCGATCACCACCGGGCCCGGCGCGAACTGGCCGATCAGCGCCCGGGCGGCGTGCACCGGCTCCTTCTCACCGCCGACCACGACCACCAGGCGCTTGCCCAGCACCCCGGTCAGCACGTTCAGCTTGGCGTACCGGGCGGCCCGGCGGATCGCCTCGACCACCAGCTCGCTGTCCCCGTCCGGGGCGCTGCCCATCACCACCCGGACCTGGCTGGGCTGGCCCCAGCCCAGTGCGGCGGCGCGCGAGAGCACCCCCTCGTCGGCGTCGCCGGACAGCAGGGAGTTCACCACCAGCGCCTCCAGCCGGGCGTCCCAGGCGCCGCGTGCCTCGGCCGCCTGGGCGTACACCTGGGCCGTGGCGAAGGCGATCTCCCGGGCGTAGACCAGCACGGACTCGCGCATGTCCGCCTCGTCGCCGGGGGCGGCCACCTCCTCGATGGCCTCCTCCATCACCTCGATCGTGGTGCGGATCAGCTCCACGGTCTGGCGCAGCGTGATCGCCCGGGTCAGCTCGCGCGGGGCGGTGCCGAAGACGTCGGTGGAGATCGCCCGGGCGGCCTCCGGGTGGCGGTACCACTCGGTGAAGGCCGCGATGCCGGCCTGGGCGACCAGGCCGATCCAGGAACGGTGCTCCGGCGGCATCCGCCGGTACCAGCCGAGCTCGTCGTCCATCCGCGAGATCGCGGCGGTGGCCAGCTTCCCCGAGGACTTCTCCAGCCGCTTGAGCGTCGCGGCCCGGCGCTCGGCCCGCTCGGCGGCGTTTCTGCGCTCCTGGGCCGTCAGCCGGGGCGCGGGGCGGCCGGGGCGGTCACGGCCGCCCCGGGGCGCCGGGCTGTTCCCGGCGGGATCGGCGGCGGGACTGGGATCGCTCTTGGAGTTCGCGGAAGCGGCTGGCACAAGGACAAGACTGCCTCACGCGAGTGGCTGCTCGTGCACACCCCCCGGCACGGGGGCGCGACGGTCCCGGTCACACCCGCGGGGCGCGGGGCGCGCCCGCGCCCGGGGACGGGCCGCCCGGCACAGTACGGTGGGGCCCGTGACCGACGCCGCCGCCCGCCCCCGTGCCGACCTGCGCCGCACCGCCGAGCGCTACCGCTCCACCCCCGCCGAGGGCGTCGAGACCCGGCACGCGTTCTCCTTCTCCGGCCACTACGACCCGAAGAACACCCACTTCGGCGCGCTGCTCGCCTGCAACGAGGAACTCCTCGCCCCCGGCGCCGGGTTCGAGGAGCACAAGCACCGGGACACCGAGATCCTCACCTGGGTGCTGGAGGGCGCACTCGCCCACCGGGACTCGCACGGCCACAGCGGGGTGGTGCGCCCGGGCATGATCCAGCACCTGAGTGCGGGCTCCGGGGTCACCCACACCGAGCGCAACGTCGGCGGTGCCACCGGCCCGGTGCGCTTCGTCCAGATGTGGCTGCAGCCGGACGAGTTCGACGCCGCCCCCGGGTACAGGCTGCGCAAGGTGGAACCGGCGGACGGCGGGTTGACGCTGCTGGCCTCCGGGCTGGAGCGGGACGCCGGGACGGACGCCCTGCGGCTGCGCCGCGGTGACGCCGCGCTCTGGCTGGCCACCGCCGGCCCGTGGCAGCCGCTGCCCGAACTGCCGGCGGCGCCCTGGCGGTACGCGCACCTGGCGGCCGGCTCGCTGGGCTACCGGACCGTCCCGGGGCCCAAGGGCGCAGGCCGGTCGATGGTGCCCGGCGACAGCGTGCGGATCACCGGCGAGGCCTTCGCCGACCCGGCGGCCGGCGAGACCGGCGCCCAGCTGCTGTTCTGGGAGATGCACTCGCCGGTCTCGTACGGCTGAGGGCCGGACGGCCGCCGGATATCCGCCTCAGCCGTTCAGTTCGGTGAGGACGGCGTCGGAGAGCGGCGGCCAGGCCTCGACGGCCCAGGGGCCGAAGTCCCGGTCGGTGAGGGCGATGCAGGCCGCGCCGGCCTGCGGGTCGACCCAGAGGAAGGTGCCGGACTGGCCGAAGTGGCCGAAGGTCCCGGGGGAGTTGGCGGTGCCGGTCCAGTGCGGGCTCTTGCCGTCGCGGATCTCGAAGCCGAGGCCCCAGTCGTTCGGGCGGCGGTGGCCGTAGCCGGGCAGCACGCCGCTGGTGCCGGGGAAGGCGACCTCGCGGGTGGCCCGGTGGAGGGTGGACGGGTCCAGCAGCTTGGGGGACTGCAGCTCGGCGGCGAACCGGGTGAGGTCGGCGACCGTGGACAGGCCGCCGGCGCCGGCCGGGGACTTGCTCGTGGTGTTGATCAGGGTGTCGTGCATGCCCAGCGGCTCGAACACCGCCTCGGCGACGTACTGGTGGAACGCGATCCCGGCGGCCTCGGCCAGGGTGCGGGCGAGCACGTCGAAACCGGCGTTGGAGTAGAGCCGGCGGTTGCCGGGCTCGGCGAACAGCCGGTCCTCGTCGAAGCCGAGGCCGGAGGTGTGGGCGAGCAGGTGGCGGACGGTCGAGCCGGGCGGGCCGGCCGGGTCGTCCAGCTCGAACACGCCCTCCTCCAGGGCGACCAGGGCCGCGTAGGAGGTGAGCAGCTTGGTCACCGAGGCCAGCGGGAAGAGGTGCTGCTGCGGACCGTGGGCGCCCAGCACCGCGCCGTCCGACCCCCGGACCACCGCGGCGGCGGCGTGGGGCACGGGCCAGTTGTCGATCATCCGCAAGCTCTCCATGCGGTCGACTCTAGCCGGGGCCGGATCGGGGTGGTGGGGCCACCCGGCTCGGCGGCTTGCTTGGAGTGCACTCCAACTCGGTAGCGTCGTCATCGTCACAGGACAGGGGGAATCGATCATGGCCACACCCGTACGGGCCAGGGCCGGTCTGCGCAGCTGCGCCGAGGTGTTCAAGGGCCCGGTCGGCGAGCCGGACCGCACCCCGCGGCACACCATCAGCGAGGTCGCCGCGGCCAGCGGGCTGACCGCCCACACCCTGCGCTGGTACGAGCGGATCGGGCTGCTCGACCCGGTCGACCGCGCGGCCGGCGGCCAGCGCCGCTACTGCGACGGCGACCTGCACCGGCTGGCCTTCCTGGGCCGGCTGCGGCTGACCGGGATGTCGGTGGCGGACATGCTCAAGTACGTCGACATGGCCCGCCGCGGCGAGGAGACCTACGCCGAGCGGCGGGAGCTGCTGGAGGCGCAGCGCGAGGAGGTCCGGCAGCGGATCACCGACCTGCAGGCCACCCTGGCCGTCCTCGACCACAAGATCGATCTCTATGCCGGGAGGATCGCCGACGCCACCGGCGCCCCCGTCCGATGCCAGTACCACCGAGTAGAGGAAGAGCAGAGCGCATGACTCACCCCGTCCTTCCCACCGCACCCCTCGGCACCGACGGCCCGCTGGTGGGCGTCCAGGGCCTCGGCTGCATGGGCATGAGCGAGTTCTACGGCCCGACCGACTCCGCCGAGGCGCTCGCCACGCTGGACGCCGCGCTGGAGGCCGGCGTCACGTTGTTCGACACCGCGGACATGTACGGCTCCGGCCGCAACGAGGAGTTCATCGGCCCCTTCATCCGGGCCAACCGCGACCAGGTGGTGCTCGCCACCAAGTTCGCCATCGAGCGCGACGAGAACGACCCGTCCAAGCGCGCCATCCGCAACGACCCGGCGTACATCCGCAGCGCCGTGGAGGGCTCGCTGCGCCGGCTCGGCGTGGACGTGATCGACCTCTACTACATGCACCGCCGCAACCCGGACGTGCCGCTGGCCGAATCGGTCGGCGCCATGGCCGAGCTGGTGCGGGCCGGCAAGGTCCGGCAGCTGGGCCTGTCCGAGGTGACCGGGGCCGAGCTGCGCGAGGCGCACGCCGTGCACCCGATCGCCGCGGTGCAGTCCGAGTGGTCGGTGTTCGCCCGTGACGTCGAGCGGTCGGCGGTGCCCGCCGCGGCCGAGCTGGGCGTCACCTTCGTGCCGTACTCGCCGCTCGGGCGCGGCTTCCTGACCGGCGCGTTCCAGGACGCCGCGAAGCTCGCGGCGGACGACTTCCGCCGCACCCACCCCCGCTACACCGGCGAGAACGCCGTTGCCAACGGCGAACTGCTCGCGCCGATGCGGGAGATCGCCGCGGCCCACGGCGCCACGCTCGCCCAGGTCGCGCTGGCCTGGGTGCACCAGCGGGCGCAGGTGCACGGGCTGACCGTGGTGCCGATCCCCGGCACCCGCAAGCGCAGCCGGCTGGTCGAGAACACCGGTGCGGCGGCCCTGCGGCTGAGCGCGGCGGAGCTGGCGCTGCTGGAGCCGCTGGCCGGACAGGTCGCCGGGGACCGTTACGCGGACATGCGCAACACCTCGGTCGGGCGGGAGTAGTACCCCCCGGGCCCGGGAAGTCGCCGACTTCCCGGGCCCGCACGGGGGTTCGGGCCGTACGGGTTCAGACCTCGCGGCCCATCCAGGCGGCCAGCCGGGTGTGCACGTCGGCGTCCTCGGCGACCGGCCGCACCGCGGCGAACGGGACGCCCTCGACCCGGCTCGCGGGCGGCAGGACCAGCTCGGCGACGGCCAGCGCGGTGTGCGCCAGGGCGTCGTCCAGGACGAAGCCGTTGCCGAGGGCGGTGGCGATGTCCCAGGAGTGGGTCACCGTCTCCATCACGTAGCCGCCGACCACCATCCCGCCGGGCACCTCGCCCCAGGGGGCGAAGGTCGGGCGGCCCAGCTTGGCGTCGTCCGCCCAGGCGGCGGTGGCGCGGGCGGCGGCCCGGGCGAGTGCGGCCGGCCAGCCCTCGTCGGACGGGTCCTCGATGGCCGCCACGACGTCCTCGGCGCGGCCGCCCTCGCCCAGGTAGGCGAACCGGTGGACGCCGCCGACCACGTGGTTCAGCAGTCGGCGCAGCGTGAACTCCTCGCACGGGGTGGGCCGGTCGAGGTCGGCGGGGGTGACGTCGGCGAACAGCTTCTCCAACTGGCCGAGGGCGGCGAGGTACTGCGGGCGGGCGTCCTGGACGGTGCTCATCTGCGGTCGGCTCCTTGTGCGGTGCGATGCGGTGCGGTCTTTCGGGCTCGGAACGCAATCTCCCAGTAAAACCTGACAACTGCCGTCAGGATTGTTGGGATTCTGGTGTCATGAAGGCCGACCGCCTGCTCTCGATCCTGCTGCTGCTCCAGACCCGCGGCCGGGTGCCCGCGACCGAACTGGCCGAACGGCTGGAGGTGTCCGTCCGCACCATCTACCGGGACGTGGAGTCGCTCTCCGCCGCCGGGGTGCCGGTGTTCACCGAACGCGGCCGGCACGGCGGCATCAACCTGCTGCCCGGCTACCGCACCGACGTCACCGGGCTGACCGCGGACGAGGCCCGGGCGCTGTTCGTGCTCTCCGCCCAGGGCGCCCACAGCGACCTCGGGCTGGACGGCGCCCTCGGCTCGGCGCTGCGCAAGGTGATGGCCGCGCTGCCCGCCCCGCACCGCCCGGCCGCCGAGCGGGTCAGCGAGCGCATCCTGGTCGACCAGGCCCGCTGGATGCAGAACCCCCAGACCGGCGCCGGGAGCGGGCCGGACCTGGGCGAGCTGCAGTACGCGGTGTTCGCCGACCGGCGGCTGCGGCTGCGCTACCGGCACGGCGGCACGCCCGCGCCGGTCGAGTACACCGTCGACCCGTACGGGCTGGTGAGCAAGGCCGCGGTCTGGTACCTGGTGGCCGATCTGCGCGGCGAGCCACGGCTGTTCCGGGCCGACCGGGTGCTCGCCGCCGAGACCACCGAGGAGGCGGTCCGCCGCCGGGCCGGGGTGGCGCTCGGCGAGGTGTGGGCGGCGCTGCGCGAGCAGGTGGAGCGGCTGCCGAAGGACGTGCCGGCCCGGGTGCGGGTCCGGCGCGGACGGCTGGACATGTTCCTGCGCATCCACGGCGGGCGGGTCACGACGCCGCCGCCGGAGGCGGGCACCGGACGGGCCGAGGAGTGGGTCGAGCTGGCGATGGCCTTCCCGGCCGCGGCGGCCGTCCGCGCGCTGCTGGCCTTCGGCGCGGAGGTCGAGGTGCTGGACCCGCCGGCCGCCCGGCGCGAGCTGGCCCGGGCGGCGGCGGAGGCCCTCCGGCTGTACCAGGAGCAGCCGGACTGACGGTCGCGGAAGGGGTTCTGGCGGACAGGTCCTAGGAGTCGGACTGGGGCCGCAGCACGTCGCGGTAGTCCCCGAGCGAGATCGCCGCGAAGTTGTGCAGGCTGTCGGTGCCGTCGGTGAAGTAGCCGTTGTGGCCGGAGGCGCGGGCGGAGGAGATCTGCTCGGCGCCGAAGCCGCTGCCGGTCGGGTCGGCGCCGTGGCCGAGCTTGCCGACCTCCAGGAACGGGACGTTGCCGATCCAGTCGCTGGGGTTGCGGGTGGCCCACACGTGCACGCCGCGGCCCAGTTCGCCGGCGGACTGCACGCCCATGCCGGGGCTGCCGAACACCATCATGTCGGTGATGCCGGAGGTGTCGGACGGCGAGGCGGCCGCGCGCGGGATCTTCGGGGCGGCGGTGCCGCAGACCACCGAGCCGTACGAGTGGCAGAGCAGCGACGGGGGCGCGTCCGGCCGGGTGGTCTCCTTGAGGCCGGCCAGCAGTCGCTCCAGCCGGGGCGCGGCGACGTCGGCGAGCCGGGAGGTGGCCGCGTCCGGGCCGAGGCCGGAGGGGGTGACGTACCCCGTCCAGGCGATCACGGCGGTCCGGGTGCCCGGGGCCTGGCGCTGCTCCTCGGCGTACAGGGCGCGGGCCATGCCGGCCGGGGAGCGCAGCGGTTCGGCCGCCTGGTCGAAGTGGCCGAGGTCGGCGTCCGAGCCGGGGACGACGACGGAGATCCGCTCGGCGTCGGCGAGGTCGCCCCAGACCTCGCTGACCAGGCCGCGGCCGCGCGGGTCGAAGGCGAGGATCTGCCGGTTGGGGGAGAGCAGGTGCTCGACGTCGTTGGCGCGGGAGACGGCCAGCGCGCGGGTGTCGGCGTCCAGCCTCTGGTCGGCCGCGCGGGCCCGGGCGGCGTCGCGCTCGTCGGCCAGGGCGATCCGGTTGGCGCGGTAGCGCAGGTCCAGCGGGGCGCCGTCGTAGTTGCCGACGACCAGCGGGTAGGCGGTGACCAGCCGGTCCAGTTCGGTGGGCGCGAGCGAGGCGAAGAACGCGGCGGCGTCGGCGGGGCTGGTGGTGGCCGGGTCGGGCAGCAGGCGGCCGAAGGTGTGGTCCTGGATCCAGGCGGCGCTGCCGGCCGGGGGCGTGGAGATCGCCAGCTGCTCCGAGGAGACCGCGGCCGCGGCCGCCGAGGCACCGGCGTCGGCGAGCACGGCACAACCCGCGAACGCCCCGATCAGTACACGCTTCCAGCGTCGACGGTTGCGCACCGCACCAACTCCCTTGGGGCCCGTCACCGTTTCTCGGGCGGTGCCCGGAGGGTGCGATTGGACTGCTGAACTTTCCCTGGGCAAGCGTAGAGGTCACGGGAGGGTGACGGACCCGCCTAAACTGTGGGATGGATCACATGAACCGGCGGTGTCTTTTCAGCGTCTCCGAGTAGCTGGTAGTGCGGCGTCAAACGGAGTGCCGGGCGTCGAATCCGGCGACCAGCCGCTTGGGCGCCGTCCGCCGCCAGGCCTCGGTGACCAGGTCGTCGAGCTCCGCCGGGTCGACCAGGTCCAGCCGGACGCTCACCCAGCCGTGCCGGCCGACGTACCGGGCGAAGGAGAACACCTCGGGCTCGGCCGCGATCAGTTCGGCCTGGTCCTCGCGGGAGGCCTTGAGGGTGATGCTGTCGCCCTCGGGCGCGCCCATCGCGAAGACCTTGCCGCGCACCCGCAGCGTCTCGATGCCCCAGGTCGGCTCCTGGGCAGCCTCCGGGAGGGCCAGGGCCATCGCGCGGAACTCGTCGAACGTCACCATGACGGCAGGTTAGGGCAGGGGGCTGACAGTGCGCCCCCGGTGTGTGCGGTGGCACACCGGGGGCGCGTCGGGCGCGTCGGGGGCGGAGCCGGGTGGGGAGCCGGGCGGGGCGGCCGGGGCCGGGCTCAGCCCAGCGAGGCCCAGTTGTCGCAGGTGCGGTCGCCGTCGACCAGCCGATCCGGGTGGCCGCTGCCGTCGGCGATCGAGATCCGGCGGTAGCTCTGGCCGCAGAACACCCAGAACTCGCTGTTCCCGCCGACCCGTTGGCGGTCCGGCACGGGCAGGAAGCAGTCCACCCGGCTCAGGCCGTTCAGCGAGCCCCACTGGGAGAGCTCGCGGTCGGTGCGTTCGCGGACGTCGGTGTGGGCGGAGCCGTCGGCGACCGAGATCAGCCGGTACTGCTGGCGGCCGCTGGAGGTGTGGAAGCACCAGTACCAGCTCTTGCCGCCGACCCGCTGCTGGTCCGGCACCGGCAGCCAGCAGTCGACCTGGCCGACGCCGCTGAGCGAGCCCCAGGAGGTGAGGTCGCGGTCGGTGCGCTCCAGGGCGGTGGTGTACCGGCCGCCGCCGCAGGTGATCGAGATCAGCCGGTACTGCTGGCGGCCGCCGGTGCTGTGGAACACCCAGTACCAGCTCTTGCCGCCCGGGTCCTGCTGGTCCGGTACGGGCAGGACGCAGTCGACCCGGCCGACGCCCTGGAGGCAGGTCCAGCCGGTCAGCCAGGTGTCGTCCTCGACCTTGCGGTCGGTGTGGGCGGAGCCGTCGGCGACCGAGATCAGCCGGCAGCGGTCGCCGTGGAAGGCCCAGTACTGGCTCTGGCCGCCCTTGCGGTACTGGTCCGGGACGCCGACGAACTCGTCGCACGGGTAGGCCTTCACCGGCTGCGGCTTGGGCTGGCCGCCCGGCCGGCCGTCGGTCTGGCTTCCCGGCTGGCTTCCGGTCTGGCCTCCCGGCTGGGTGCCGGTCTGGCCACTCGGCTGCCCGGCGACCGGGGTGAGCCGCCCCTCGCAGAGCCCGCGCAGGATGCTCAGCGAGGGCATGAAGGCGTACACCGAGCCGGTGGTCCGGACGAACTGCTGGAAGCTCAGCGGGGTGTGGTTGATCAGGCCGTCCGGCCCCCGGTGCTCGAAGTCGACGTCCGGGGCCTCCTGGGTGACCGGGTCCTTGCCGGGGACGGGCCGGGGGTTGGCGTGCCCGGGCGGGGTGGCTCCGCCGCTGTCCCGGTTCGGCGGGAAGTTCGGCTGGTCCATCCAGTCGGCCTGGATGAACTCGAACTGCCGCTGGAGGTCCGCCTGGTAGCAGATGAACAGCAGGCCGCGCGGGTCGTCCGGGCCGCCCGGGCCCTCGGAGGCCGGGTCGAACGGGGCCCCGTACGGGGTGCCACGGCGCATGATCCGGCGGCCGTTGAGGTCCTTGGCGTCGAACGGGGGCTTGTCCGGGGCCTCCTGGAGACCGGCGCGCGGCTCGGTCTTGCGCAGGTGTGACCAGAGCGGGGTGATCAAGCCCTCCGGGTCGTCCCGGAAGTCGAAGTCGTTGTCGCCGGCGGCGCTGGGGTTGTTCGGGACGTCCCGGTCCTGGTGCTTGCAGACCGGGGCGCCGGAGCGCCAGCGGCCGACCATCCGGGCGGCCAGCCACTCGGTGGTGGCGCTGTCCGGCACGGCCTTGGCCCGCTTGAGCTCTGCGAGCTTCACCGCGACCTGCGACCACCAGCCGGGGACGTCCTGGGCGAGCCGGCGGACCACCTGGAAGGAGCCGTTGCGCGCCCACTCGGGGTACTGGCCCGGGGGCCCGCTGAACGTGTCGTTGGGCAGGCCGCAGACGAACTCGCCGGCCGGGACGAGCCGGGTGCCCGGATGGCCGTCCACCTCGTCCGGCTTGTTCGGGTCGGGCCGGTCGAAGTCCCGGATGCCGGGCTCGCTGATGCCGTCCTTGAAGCCGAAGTGCTCCTTGCCGCGCCGACTGCCCAGCAGGGTCTGGGCGTTCTGCTGGTAGACGATCAGCACCCGGCACTCGGCGGCGGCGATCCGCTGCGCCTCGACCGCCGACTGGAGGTCCCGCTCGGTGTCCGCGGAGATCTTCAGCACGGCGTGCACCGGCTGGTTCCTCCCGTTGCCGAACAGCCAGTTCTCCGGCGAGTTGTCGCCGGTGTCACCGAGCGCGCCGGCCCGCTGGGCCGAGCCGTCCTTGAAGGCCTCCAGGCCGCTGCCGACGGGCGGGGCGGTCGGGAACGGGTCGCTCCCGGCGAGCATCCGCAGGCCCTCGTAGGTGAAGCTGAGGCCCAGCCAGGTGGCGGTCAGCGACTTGGGGTCGTCGCCGCCGGAGGCCTGCCTGGCCTCGCTGAACTTCTCGTTGAAGGCGGCGACCTCGCGGGTGGTGGAGATCTGCGGGGTCAGCCTGCGGAGCCAGTCGCGGGCCCGCGCGGCGTCCTCGAACTTGAGGAACAGGACGCTGACGTTGTCCTTCTTGAAGCCGGCGAGGATGTCGCCCTGGATCTCCTCGCTGTCGCGCAGGATCGGATCCGCTGCCGTTGTCATGGGGGGTGTTCCTTTCGGGACGGGTGGGGGGATCAGGCGGAGGGATTGAGCTGGATCCACTGCGCGACGCTGGGCACGCCCTTGTCGCTGAGCAGGAAGAGCAGGTACCAGCCGGGCGGGGCGGCCTTGGCGTCCGGCGGGGCCTGGAACTCCAGCCGGTTGCCGGCCCGGCTGGTCATCCGCAGGTCGACGTACCGCTGGCTGGTGTTGACCGAGTGGGTGGAGGTGGTCGGCGCCAGCAGGACGGCCCTGGCGGCGAGGCCCGGGGTGGTGCTGGTGACGGTGAACCGCTTGTCGTAGCCGACCGGCGCGGTGGGCGCGTTGGCGAGCGCGGGCCGGTCCCCCTGGTGCAGGTACGGCGGCTCGTAGATCTCGATGGTGCCGTTCATGGTGGTCGGGCCGGAGGTGCCCGGGATGCCGCTGACCGTGCCGTTGATGTCCGTGTTGTTGGCCATCTGCTGGAGCTCGTCGCCGGTCACCATGATCCGGCCGTCCGGCAGCACCACCGCGTTGGAGTGGTAGCCGCGCGGCAGCCGCTGGACCGGGCCGAGCTGCCAGTTGCCCTGGTCGTCGCGCAGTTCGATCTGCCGGTACTTGAGGTCGGCGTTGGGGTTGTACGGGCCGTTGCCGTAGTCGCGGATGTCGTAGGCGCCGTTGACCGTCATCAGCCGGCCGTTGGGCAGCAGCAGGGTGTCGTCCTGGGTGCGGCCGAAGGCGCGGGACTTCTCGGCGGTCCAACTGCCGTTGGAGAAGCGCAGGGTGCCCGGGTTGTCCCGGTCACCGCCGAGGACCAGCGCGGAGTCCGGGCCGTTGGCGCCGCCGGGCAGCATCACGGCGGAGCCGTAGTTGCGCTTGCGGCCGTCGGGGCGGGCGGTGAGGTCGGTGCGGGTCTCGGCGACCGGGTCGAACCTCCACTGCTCGTCGGCCGCGCGGCCGAAGCCGTAGACGTTGCCGTCGTTGAGCGAGAACAGGTGCGGGTAGTCGAAGCTGAACGGCGCGTCCGCCTTGAAGCGCTCGACCGGGGTGTCCTTGGGGGTGTCGGTCTTCTTCACCGGCACCGGGAAGGCCTTGGCGGGGAAGCGCTCGACCACCGGGGTCGGGGTGCCGTAGCCCAGTTCGGACTGGCCGGACATGATCAGCTGCCGGCCGTCGGCGCCGGTCACCACCGAGGGGTACCAGCGGCCCACCGACATGTCGGGGTTGCGGGTCCAGGTCTCCGTCCAGGGGTCGAAGACCAGGGAGAGCTTGGCGCCGGTGCCGCCGTTGCCGCCCAGGTTGCCGCCGAAGACGCCGAGCATGCCGTTGGGCAGGAAGGAGTGGCCGGAGCAGAAGAACGGCACCGGGCGGGGTTCGTCCAGGCCGTCCGGCATGTCCGAGACCGGCGGGTTGACCTGCTTGAACGCCTCCTTGCCGGTGCCCTTGCCGGGATCCCAGAGGAAGGCCCGGCCGGCGTTCTCCTTGCCGGTGGTCTGGGTGGGGGCGGGCTCCTTCTCCGGGTTGGTCTCGATCCGCTCGAAGGAGAACAGCAGCACCTTGCCGGTGGGCAGCAGGGCGACGTGGTCGCCGAAGTCGGGGGAGGGGAAGTACTCCTTGAACGCGCCCCAGGTCTCCGGTGCGAACGCCTTGTTGCGGTCGGCCTGGGAGGCCGTCAGGGCGTTGTACCGGTTGGTCCGGGTGGTCTGCGGGTAGTCGCCGACGCCGCGGACGGCCGCGCGCATCCGGGCGTGCTCCTCGGCGTGCTCCCGGCCGAGGGCGGCGACCTCGTCCTGGCGCAGTTCCTCGGCGACCCGGCGGGAGTCGACGTGCGGGGCGAGGTCGTCCCCGCCGTGGGCGAGCGCCGGGGTGGCGGCGCCCAGCAGGGTGCCGGCGGTGACGGCGAGGACCACGGCGGCGGGCAGTCGGCGGCCGGCCCGGGGCCGCGGGCGTGGTGGGGACGGGGGCATGGGTCTCCTAGGGCGGGAGGCGTTCGGCGGAGGGCGGGCGAATGCGGACGGACGGGCCGTGGGCGGGCGGTCCAGCGATGGTCGCCGACCGTCACACGACATCACAGTGCGTGGTGCTTCGCATGCGGATTGGCCTCTTGGAGCGGTCCGGTACGGCGGGTGCGCGTGGAACGGCCGAACCCGCACGCGGGCCGAAGCCGGGCGCGGAACGACCGAAGGGGCGCGGACCGGTCGGTCCACGCCCCTTCGGTGCTGTGATCGCCGGGGTGGGTCACACCACCCCCAGCGCGTACGCGGCGAACAGCGCCGCCGCCGCGCCGGCCAGCGCCTTGCCCACCCGGGAGAAGGACGTCCAGGGCCCGTCAAAGCGCCGGGTGAACCACCCGATCGTCACCAGGGCGGCGCCGAACAGCGGAAGCAGGGCCAGCCGGGCGGCCACCCAGCCGAGCGAGTCCGGGGCGGTGGTCAGCCCGGGGACGGCGCCGAGGCCGGCCGCGCCGGGCACCGCCACCGCGAGCATCGCGCTCTGGTGCCAGCAGAAGATCGTCATCGCCGACAGGTTGACCACCACCACCGGCAGCCACAGCAGCGGACGGCGGCTCAGCAGCCGGCCCAGCCGCTCCCGCAGCAGCACCGCGGCGCCGCACTGCACCGCCGCCAGGGCGAGCACCAGCAGGGACGGCGGGTGCGAGTTGGTCCGCTCGACGCCCGGCACCCCGACCATGCTGGCCGGGTAGTGGAACACCACCAGCAGGACGGCGAACAGCGCCCCGCCGCCGAACAGCAGCACCCGGGCCGCCGACCGGCCGAGCCGGCCCTGCGCCCACAGCACGCCCAGCTGGTAGCCGAACATCCAGCCCGGCAGCAGGTTCAGCAGGCCGAGCCAGGACGGCACCGCGTCGGCCCACGGCCCGTACCGCAGCAGGTCGACCAGCGCGACCGAGGCCACCAGCAGGCCCGCCGACCAGCCGCCGAGCCGCCGCCCGAAGGCCACACAGAGCGGGGTCAGCGCGGTCAGCGCCAGGTACACCCCGATGTACCAGAGTGGCTGCACCACCAGCGTCGCCCCGGTGCGCAGGGTGTCCGCGGGCACGCCGAGCCGGGGCAGCAGCGGGATCAGCAGCGCCCACACCGCCGTCACCCCGAGCACCGGGCGCAGCAGCCGCACCGTCCGGGTCCGCAGCCAACTCCCGTACGACAGGCCCTTCTCCCGGGCCCGGTCCAGCGAGCGGACCGAGGAGTGGCCGCCGACCAGGAAGAACACCCCGAGCATCTGCAGCACCCAGCTGGCCGGGGCGAGGGACCCGAGGGAGGAGAGCGGGCTGGCGTTGTGCAGGGCGCCGTCGGGGGTGAGGGTGAGGCCGCCGAGCATCCAGTGGCCGATCGGGACGGACAGCAGGGCGAGGGCGCGCAGCCCGTCCAGGGCGCGGTCGCGGCTCTCGGGGGTCTTCGCGTCGACCTTCTCGGCGGCGCGGCGCAGGGTGGTGAGCGGGTGGGCCATGGCGGTGCTCCTTCCGGTGCGGGGTACGGGGTGCGGGGCGGGTCAGCCGCGGCCGAGCGCGATGGCGGCGTAGGCGGTGAGCGAGGCGGTGCCGGGGGTGAAGTAGCCGGTGTGGCCGTGGGATCCGGTGGCGGGCAGCGGGCGGGCGCCGAAGCCGGGGTCGGTCGGGTCGGCGCCGTGGCCGAGGCCGAGGAAGCGCACGTTGGGCACGTCGCCGATCCAGTCCGAGTCGTTGCGGGCGGTGGCCCAGAGCGGGACGCCCGGGTCGAGGTCGGCGGCCGAGTCGACGCCCATGCCGGGCGAGCCGAGCACCACCAGGCCGGAGGCCCGGGCCGGGGTGGGGCGGGCCAGGCCGCAGACCACCGAGCCGTAGCTGTGGCAGAACACGGTGGCCGGGGCCTCGGGGCGGGTGCTGACGGCGAGTCCGTCGAGCAGCCGGTCGAGGCGGGTGGCGCCGGCCCGGGCGAGGTCCTCGGTGGCGGCGTCGACGCCGAGGCCGAGCGGGGTGGTGTAGCCGGCCCAGGCGATCACGGCGGTCCGTCCGTCGGTGGCCTGCCGGAGGGCGCGGGCCATGCCGGCGGGGGTGCCGTACGGCTCGGTGGCGCGGTCGAAGGTGAGCAGGTCGATGTCCGAGCCGGGGACGATCACGGCGGTGTGGGGGGCGGTGGTGAGGTCGCCGAACACCTCGGCGACCTGGCCTCGGCCGCGCGGGTCGAAGGCGAGGATCTGCCGGCCGCCGTCCAGCAGGGTGCGGTAGCGCTCGGCGCGGGTGCGGGCGGCCTGGTGGTCCTGCGGGGTGAGGGCCGGGTCGGTGGTCCGGGCGAGTTCCCGGTCGTGTTCGGCGGTGAGGGCCAGGGTGTTGGCGCGGTACCGGAGTCCGACCGGGGCGCCGTCCAGGTTGCCGACCACCAGGGGGTGCCGGACGGCCAGGGCGTCCTGCTGGGCCGGTGTCAGGTCGGCGAAGAAGGCGGCGACCTGGGCGGGCGTGCTGGTGGCCGGGTCGGGCAGCCGGAGGCCGAGCGCGGTGTCGGCGGTCCAGCCGGCGCTGCCGGGCGGCGGGCCGGTGACGGCGCTCTGGGTGTCGGCGGTCCAGCCGCCCGCGCCGAGCACCGCCGCCAGGGCCACCGCGGCGGCGGCGATCGCCCGCTTGGTCCGGAACCTGCGCATGTCCCTGTTCTCCCTCGTCCGTTCGGCCGCCGGGCCGGTTCGGTCTCGAGCCGGCCCGGCCATCGAGCCGGTTCGGCTTTCGACGAGGAGGAAGGTAGGAATGCGACGGCCCCGCGGACGTCACTCCGCGGGGCCAAGTACCGGGTGCTACCCAGGTATCAGAAACGGGCGAGACTACTGACCTGGTGCCACCAGGCCGGACTCGTAGGCCAGCACCACCGCCTGGGCGCGGTCGCGCAGGTCGAGCTTGGCGAGGATGCGCCCGATGTGGGTCTTGACGGTCTGTTCGGCGAGCACCAGCCGGGCGGCGATCTCCTGGTTGGACAGGCCGCGGGCGATCAGCTCCAGCACCTCGGTCTCGCGCGGGGTCAGGCCGTTGAGCCGCAGCTTGGGGTCGCGGCGCTTGGCGGGCCGGTTGCGGGCGAAGTCGGCGATCAGCCGCCGGGTGACGGAGGGGGCGAGCAGCGCCTCGCCGGCCGCGACCACCCGGACAGCGGCGATGAGGTCGGCCGGCGGGGCGTCCTTGAGCAGGAAGCCGCTGGCCCCGGCGCGCAGCGCCTCGTACACGTAGTCGTCGACGTCGAAGGTGGTGAGCATCAGCACCTTGGGCCGGTGGGCGCCGGGGACGGCCGGGTCGAGCAGTCGCCGGGCGGCCTCCAGGCCGTCCATGACGGGCATCCGGACGTCCATCAGGACCAGGTCGGGGTGGGTGCGGCCGGTGACCTCCAGGGCCTGGGCGCCGTCCGCCGCGTCCCCCACCACGTCGATGTCGCTCTGGGCGTTGAGCAGGGCGGCGAATCCGGCCCGCACCATGGCCTGGTCGTCGACGATGATCACGCGGATGGTCATGCGGGTGTCTCCTGGGGTGGGTCGAGCGGGAGGACGGCGGCCACCTTGAAGCCGCCGTCGGGCAGCGGGCCGGTGTCCAGCCTGCCATCGACCAGCCGGACGCGTTCGCGCATTCCGACCAGGCCCTGTCCGGTGCCCTCGGCCGAGGCCTCCAGCGACTCGGTGCGCTGCGGCGGGGGCGCGTTGACCACGGTGAGCCGCAGTTCGGGGCCGTCCGCCGACAGCGACACCCAGGTCCGGGCGCCGGGGGCGTGCCGGACCACGTTGGCCAGCGCCTCCTGGACGATCCGGTAGGCGGAGAGGCTGACGGCCTGCGGCACCCGGTCGGCCAGCCCCTCGTCCACGGTCAGTTCGGCGGGCACCCCGGCCCGCCCCACCGTCTCGACCAGCTGGGCGAGTTGGGCCACACCCGGCTGCGGGGCCTTCTCCCCGGCGGTGTCCTCGCTGCGCAGCACCCCGAGCAGCCGGCGCATCTCGGACAGTGACTCGCGCGCGGTGCCGGCGATCGCGGTGAACTCCTCGGCGGCGTCGGCCGGGACGTCCTCGATCCGGTACGGCGCGCTGGCGGCCTGTACCGCGATCACCGACATGTGGTGGGCCACCACGTCGTGCAACTCCCGGGCGATCCGGGCGCGCTCCTCCAGCAGGGTGCGCCGCTCGCGTTCGACCTCGCTGATCTGTTCCTGCTCGGTGAGCAGCCGTCGGGCGAGGGCGCGGTCCCGGACGGCCCAGCCGAGCAGCAGGACGGCGCCGCTGAGCGCGATCAGCAGCACGGTGGTGCCGTCGCCGGAACGGGGCAGCCCGATGGTGGTGGTGAGTACGGTGAGCAGGACGGTGGCGATCCAGACCGAGATCAGGGTGGCCAGGCTCTCCCGCAGGGCGAGGGCGAGCAGCAGGAAGACGTACGCGATGACCATCGGTGCCGTCCACGGCCAGCTGCCCGTCACCTGGGTGTGGCGGGCGGTGATGGCCGCGGTGGTGACCAGGGCGGCGGCGCTGATCCACCAGGCGGCCAGGGGGCGGGTGATCGCGAGGAACAGCGGCGTGGTCTGCGCGATGGTGAGCGCGGCGGCCACCGGCAGCACCATGTCGTAGAAGTGGTTCAGGCAGACGATTCCGGTGGGGATCAGCGAGGCCTGGAGAATCAGCGCGATGACGTACGGCACCCGGCGCACCCATCGTCGGCGGGAGTCCCCGAGCAGTGGGGCCCCGTCGTCGCTCGGGGTGGTCAGGTGGTGCCGCAGGGTGCGTAGTTGGCGTAGGGCGAACTCGCGGGCGTCGGCGGTGGTGGGCGTCTTCATCGTGGGCCAGCCTAGGAGGACGGGCCCACGACGGGCGTCGGACTGGAGCGCGAACTTCCGGGGGCTACTCCGGTACCGGGTGATACCTGGGTATGACGGGGCGCCGCGGGAGGGTGCTACGGCCGCCAGTGGCCGGCCAGCGCGGGGCCGAGCTGGTCGAAGTGGCGCTCGATCACCGTGACCATGCCCTCGGGGCCGGCCGGTTCCTGTTCGGCGGTCCAGGACAGGTGGGCGGAGCGCAGCAGGCTGCCGAAGACGGCGGCGAGCACGACCGGGCGCAGGTCCCGGGCCGGGTCGATCCCTTCGCGTTCGGCGAGCACCTGGCCCACCAGCCGCTCCTGTTCGGTGACCCGGCGCAGGTGGGCGGCGAGCAGCGGCGGGGTCTCCTCGATGATCCGCAGCAGTTCGAGGGCGCTGCTGATCGAGCCGGGGCCGGAGGTCCGGGCGTTCCCGAGGTCGCGCCAGGCCTTGACGATCGAGGCGCGCAGGGCCTGGAGCGGGGTCTCCTCGGCGGGGCGGTGGCGCAGGCACTCGATGAAGTAGTCCTCGGCGTCGGCCATCACGGCGAGGGCGACCTCGTCCTTGTTGGCGAAGTAGCGGAAGAAGGTGCGCTGGGAGACGTCGACGGCGGAGGCGATCTCGTCGACGGTGGTCTTGGCGAAGCCCTGGCTGAGGAAGAGCACGTGGGCGGCCTGGACCAGGGCGTCCCGGGTCTGCTGCTTCTTGCGCTCCCGCAGGCCGGGTGCCCGGTCGGCGTCCGCAGGGGCGGGGTGGGGGGTGCGAGCGGCCATGGCGGGGCCTTCCGGGCGCTGGTGGGGCGGGTGGGAGCACAACCTTAGCGGCGTGACAAATGTCAGTGCAGGTCAGAAGTCATTGTTTGCCGATTGTCAGTGACTGACATAATCTGCCCGGAGTGGCGCTCGTCGGCCGGGCACTCGTGGGGACGGGTGGGCCGTCGCGGCGCCACCGTCACGTTCCGATCTCTGTCACGCCCCCGGAGGGCCCAGATGAGTCAGTCCGTCGTCAAGAACTCCGAGGCGGACGCACCGCCACCGCCGCCCCCGACGCCCGGGGGAGGGCTCAAGGGACACCCCTGGCTGACCCTGCTGACCGTCGCGGTCGGCGTGATGATGGTCGCCCTGGACGGCACGATCGTCGCCATCGCCAACCCGGTGATCCAGGAGAAGCTGAAGGCCGCGCCCTCCGAGATCCAGTGGGTCACCAGCGGCTACCTGCTGGCGCTCGCGGTCTTCCTGATCACCGCCGGCAAGATCGGCGACCGCTTCGGCCACAAGAGCACCTTCCTGGTCGGCGCGGTCGGCTTCGCCGCCACCTCGGCCGCGATCGGCTTCGCCGGCAACATCCAGACCGTGATCGCCTTCCGCGTCCTCCAGGGCCTGTTCGGCGCGCTGCTCCAGCCGGCCGCGCTCGGCCTGCTGCGCGGGGCCTTCCCGGCCGAGAAGCTCAACATGGCGATCGGCATCTGGGGCGGGGTGATCGGCGCCTCCACCGCGGCCGGCCCGATCGTCGGCGGCCTGCTGGTCGAGCACGTCAGCTGGGAGTCGGTGTTCTTCATCAACATCCCGGTCGGCCTGATCGCGGTGGCCCTCGGCCTGTGGATCCTCAAGGACGTGCGGGCCGAGAACTCCGCCAAGTCCTTCGACGTGCCGGGCATCGCGCTGCTCTCGGCCGGGATGTTCGCGCTGGTCTTCGGCATCATCAAGGCCCCCGAGTGGGGCTGGGGCGACGCCCGGACGCTGCTGTTCCTGGGCGGCGCGGTGCTGCTGATGGTGCTCTTCGCGCTCTGGCAGGGCCGGGCGAAGGAGCCGCTGATCCCGCTCAGCCTGTTCCGTTCGGTGCCGCTGTCGGCCGGCGTGCTGCTGATGGCGCTGATGGCCTTCGCGTTCTTCGGCGCGATCTTCTTCGTGACCTTCTACCTGCAGAACGTGCACGGGATGAAGCCGGTCGACGCCGGCGTCCACCTGCTGCCGATGACCGGGATGATGATCGTCGGCTCGCCGCTGGCGGGCATCGCGATCGGCAAGCTCGGCCCGCGGATCCCGATCATGGCCGGGATGCTGATCACCACCGCCGCGATGTTCGGCATGTCCACCCTGGACACCGGCTCCGGCACCGGCGTGATGTCGCTCTGGTTCGTCCTGATGGGCCTCGGCATCAGCCCGGTCATGGTCGGCGCCACCGAGGTCATCGTCGGCAACGCCCCGCTGGAGCTGTCCGGCGTGGCCGGCGGCCTCCAGCAGGCCGCGATGCAGGTCGGCGGCAGCCTCGGCACCGCGGTGCTGGGCGCCCTGATGGCCGCCAAGGTCGGCGACGTGCTGCCCGGCAACTGGGCCAAGGCCGGCCTGCCGCCGGTCGAGGGCCCGCAGGCCGAGGGCCTCAAGCAGGCCGCCCAGCTGGGCATCGCCCCGCCGGCCCCGCCCGGCACCCCGCAGCAGGCGGTGGACGCGATGGCCGGCGCCGTGCACCAGTCCTTCGTCAGCGGCATGTCGCTGGCCTTCGCGGTGGCCGCCGTGGTGGCCTTCGGCGCCGCCCTGCTGGCCCTGCTGACCCGCCGCGGCGAGACCGAAGCGGGCCCGGCCGTGCACATCTGACGGACGCCCGTACCCGACGGCCCCGGACTCCGCTGAGTCCGGGGCCGTCGCGCCGTTCAGGCCCGGACGAGCGCCACCAGCGGGACGGTGCGCTCGGTGGTGCGGAAGCCGGCGAACCGGGGCTGGGCGGCGACCTGGCGGGCCCAGAGCGCGTCGTGCTCGGCCGGGTCGACGGCGGCGGCCCCGGGCGTCCTCCGGTTCGTCATGCCGTCGAGCCTGGGACCTGACACCGGTGTGAGGGTCAACCGGGGGAACGCCGACGGGGCCGGACCTCGGGTGGAGGTCCGGCCCCGTCAGGCGTCAGCGGGTGATCAGGCGTCGCCGCCGGCGGCGCCCGGGTCGGCCGCGGCCACGTCCAGCAGCTGGTAGCGGTCGATCGCGTCCTTCAGCACCGAGCGGTCGACCTTGCCCTGCTTGGCGAGCTCGGTGAGCACCCCCAGCACGACCGACTGGGCGTCGATGTGGAAGAAGCGACGGGCCGCGCCACGGGTGTCGGCGAAGCCGAAGCCGTCGGCGCCCAGCGACTGGTACTGGCCCGGCACCCAGCGGGCGATCTGGTCCGGAACGGCGCGCATCCAGTCGGACACGGCGACGATCGGGCCCTCGGCGCCCTGGAGCTTCTGGGTGACGTACGGCACCCGCTGCTGCTCCTCGGGGTGCAGCAGGTTGAACTCCTCGGCCTCCACCGCGTCGCGGCGCAGCTCGTTCCAGGAGGTCGCGGACCAGACGTCGGCCTTGACGTTCCACTCCTCGGCGAGGATGCGCTGGGCCTCCAGGGCCCACGGCACGGCCACGCCGGAGGCGAGGATCTGGGCCGGGATCTGGCCGGCGGTGGCCGGCGCGTACTTGTGCAGACCCTTGAGGATGCCCTCGACGTCCACGTTCTCGGGCTCGGCCGGCATCTTGATCGGCTCGTTGTAGACGGTCATGTAGTAGAACACGTCCTCGCCGTGCGGGTGTTCGGCACTGGTGCCGTACATCCGCCGCAGACCGTCCTGGACGATGTGCGCGATCTCGAAGCCGTACGCCGGGTCGTACGCGACGACGCCGGGGTTGGTCGAGGCCAGCAGGTGCGAGTGGCCGTCGGCGTGCTGCAGGCCCTCACCGGTCAGGGTGGTGCGGCCGGCGGTGGCGCCGATCACGAAGCCGCGGGCCAGCTGGTCGGCCATCTGCCAGAACTGGTCGCCGGTGCGCTGGAACCCGAACATCGAGTAGAAGACGTACACCGGGATCAGCGGCTCGCCGTGGGTCGCGTAGGACGAACCGGCGGCGATCAGCGAGGCGGTGCAGCCGGCCTCGGAGATGCCGTCGTGCAGCATCTGGCCGGTCGGCGACTCCTTGTAGGCCAGCAGCAGGTCGCGGTCGACCGACTCGTAGGTCTGGCCCAGCGGGTTGTAGATCTTCGCCGACGGGAACAGCGAGTCCATGCCGAAGGTGCGGTACTCGTCCGGCGCGATCGGCACGAAGCGGTTGCCGATGCCCTTGTCCCGCATCAGGTCCTTGAGCACCCGGACGAACGCCATGGTGGTGGCGATGGTCTGGTTGCCGGAGCCCTTCTTGACCGCCTTGTACGCGTCCTCGCCGGGCAGCACCAGCTGGCGCGGGCGCACCTTGCGGGTGGGCACGAAGCCGCCGAGACCCTGGCGGCGGTCGTGCATGTACTGGATCTCCTCCGAGTCGCGGCCCGGGTGGTAGTAGGGCGGGTAGCCCTCGTCCAGCTGCTTGTCGGTGATCGGCAGGTGCAGCCGGTCGCGGAAGCGCTTCAGGTCCTCGACCGTCAGCTTCTTCATCTGGTGGGTGGCGTTGCGGCCCTCGAAGTTGGGGCCCAGCGTCCAGCCCTTGACCGTCTGGGCCAGGATGACCGTCGGCTGGCCCTTGTGCTCGCGGGCCGCCTTGAACGCCGCGTAGATCTTCTTGTGGTCGTGGCCGCCGCGACCCAGGTGCTGGATCTGCTGGTCGGTCATGTTCTCGACCATGGCGCGCAGGCGCAGGTCGCCGCCGAAGAAGTGCTCGCGGATGTAGTCGCCGGTCTCGGTGGCGTAGGTCTGGAACTGGCCGTCCGGCGTGGTGTTCATCTTGTTCACCAGGACGCCGTCGCGGTCCTGCGCGAGCAGCGGGTCCCAGGAGCGGTCCCAGATGAGCTTGATCACGTTCCAGCCGGCGCCCCGGAACTGGGACTCCAGCTCCTGGATGATCTTGCCGTTGCCGCGGACCGGGCCGTCCAGGCGCTGCAGGTTGCAGTTGACCACGAAGGTCAGGTTGTCCAGGCCCTCGCGGGCGGCCAGGGAGAGCTGGCCGAGCGACTCGGGCTCGTCCATCTCGCCGTCGCCGAGGAAGGCGTAGACCTGCGAGTCGGAGGTGTCCTTGATGCCCCGGTGCTCCAGGTACCGGTTCATCCGGGCCTGGTAGATCGCGCCGAGCGGGCCGAGGCCCATCGAGACGGTCGGGAACTCCCAGAAGTCCGGCATCAGCCGCGGGTGCGGGTAGCTGGACAGGCCGTACGGGGCCTTCGACTTCTCCTGGCGGAACGCGTCGAGCTGCTGCTCGGACAGTCGGTCCAGCAGGAAGGCGCGGGCGTAGATGCCGGGGGAGGCGTGGCCCTGGAAGAAGATCTGGTCGCCGGACTCGCCCTCGGCGTCCTTGCCGCGGAAGAAGTAGTTGAAGCCGACGTCGTAGAGCGACGCGGAGGAGGCGAAGGTGGCGATGTGCCCACCGACGCCGATGCCCGGGCGCTGCGCCCGGGAGACCATGACGGCCGCGTTCCAGCGGGTCGCGTTGAGGATCTTGCGCTCGATCTCCTCGTTGCCGGGGAAGAACGGCTCGTCCTTGGTCGCGATGGTGTTGACGTAGTCCGTGCTGCGCATCTCGGGCACGGCGACACGCTTCTCGCGGGCGCGCTCGATCAGTCGCAGCATCAGGTAACGGGCACGCTCACGCCCCCGCTCGTCGATGGCCGCGTCGAGCGACTCCAGCCATTCCGCGGTCTCCTCGGGATCGAAGTCCGGGACCTGACTCGGAAGGCCGCCAATGATGATCGGGTTGCGATCGGATCCGGAAGCCACGCTGTTCCTTCACTGTCGGTCGAAACTAGAGGTGTGTCGCGCCGCCTCCATCGTGCTACCGCGCTCGGAGATCCGTCATCTCTACCGATCGGTAACCGTTCCGCTTGCTGGGCGGGCCGGTCTGGTGGTGCACGGCACGGGCGTCTTCGTCCGTTCCGTACACCCCCGGGTGTTACGAAAAGAGGTGGTCCGACCTGGTGTCCCGTCCGCCCGATGGCGGGCGGCCGGGGTGAGGGCCAACAGGAGACTCTACGCCCGCGTACGCGCGGACCCCGAATGCCGTTCGCATCTCGGGCACGCGTACGGCCTGTGGGCCGGGACCACTCGAAGCATCCTTGTCCCACGCAGAGAAGGGCAAATCGGTGTGATTCGCGACACGTCGAGCGGCGTGTCACCGGTGTGGCACGTCAACCTTTGGGGGGGATCGGGGGTCGGGTACTTGCGCGAACCGCCGCGCCCGTGTGGACTACGGCCACAGCCTCGGCATGGATGCCGGGCCGAATACTGGAGGTTATTCCCGTGAGCGCGACCGCGGACCCCGCGGACAAGTCCAACCCGGCGAGCCGTCTGAACTTCGAGGAAGGTCAGATCGTCCAGGAGCTGGGGTACGACGAAGACACTGACCAGGATCTCCGCGACGGCATCGAGGAGATCACCGGGACGGAACTCGTCGATGAGGACTACGACGACGTCGCAGACGCCGTCCTGCTGTGGCACCGCGACGACGACGGGGACCTCACCGACGCCCTCGTCGACGCCCTGGAGTACCTGGCCGAGGGCGGGCTGATCTGGCTGCTGACGCCCAAGACGGGCCGGGACGGCCACATCGAGGCCTCGGACATCGCCGACGCGGCCAAGACCGCCGGCCTGTCGCAGACCAGCTCGATCGCGGTCGCCAAGGACTGGGCGGCCACCCGCCTGGCCACCAAGTCCACGGCGAAGCAGCCCAAGCAGCGCTGAACGGGCCGTGAGCCCCTCGCCGGGCCCCGTCGGAGGATCTCCTCCGGCGGGGCCCGGCGCTTTCGCGGGTGGGTCCGGGGGTTCTTCCGTGGGGAGCCGGCGGGGTTCCGGTGCCGGTCCGGTGCCGGATCCGGGACCGCCCGCCGCGTTCGCTCAGAGCGGAAGGGCTGGGCCGTCCGGCAGGCCGGGTCATCCGTTCGGCCCAACGCCGGTCAACGGATGCGAGGATGTCGCCTGCCGGGCCGCGCGCCGCCCGGCCCGCTCGCCTCAGAAAGGTCCCGCACATGGCCGTCGAGAAGGTCCCGCACCTGGCCATCGGGGTCGGCACCCCGGCTCCGGACTTCGAGCTGCGCACCCAGCACGGGGAGACGGTCCGGCTGGCCGACTTCCGCGGCCGCAAGCACGTCGTCCTGGTCTTCTACCCGTTCGCCTTCACCGGCGTGTGCACCGGCGAGCTGGGCGCGATCCAGCGCGAGCTGGCCGGGCTGCAGAACGACGACGTCCAGGTGCTCGGCGTCTCCTGCGACTCGCAGTTCTCCCAGCGGGTCCTCGCCGACCGGGAGGGCCTGGAGTTCCCGCTGCTGGCCGACTTCTGGCCGCACGGCGCGGTCACCCGCGCCTACGGCGTCCTGGACGAGGAGAAGGGCTGCCCGCTGCGCGGCACCTTCGTGATCGACCGGGCCGGTACGGTGCGCTGGAGCGTCGTCAACGGCCTCCCGGACGCCCGGGACGAGCAGGAGTACCTGAAGGTCCTGGCCGGCCTCTGAGGCCCCCGGGGCGCTCCCGCGGGCCGTCCCGGGGCTTCCGCGGGGCCCGTCGCGACGCACCGGTCCCGCCCGTTCGGGCGTGCGTACGGGAACCCGGTACTACGCTCGGGCCGTTGGCGGGTGGGGCGTACGTCCGTTTTCGTCGGTCGACGCCGCGAACCGCACCACCGGGGGCACCAGCCGTGCCTCCCGATTCTTGGAGGACACGTGGGAGTCAGCCTCAGCAAGGGCGGC
Source organism: Kitasatospora sp. NPDC023176 (assembly GCF_055560495.1). Classification (NCBI taxonomy): domain Bacteria; kingdom Bacillati; phylum Actinomycetota; class Actinomycetes; order Kitasatosporales; family Streptomycetaceae; genus Kitasatospora; species Kitasatospora sp. NPDC023176. The sequence goes on along the minus strand of NZ_JBVHIP010000004.1, from coordinate 139,053 downwards.
AACGTCTCGCTCACCAAGGAGGCCCCCGGGCTCCAGGCCGTCGTGGTCGGCCTGGGCTGGGACGTCCGGACCACCACCGGCACGGACTTCGACCTGGATGCCAGCGCGCTGCTCTGCAACGACCAGGGCAAGGTCGGTTCGGACGGGAACTTCGTCTTCTTCAACAACCTCAAGAGCCCGGACGGCTCGGTCGAGCACACCGGCGACAACCGGACCGGCGAGGGCGAGGGCGACGACGAGGCGATCAAGGTCAGCCTGGTCGGCGTCCCGGCGGACGTGCAGAAGATCGTCTTCCCGGTGTCGATCTACGACGCCGAGAACCGCGGCCAGAACTTCGGCCAGGTGCGCAACGCCTTCATCCGGGTGGTGAACCAGGAGAACAACGCCGAGCTGGCCCGCTACGACCTCTCCGAGGACGCCTCCACCGAGACCGCGATGGTCTTCGGCGAGCTGTACCGCAGCGGCGCCGAGTGGAAGTTCCGCGCCATCGGCCAGGGTTACGCCTCCGGCCTGCGCGGCATCGCCCAGGACTTCGGCGTCAACGTCTGAGTCCTCCTGCGGCGCAAGGGACTTGTGCCTGACTCCCGGGGCGGCCCCGGACCCTTCGCGGGTCCGCGGCCGCCCCGGCTTCGTCGGGGTCCGCCGCGCTGCGAGGATGTGAGTTCAGGAAGTTCAGCCGGCCGAAGCGGGCCGGCCGGGGCCACGGGGGATACACCTGTATGGCGCCCCGGGAGAAGCAAGGGAGGAAGAACACCATGGTGGTCACGCTCGCCAAGGGCGGGAACGTCTCGCTCACCAAGGCCGCACCGAACCTGACGCAGGTCCAGATCGGCCTCGGCTGGTCCGCCCGTTCGACCACGGGCGCACCGTTCGACCTCGACGCGAGCGCCCTGCTCTGCGGTGGCGGACGGGTGCTCGGCGACGAGTACTTCGTCTTCTACAACAACCTCAAGAGCCCCGAGGGCTCGGTGGAGCACCAGGGTGACAACCTCGTGGGCGGCGACGACGCGGGTGACGACGAGCTGATCCTGGTCAACCTGGAGCTGGTCCCGGCCCAGGCGGACAAGGTGGTCTTCGCGGTCTCGATCTACGAGGCCGAGGCCCGGCTGCAGAACTTCGGACAGGTGCGCAACGCCTACATCCGGGTCGTCAACTCCGTCGACGGCGAGGAGATCGCGCGGTACGACCTGTCCGAGGACGCGTCCAGCGAGACCGCGATGATCTTCGGCGAGCTGTACCGGTACGCGGGCGAGTGGAAGTTCCGCGCGGTGGGCCAGGGTTACGCCTCCGGCCTGCGCGGAATCGCGCTCGACTTCGGCGTCAACGTACAGTGAGGGCGTAAAACGGACTTATCACACCCATTCGACGATCACGATCAACGGTCGAACGATCAAACGATCATGAGAACAGAGGGCAGTGCGGGGGTGACCTGATCGGGCCCGGCCCGGTCAGGCAGCTCGGGACCAGGCCGCCCCGGCACGGCCAGAACCCGAAAGGTAGCCAACTCCCGTGTTCCTCCGCACATTCGGCTGGTCGTTCGCGATCACCGCACTGGGCCTGATCGCGGCCGGACTGCTCTGGGGAGCCCAAGGCTTCGGCATCGTGCTGATCCTCTCCATCCTGGAGATCTCCCTCTCCTTCGACAACGCGGTGGTCAACGCCACGGTGTTGAAGCGGATGAACCCGTACTGGCAGAAGATCTTCCTGACGGTCGGTGTGCTGATCGCCGTCTTCGGGATGCGCCTGGTCTTCCCGTTGCTGGTCGTGGGTCTCACCGCGAAGCTCAGCCCGGCGACGGTGATCGACCTCGCACTGCACTCCGACAAGACCCACGCCGGCCTCACCTACGGCCAGTACCTGGAGGCCGCCAACCCGGCCATCGCGGCCTTCGGCGGCGTCTTCCTGCTCATGATCTTCCTGGACTTCGTGTTCGAGGAGAAGGAGCACAACTGGCTGAGCTGGCTGGAGCGTCCGCTGGAGAAGGTGGGCAAGCTGGACGCCCTCTCCAGCGTCGTCGCCCTGGTCGCGCTGGTGCTGGCCTCGCGCTTCCTCGCGGCGGAGCACGCCGAAACCGTTCTGCTGGCCGGTGTGCTCGGCCTGATCACCTACCTCGTCGTCAACGGCCTCTCCTCGATCTTCGAATCGGGCCTGGAGGAGGAGGCCGAGCGCGAGGAGGAGGCCGAGAAGTCCGGCAAGTCGGTCGTCCAGGTCGCCGGCAAGGCCGCGTTCTTCCTGTTCCTCTACCTGGAGGTGCTCGACGCGTCGTTCTCCTTCGACGGCGTGGTCGGGGCCTTCGCCATCTCCAACGACATCTTCCAGATCACCCTGGGCCTCGGCATCGGCGCGATGTACATCCGCTCGCTGACCGTCTTCCTGGTTCGCAAGGGCACCCTGGACGACTACGTCTACCTGGAGCACGGCGCGCACTACGCGATCGGCGCGCTGTCGGTGATCCTGCTGGTCGGGATCAAGTACCACATCCCGGAGATCGTCACCGGCCTGATCGGCGTCGCCTTCATCGGGCTGGCCCTGGCCTCCTCGATGGTCCGCAACAAGCGCGAGGGTGCGTCGGAGGACAAGGAACTGGTCGGCACCGGCCAGTAGCGCGGTGCCGCTGACGTGAACGGCCGCCCCCGGGGTTCCAGGGGCGGCCGTTCGCGTTGCTCCTGCGGTGCCGGGCCAGTGCCGGGTCGGAGCCGGCCGGGTGCTGCCGGGGGTCAGCCCAGCTGCTGCTCGATCGCGCGCAGCTTGCGCTCCAGCGAGTCCAGCTTCGGCATCGACAGGGTGTCGTCGTCGGCCGTCAGGTCGATGGTCGAGCTGCGGTAGGACGAGGTCGAGCCGGTGGCCGAGGAGGAGTAGGACGAGCCGGTGGCCGAGGAGGAGTAGGACGAGCCGACGGCGGCGCGGGCGCGTCCGGCGTCCAGGGCGGACCGCTCCTGCGGGCTGGTCGAGGCGGACGAGCCGTACGAAGTCGTCGAGAGGTACGGGTCGTGCGCGGTCGAGGCGGCGTGGTCGCTCTCGGGGGCTAGGGCAGGCTCCGTAGCGCTCGGGCCGTCGCCGGCCGCCGTGAGCGCGGGCACCTGACGCCCGCCGCGGGCCCGGGCGAGCATGCCGCCCTGGCGGGAGATGGCCTTCAGCTCGGCCCGCTCGCGGCGGTCGGCGGAACGGGCGCGCACCTTGGCGTCCATCTTCGCCTGGCGCTCCTCGCGCACCTCCTCGACCGCCTCGTCCAGGCTGCGGACGTTCTCCAGCAGCATCAGCGACCAGGCCGCGTAGGTCTCGCGCGGGGCGCGCAGCCAGCGGACGATGCGGATCTGCGGCAGCGGACGCGGCACCAGGCCCTGCTCGCGCAGCGCGGCCTTGCGGGTCTGCTTCAGCGCCCGGTCGAACAGGATCGCCGCCGAGATCGACATGCCGGAGAAGAACTGCGGGGCGCCGGCGTGGCCCATGCCGCGCGGGGCGTGCACCCAGTTGAACCAGGCCGAGGCGATCGCGAACACCCAGACCAGCAGGCGGGAACCGAGCGCGGCGTCACCGTGGCTGGCCTCGCGGACGGCGAGCACCGAGCAGAACATCGCGGCGCCGTCCAGGCCGAACGGGACGAGGTACTCCCAGCCGTTGGACAGGCCCAGGTTCTCGATGCCGAAGCCCACCAGGCCGTGGAACGACAGCGCGGCGGCCACGCCGGCACAGCAGAACAGCAGGGTGTACGAGGAGATGCCGTAGATCATCTCCTTGCGGCGGCGGCGCTCCTCGCTGCGCTCCCAGGAGTCGCCGGACTCGTCCTTCTTCGAGCTCTTGAATCGCAGCGTCGCCATCAGGACGGAGACGAACAGCAGGGCTGCGCCGCCGATGACGGTCCAGACCAGCTGTATGGAGGTCAGGTTCATTGCGGGTCGGGCCTCGGGTTTCCGCAGGGGACGGGTTTTCACGGTGCGACACGGGTGATCAGGTCCCGCGGGGCGGGAATCGCCTGACGGTTCGTTCGTCGCCGCACGGCGTGCCCGCCGTGCCCGCGCAGGGGCGGACGGGACACCTGTGCGGCTAGACGATATCGCGTCCGAAGGGGCGGCATGTTACGGGAGGGCGGCTTCCACGGGCCAATCGACCCACCGGTTCGCGTCACGGGTGGGCGTCACGGGTGGGCGTGAACGGCCGGGCGGGGTAGGGAAAGGGAAGTCCGGGTATCCGTCGGCCGGGTCGATGCCCGATCATGGACCGGCGGATCGTCAGATGGCCGGACCCGATCGTCGGATCGCCGGGCGGAGGCAGGGGGAGAGGACTGGATGGTCTCGATCTGGGAGTACCTGCGCGGGGACAGGAGCTACACCTTCGACAACCCGGGCGCACAGCACAAGGTCACGCTCACCAAGTCGGCGCCGCAGCACGCGATCACCGGCTCCGCCGCCACCACCGGCTACCTCTACGTCAACCTGCACTGGACCACGCGCTCCGGCGCCTCCCGGCCCAGCACCCGGGACACCGTCAAGCGGTTCTTCAGCCCGCGGATCCTCTCCCCGCTGGAGCCGGACTCGCCGGGGAGCAACGAGCAGGTGAACGTCGACCTCGACCTGGCCTGCATGTACGAACTCTCCGACGGCACCAGGGGCGTGGTGCAGCCGCTCGGTGAACTCTTCGGAGACCTGCGGGAACCGCCGTTCATCAAGCTCAGCGGCGACGACCAGTACGGGGCGCCCTCCGGCGAGACGATGTACGTCAACCTGGAGAAGAAGGACAAGTTCAAGCGGCTGCTGATCTTCGTCTACATCTACGACGGCACCCCGGCCTTCGAACAGACCCACGCGGTGATAACGATCGTGCCGCAGACCGGGCCGCGGATCGAGATCAAGCTGGACGAACGGGCCCGGGCGGCGCGCTCCTGCGCGGTGGTGCTGATCGAGAACAGCGGGGACAACCAGCTGACGGTGCGCCGCGAGGTGCGCTACGTCAACGGGTTCCAGGCGGACATCGACCGGCTGTACGGGTTCGGGATGCAGTGGCAGCGGGGGTACAAGGGGCAGCAGCCGGGGGGCCGGGACTGAGGCCCTTCGGCCGCGGTGCCTGGCGGGCGGGGCAGTGAGGCTCCCCGTCGGCGGTCCGCGGTGCTTCCCCGGGTGGGGCCGTAGTTGCTCTGCCGACGGGGCCGCGTCGTTCGGTGCGGCGGCCCCGCCGGGTGGCTCAGTGGGGCTGGAACTGCGGGCCCTGCGGGGGCAGCGCGAACTCCTCGCCGGCCGCCTCCGGGGGCTGCGGCGGGACGGGCGGCTGCTGGCCGGTGCCGGGCTGCTGGTGCTGCGGGTAGCCGTAGCCGCCGGGGTGCTGCTGGGCGGGGACGGCCTGGGGGTGCTGGGGGTAGCCGTACCCCGTGCCCGGCTGGCCGCCCGGCTGCTGCTGCGGCGGGTACGGCTGGTTGGGCTGGGGGTAGCCGTAGCCGGTCGCGGGCTGCTGCTGCGGGTAGCCGTACCCTGTGCCGGGCTGCTGCTGGGGGTAGCCGTAGCCGCCGGGCTGCTGGACGCCCGGGTGGTGGGCCGGCGGTGCGGGCGGGGCCGGCGGGACGTTCGGGGGCGCGCTGGGCGGGGCCGCCGGCGGGGGTGTCATGGTCGGCGGGGTCGCGGGCGGTGCCGGGGGCCGGGACGGCGGGGGCGGGGTCGGCGGTGCGGCGGGCAGCTGGGCCGCCGGGCCGTTCGCGGCGGCCGGGTTCGTGGCCGGGGCCGGGGTGGCGGTGGGCTGCGCCGGGGGCTGGGCCTGCGGGACGGCCGGGGTCAGGGTGAAGGTGCCGGGCTCGGGCCGGGCCTCGGAGCGCGGGTCGGGCAGCGGGGTGGCGCGCGGGTCGACCGCGCCGGCGGGGGTGGCGGTGGACGCCGGCGCGGGCGGCGGGGTCTGGGCGGCCTGGTCCTGCGCCTCGTCGTCCACGGTGATGCCGAAGTCGGTGGCCAGGCCGATCAGTCCCGAGGTGTAGCCCTGGCCGATCGCCCGGAACTTCCAGGAGCCGCTGCGCCGGTAGAGCTCGCCCGCGACGAGGGCGGAGACGCTCTCGGCGTCCACGATCGCGAACTCGGCGAGCGGGACGGCCCCTTCACCGGTCGCGGCGTCGAACAGCAGCAGCCGCAGTCCGGGCACGGCACGGAACGGGCCGCCCTCGGAGGAACCGGCCAGCACCACCCGGTCCACCCCGGCGGGCAGCTTGGCGAGTTCGACCTCGATGGTGTCGATGATCTCGGCGCCGCCGGAGGTGTGCTGCTTGGGCAGGTGGCGCACCAGCCCGGAGGGGTGGCGCGGCTGGTTGTAGAAGACGAAGTCGGCGTCCGAACGGACCCTGCCGTTGGCGCCGAGCAGCAGCGCGGACGCGTCCACGTCCGGCGCACCGGGCGTGGCGCTCCAGCGCAGCACGGCGCGGACCGCCGCCGCCGGCAGTGCGATGTTGGCGCCCTTGGCCATCACGTGCGTCATAGCGGACCATCCTGCCTGTTCGCCACCCCTTCGGACAACGTGACCGGGACCGTCGGCGTGGGGGCGGACTTTGCCAAGACTTGCGCCGGATCGAGGTTTGCGGGCGTCCTCCCCTCGACCGTCGGGTGATCGGTCCGGGGGCGTGCCGGGGCGGGCCGGGCGCCGGCGGGCGGCGGTGGGAGTCGGACCGGGCTCGCGCGGGATGTTCCGTGAGTTCAGTGCCCCGGCGCCGGGAACGGCCGGAATCCGTCCGTACGATGGACGTTCGAACAGGCCCCCGGGGGCCTGTTCGAGGGGAGTCCGTCGGCGGTGCGTGCAGGTGAAACCGCTGGCCGGAGGCTGTCCGTCCCGCCGTCCGTCCCGCCGTCCACCCCCGAGGAGAGCACCGTGCGCCATTTCGGCCACCTCGCCGACGACGTCCGCGCCCGGCTGTTCCTGGAGCAGCCGCGGACGTTCACCGCGCGGAGCGAGCCGGCGGTGCTCGCCACCGCCCTCGGCGGCACCCTCTACAGCCCCGCCACCAGGCCCGCGCTGGCGGCCGACATCCGGAAACAGGCGGCGCGCGGTGTGGTGTCGATGGTGCTCTGCCTGGAGGACGCGATCGCCGACCACGAGGTGGGCGCGGGCGAGCGGAACCTGGTCGAACAGCTGACAGACCTGGTCAATGATTTCACCGACCACACACAGGATCATCCACTTCTCTTCATCAGGGTTCGCGCCGCCGAGCAGATCCCCGACCTGGCCGAACGGCTCGGCCCGGCCGTCGGGCTGCTGAGCGGCTTCGTGCTGCCCAAGTTCACCCCGCGCAGCGGCGCCGGCTACCTGGCCGCCCTCGCCGCCGCCGAGGCCGCCACCGGGCGGCGACTGTTCGCCATGCCCGTCCTGGAATCACCCGAACTCGCCCACCTGGAGACCAGGCGCGACCAGCTCTTCGGCATCGCCGACCTGCTCGCCGGCCACCGCGAACGGGTGCTCGCCGTCCGGCTCGGCGTCACCGACCTGTGCTCCGCCTACGGGCTGCGGCGCTCGCCCGACCTCACCGCCTACGACGTGGCGCTGGTCGCAGCCGTGATCGGGGACGTGGTCAACGTGCTCGGCCGGGCCGACGGCACCGGGTACACGGTGACCGGACCGGTCTGGGAGTACTTCCCGGTGCAGGAGCGGATGTTCAAGCCACAGCTGCGGCGCACCCCGTTCGCCGCGACCGCCGGCACCGCCCGGGCCACCGGCGAGGAGGTCCGCCGTCGGATCATCGAACACGACCTGGACGGGCTCATCCGCGAGGTCGAACTCGACCGCGCCAACGGACTGTTGGGCAAGACCTGCATCCACCCCGGCCATGTCCCCGCCGTGCACGCCCTCTCCGTGGTCACCCACGAGGAGTACTGCGACGCCCGCGACATCCTCCGGCAGGAGCGGGGCGGCGGCGGGGTACTCCGCTCGGCGTACACGAACAAGATGAACGAGGCTCGGCCGCACCGCGCCTGGGCGGAGCGGGTGCTGCTGCGGGCGGAGGTGTTCGGCGTCGCCCGGGAGGACGTGAGCTTCGCGGAGCTGCTGTCCGCCTGCCTGTGCGGCTGACGCCCGGCCGGGCTCTGGGCGGCCTCCGGCCGACTTTCTGGCCGACCCTCTGGTCGAGCTCCGGGCGACCTCCGGCCGACACGTGTGATCCGACCGACCAGCACCACCGACCAGCACCACCGAAGGCGGGACCAGCAGTGATGAGAGCGGAACAGCGGCGGACCGGCGCGGAGCAGGGTGCGCGGGGCGGCGGGTCGGAGGGCGCGCGGGCCGGTGCGTCAGTGGATGCACGGGCCGGTGCGTCGGAGGGTGCGCGGGCCGGTGCGTCGGAGGGTGCGTGGACCGGGAGCTGGGTCGCCGAGCGGGCCGGGATCGCGCTGACCGGATCGGAGCGCCTGCCCGAACTCGTCGGTTTGGCCCTGCGATCCGGCAATCCCAAGCGCGCCCACCTGCTGGTCTCCAGCGTGCTCGGCAAGCACGTCCCGCAGCGGCCCGCCGTGGTGCACGGCACCGGAGTCGAACTCGGCCGCCGGGTCCGCGCGCTGCTCGGCCCCGAGGCGGCCGCCCGGGCCGTCGTGCTCGGCTACGCGGAGACCGCCACCGGCCTGGGCCACAGCGTCGCCGACGGCCTCGACGCGGCCTGTCTCCACTCCACCCGCCGCCCCGTCCCCGGCGTGCCCCCGCTCGGCGGCTTCGAGGAGGAGCACTCCCACGCCACCGGGCACCTGCTGCTCCCCGCCGACCCCGAACTCCTTTCCGGTGGCGGGCCGTTGGTGCTGGTGGACGACGAACTCTCGACCGGCCGTACCGTCCTCAACACCATCCGCGAACTGCACGGCCGCCACCCGCGCGAGCACTATGTGGTGGTCGCGCTGGTCGACCTGCGCTCGGCCGACGACCGGCGCCGGCTCGCCGGGGCCGCCGCCGAACTCGGCGTCCGGCTGGACGTGGTGGCCACCGCGAGCGGCGGCGTCGACCTGCCCGAGGACATCGTGGCCAGGGCCGAGCGGCTGATCGCCTCGGTGCCCCCGGCCGCGCTGCCCCCGGCCGTCGAGCCCGCCCCGCTGGTCCGGGTCGAGCTGGACTGGCCCGCCGGACTGCCGGACGGCGGGCGGCACGGCTTCACCGCGCAGGACCGGGAGCGGCTCGACGCCGTACTGCCCGCGCTGGCCGGGCAGTTGGCGACGGCGTTGGAGGCGTCGACGTTGGAGGCGTCGGCGCTGGGGGCAACGGCGCTGGGGGCAACGGCGTTGGAGACGACGGCTTTGCGCGAGGGCAAGGAGGCGTCGGCGTTGCGCGAGGGCGGGGAAGTGGCGGCCGGGGCGGCGGAGCGGGTGCTGGTGCTCGGCTTCGAGGAGCTGATGTACGCCCCGCTGCGGCTGGCCGAGGCGCTCGCCCAGCGGCTCGGCGGCGACCGCGTCCGCTACTCCACCACCACCCGCTCGCCCGTCCTCGCCGTGGACGACCCCGGCTACGCCATCCGTACCCGGCTGGCCTTCCCGGCCCACGACGATCCGCAGGACGGCGCCTCGCGCGAGCGCTACGTCTACAACGTCGCCCCCGGCGCGGACGGTACCCGCCGCTTCGACGCCGTGGTGCTGGTGGTGGACGACGTAGCCGACACCCCGGCCCTACACCAGGGGGAGTACGCGCTGCTGCGTCAGCTGCGGCAGGTCACCGACCGGGTGGTCCTCGCGGTGCTGCCCTCGCACCGGCCGGCACTGCCCACCCCGCTGTACGGGCCGGAGTTCTCCTCGTACCGCAGGGAGGACGTGGCCTGGCTGCTCAAGGACCTCTCCGAGGTGGCGCTCGAAGCCCCCACCGAGGAGCGCGAGGAGGCCGTCCAGCAGGGCGGCGCGCACTACGCCGAATCGCTGCCGGTCGAGTACCGGCCCAGCCCCGACTACCAGGAGCTGTTCCACCAGGCGCTGCGCGGCTCCGCCCGCCGGATCGCCCTCGCCGTCGGCACCGTCGCCGAGACCCTGCTGCGCGAGCGCGGGCCCGGGCTGGTGCTCGCCTCGCTGGCCCGGGCCGGAACGCCGGTCGGCATCCTGGTCCGCCGCTGGCTGGCCTTCGCCCACGGTCTGGACGTGCCGCACTACGCGGTGTCGATCGTCCGCGGCCGGGGCATCGACCAGGTCGCCCTGCGCTACCTGGCGGCCCACCACCCGGCGGCGGACGTGGTGTTCGTGGACGGCTGGACCGGCAAGGGCGCGATCACCCGCGAACTCACCGACGCGCTGGCCGGCACCGCCTTCACACCGGACCTCGCGGTGCTCGCCGACCCCGGCCGCTGCGTCCGCACCTACGGCACCCGGGACGACTTCCTGATCCCCTCCGCCTGCCTCAACTCCACGGTGTCCGGGCTGGTTTCACGCACGGTACTGCGCGCCGGACTGATCGGCCCCGGAGACTTCCACGGAGCCAAGCACTACGCCGAACTCGCGGGCGGCGACGTGTCGGAGGCCTTCCTGGCCACGGTCGCCGACTGCTTCGGCGACGTCCGCGCCCACGCCGTCGAGGAAGCCGCACGGCTGGCCGCCGACCCGGACCGCACCCCCGACTGGGCCGGCTGGGCCGCCGTCGAGCGGATCAGCGCCGAGTACGGGATCGACGACGTCAACCTGGTGAAGCCCGGCGTCGGCGAGACCACCCGGGTGCTGCTGCGCCGGGTGCCCTGGCGGGTACTGGCCCGGCGCGGCGCCGGAGCCGACCTCGGCCACGTGCGGCTGCTCGCCGCGCAGCGCGGCGTTCCGGTCGAGGAGGTGGACGGACTGCCGTACAGCTGCGTGGGCCTCATCCACCCCCGCTACAGTCGGGGCGCGACGGGGGCGAGCGGGCGGGCCGTGACGGGGAGGGAGTCCTGATGGCCGACGGGGTCGGGGCGATGGGTGTGTCCGGAGCGATCGGTGCGATGGGTGCGTCCGGGGCGGCCGGTACGGCTGGTTCTGCCGGCGCCGCCAGTGCCGCCGGTATGGCTGGTACGGCTGGTGTGCTGGTGGCGAGCGACCTGGACCGTACGCTCATCTACTCGGACCGGGCCCTGGCACTGGACGGCCCGGACCACCGCGCGCCGCGGCTGCTCTGCGTCGAGGTGCTGGGCGGGCGGCCGCTGTCCTTCCTGACCGAGCGGGCCGCCGCGCTGCTCGCCGACCTGGGCCGGGAAGCCCGCTTCGTACCCGCCACCACCCGGACCGTCGAGCAGTACCGGCGGGTCAACCTGCCCGGCCCACAGCCGACTTACGCGATCTGCGCGAACGGCGGGCAACTGCTGGTGGACGGCGAGCCGGACCACGACTGGCGCCACGAGATCACCACCCGGATCGCGGCCGGCTCGGCGCCGCTCGCCGAGGTGGTGCGCCAGCTCGCACTCTGCGCCGACCCGGAGTGGACCCGCAAGCGGCGGATCGCCGACGAGCAGTTCGCCTACCTCGTCGTCGAACGCGACCGGCTGCCGGACGGCTGGCTCACCGAGCTGACCGGCTGGTGCGCCGAACGCGGCTGGCGGGTCTCGCTGCAGGGCCGCAAGGTGTACGCCGTGCCGCAGCCGCTCACCAAGAGCGCCGCGCTCGCCGAGGCCGTCCGGCGCAGCGGCGCGGGCACTGTCCTGGCGGCCGGGGACTCGCTGCTCGACGCCGACCTGCTGCTCGCCGCCGACGCCGGATGGCGCCCCGGGCACGGCGAACTCGCCGACAGCGGATGGGCCGCCCCCGGCGTCACCGCCCTCGCCGAGACGGGGGTGGCGGCGGGGGAGGAGATCGTCCGTCGGTTCCTGGCGGTCGCGCGCGGCGGGTCGTCGGCGGGGCTGCCGGCGGTGGGTTAGCCGTCGGTGGGTTAGCCGCAGCACCCGCCGCCGCAGCAGCCCCCGCCCCCGCCCGGGGCCTGCTGCGGGGCGCCGCCGGCCGCGCCGGTCACGGCGACGGTGGACAGCAGCTTCACCGCGTCCGGGTGCCCCTGCGGGCAGACGGCGGGGTCGTTGGCCTGCGCCATCGGGCGGCGGAGCTCGAAGGTGGCGCCGCAGGAGCGGCAGCGGAAGTCGTAGCGTGGCATACCCGCAGAGTACCGATGCTCGGTCCGCACCGTCACCGGTGGCCGAGATCGCCGCGGATCATGCCGATCACCCGCGCCGCCGCGTCCCGCACCGCCGCCAGCTCGGTCAGGAAGAACCAGTAGTCGGGGTGTCGGCCCGCCGCCTGGAGGGTCGCCACCGCGCGGTCCAGCCGGGCCACCGCCTCGTCCAGCGGGGCGGCGTGCCGCGGATCCGGCGCACTGCGGCCCGCCATCGCCAGGCGCTGGGCGTCCCGTACGGCGAAACGGGCGCGCTCGACCTCCCGGTTCGGATCGTGCTGCACCTCGTTCAACTGCCGCAGCCGCTCGTTCACGGCCACCACCGAACCGTCCGCGGTGTCCAGCAGCGCGCGGACGGTGCCGATCGCCGCCGTCGCGTCCGCCCAGCGCTGCTCGTCCCGCGCCCGGGACGCCTCCGCGAGCTTGCCCTCGGCGGCCCGGCCGGCCTCGGCGACCTGCTCGGGCACCCGCTGGAGGTCCTGCCAGCAGGCGGTGCTGAACCGGCGGCGCAGCTCGCTCAGCGCTGGATCCACCGTCCCGGCCTTGGTCTCCAGCGCCTGGATCCGGGTCCGCAGACTCGACACCCGCCGGTCCAGCTCCCGCGCCCGCTCGGGCAACTGCGCGGCATCGGCGGTGATCGCCTCCGCCCGCAGCCGCACGTCGTCGGCACGCCGCAGCGTCGCCGCCACCCCGTGCCGCGCCGCGCCCTCGTTCAACCGCCCCAACTCGGGCGCCAACTCGGCCAGCCGGGCCGCCAGATCGTCGGCCCGCAGGCCCGCGCCGCGCACCTCGTCCAGCGTGGTCGTCGCCCGCAGCAATGCGCGCTTTGCCTGCTCCACGGCCGGGGTGACCCGCATCAGCTGCTGCTCGGCGTGCTGCAGGGTCGGCTGGAGACGGCCCAGGAAGTCGGTCAGCTCGGCGCGGGCCGAACGGAGCTGGCCCTGCACGTCCGCCAGCAGACGCCGGGCCTGGGCCACCGAACCGGCGTCCAGCGCCTCGTCGTCCAGATTGTGGGCGTCCAGCGCGGCCAGGTAGTTCACCGTGACCTGCTCGACCCGGCCGGAGATCGCCGGCAACTCGGCCAGCACCCGCTGCGCCGCCGCGCCCTCCTCCGCCGCCCGGACGGTCTCCACCGCCAACTGCAGCTCGCGCTGCGTCTCCTCCAGCTCGTAGAACGCCTCCTGCGCGGCGGCCCGCGCCTCCCGCGCCTCCGCCCGCACCCCGTCCCCGGCACCCCGCCGACCCCACCAGCCACCACTGCCCGCCGACGCCAGCGCGACCGCCCCCAACGCACCCGCCAGCACCACCGGCACCACCAGCGCGTCGCCCAGCGCACTCCCCGCCCGACGCCGCCCCCGCCGCCCGCTCCCGCCGGCCACCGCCACTGCGCGCTCCCTGCTCCGACCCGCTGATCCGCGCCCATTCTCCCCGATCCCCCCGCCCCACGGGGACCCCGGGGCTCGCCCCACACCACACCACCCCGCCGGACCAGGTACCCTAGGCTCTCGTCGTGCGCCCACCGGCCACGAACGGGGGCGCGTAGCTCAGTGGTAGAGCGCTGCTCTTACAAAGCAGATGTCGGCGGTTCGAAACCGTCCGCGCCCACCCCGTGAACAGTTGAGAACGCCCACTGCGGCCCAGGTCAGGATCATGATCCCGACTTGGGCCGCAGTCGTTTTCGCTGTCTCGACACAGCCTCGGATGGCCTCGGTGCAGTCTCGGCGCAGAAGTCGATCTCCCATACTTCTCCTCAATGGTCATAGGGGAACCTGCGGGCCCCCGCCCCTGTCGGTGGACGGCGGGCGGTCGTCACCGCCGGCCTCCTGCCGCGGGGGCGGTGATCTTGCGTGGTGGGAGAGGTGGGTGGCTGCCCGGGCGTTCGACGCAGTGGTGTGAGGTGGACGGTGTGATCCGGTTCCTCGACGGGGCCGGGGCGGCGACGTTGGAGCGGGTGGCGGTGGCGGTGGCGGTGGCGGGGGCGGCGGGCGAGGATCGGGGGGACCGTACGGACCCCTGAGAGCGGTGTGGCGCGGATGGCGGAGCAGACGGGGGAGAGCCGGGCGGAGCTGTCGGCGCGGCTGAACTGGCTGCGGGCGGCCGTGCTGGGCGCGAACGACGGGGTGGTGTCCACCGCAGGGATCGTGACCGGAGTGGCGGGCGCGGCTGGGTCCCGTACCGCGCTGCTGGCGGCGGGGGTGGCCGGGCTGCTGGCCGGGGCGATGTCGATGGCAGCCGGCGAGTACGTCTCGGTCAGCACCCAACGGGACACCGAGCGGGCGGCGTTGGCGAAGGAGCGGCGCGAGCTGGCGGACGATCCGGAGGGGGAGCTCGACGAACTGACCGACTACTACCGGGACAGCGGGCTGACCGACGGGCTGGCCCGGGAGGTGGCGACGGCGCTGACCGCGCAGGACGCGCTGGCGGCCCACGCGCAGACCGAACTCGGCATCGACCCGGAGGCGTTGACCAATCCGTGGCAGGCGGCGCTGGCCAGTGCGGCCGCGTTCACGCTGGGCGCGCTGGTGCCGCTGCTGGCGGTCATGCTGCCGCCGGAGTCCTGGCGGCTGGGGGTGACGGTGGTCGCGGTGGTGTTGGCGCTGACCCTGTCGGGCTGGACGAGTGCCCGGTTGGGCGGGGCCGGGCCGGGGCGGGCGGTGTCGCGCAACGTCGTGGGCGGGCTGCTGGCGATGGCGGTGACGTACAGCGGCGGTGTGGTGCTGGAGCAGTTCACCGGTTGAGCGGGCGGGGTCCCGGGAGGCCGGAGGGCCGGCGCGCTCCGGACGGTTCGCCCGGGAGGCGGGCGCACGCGCGCTGTGTTTGTGTGGCTGCAAACCGCTTGGAGAGGTGAACCTCCGTGACCATGCCCCCGTTCGGATCGAACGACCCGTTCTCCGACCTGCTCAGCCGGTTCTTCGGGATGAGCCCACTGGCCTCCCCGCCCGCCGTACAGCGGGTGCCGATCGGGCGGTTGCTGAGCGAGTCCTCCCAGGAGTTGTTGGGGCTCGCCGCGCAGCGCGCGGCCGAGGACGGCAGCAGTGACCTCGACACCGCGCACCTGACCTGGGCGGCCACCCGGGTGGAGCCCTCGCGGCGGATGCTGGAGCGGGCGGGCATCGACCCGGACCGGCTGTCCGGGGACCTGGAGCACGCGTTGCCCGTCGGCAACCCGGAGTCGCTGGATGGGAAGCCCGCGCTGACCCCCTCGGCCAAGCGCGCGCTGCTCGCCGCGCACGCCCGTTCGCAGGCGGCCGGTGCCTCGTACATCGGCCCGGAGCACATCCTCGGTGCGCTGCTGGAGCAGGAGCGGTCCGGCGCCGGCACGGCGCTGCGCAACGCGGCGCCCTCGCAGGAGGCGCTGAAGTCGGTGCTGGACGGGCGCGGTACCGGTGGCGAGCGCGGCAGTTCGGGCGCCCACCCGAGCGAGACGCCGACGCTGGACGAGTACGGCCAGGACCTCACCGAGGCGGCGCGCGGTGGCCGGCTGGACCCGGTGGTGGGGCGGGCCGAGGAGATCGAGCAGACCGTGGAGATCCTCTCCCGGCGGACCAAGAACAACCCGGTGCTGATCGGTGAGCCGGGCGTCGGCAAGACCGCGATCGTCGAGGGGCTGGCGCAGCGGATCGTCTCCGGGGACGTGCCGCAGAGTCTCAAGGACAAGCGGGTGGTCGCCCTGGACCTGACCGCCCTGGTGGCCGGGTCCAAGTACCGGGGCGAGTTCGAGGAGCGGCTGAAGAGCGTGATCGACGAGGTCACGGCGGCCGAGAAGGGCGTGATCCTGTTCCTGGACGAGCTGCACACCGTGGTCGGCGCGGGGGGTGGCGGCGAGGGTTCGATGGACGCCGGCAACATCCTCAAACCGGCCCTGGCGCGCGGCGAGTTGAGCGTGGTGGGCGCGACCACGCTGGACGAGTACCGCAGGCACGTGGAGAAGGACGCCGCGCTGGAGCGCCGCTTCCAGCCGGTGCTGGTGCCGGAGCCGAGCGTCGAGGAGACGGTCGAGATCCTCCGCGGGCTGCGCGACGCGTACGAGGCGCACCACCAGGTGCGGTTCAGTGACGAGGCGCTGGACGCGGCGGCGACGCTCTCCGACCGGTACGTCAGCGACCGCTTCCTGCCCGACAAGGCGATCGACCTGCTGGACCAGGCCGGCGCCCGGGTGCGGCTGCGCAGCCTCAGCGGCTCCACCGCGGCGACCTCGGTGCAGGACCGGATCACCAAGCTGAAGCGGGAGTTGGACGAGGCCGTGGCGGACGAGGAGTTCGTGCGGGCCGCCAACCTGAAGACCGAGCTGCGGCAGACCGAGGAGGAGCTGGCGGCGATCGCGGAGTCCCGCGAGGAGGTCGTCGAGGTGACCGCCGACGACATCGCGCAGGTGCTGTCCTCCCGGACCGGCATCCCGGTCGCGGAGCTGAACGCGACCGAGAAGGAGCGGCTGCTCAAGCTGGAGGACCACCTGCACCAGAAAGTGATCGGCCAGGACGAGGCGGTCACCGCCGTCGCCCAGGCGGTGCGCCGCGGCCGGGCCGGGATGGGCGACCCGGACCGGCCGACCGGCTCCTTCCTCTTCCTCGGGCCGACCGGCGTCGGCAAGACCGAGCTGGCCAAGGCGCTGGCGGCGCTGCTGTTCGGCGACCCGGACCGGATGATCCGCTTCGACATGAGCGAGTTCCAGGAGAAGCACACCGTCTCCCGGCTGGTCGGCTCCCCGCCCGGGTACGTCGGCTACGAGGAGGCGGGGCAGCTGACCGAGGCGGTGCGCCGCAAGCCGTACAGCGTGCTGCTCTTCGACGAGGTGGAGAAGGCGCACCCGGACATCTTCAACCTGCTGCTCCAGGTGTTGGACGACGGGCGGCTCACCGACTCCCAGGGGCGTACGGTCGACTTCCGCAACACCGTGGTGATCATGACCAGCAACATCGGGTCGCAGCGGATCCTGGAGCGCGCGGGCAACGTCGACGCCCGGAGCGGAGCTCCTGACCAGGCACTGAGGGACGACCTGATGCGGGACCTGCGCCAGCAGTTCCGGCCGGAGTTCCTCAACCGGATCGACGAGGTGATCGTCTTCCACGCGCTCACCCGGAAGGACCTGCTGTCGGTGGTCGACCTGCTGCTGGAGCGCACCCGGCGGCGGCTGCGGGCCCAGGACGTGCGGCTGGAGGTCACCGAGGCGGCCAAGGAGTACCTGGTCAACCGCGGCTACCAGCCGGAGTTCGGGGCCCGGCCGCTGCGCCGGACGATCCAGTCGGAGCTGGACAACCGGATCTCCAACCTGCTGTTGGACGGTTCCGTGCGGGAGGGGGACACGTTGCTCGCGGACGTCCGTGAAGGGGAGCTGGTGGTGACGCTGAAGCGGCCGGCGGAGGCGTCGGTGTCCCACGGGGAGGCGGAGGAGGCGGCGCAGGCGGCCGGGGCCGCGGTCGGCGCCGAGGGCTGAGCGTCGTCGGCGGGGTGGACGGCAGGGTTGTCGGCGGGGTGGCCGAGGGCGTGACGGGTGCGGGCGTACTCCAGCGGGAGTACGCCCGAACGCCACTGGTGGAGGACGCGTGGGGGCGCGGCGCGGGTCTAGCCTTCCGGGCATGATGCCGCCCACGTCCCAGCCCCCGGAGCCGTCGGGCCCGCCGTCCGCTGCGAGGCCCCCGGCGACGTCCGCTGCGCCGTCCGCTGCGACGCCCCCGGCGCCGGAGCCGCCGCCCGGGCCGTGGCGCCCACCGTGGGCGCGGTCGGGTCGGTCGGGTCGGTCGGCGCGGTCGGGCCTGCCGGTGCAGGTGGCGCTGGCGGCCGCGGTGGTCCAGGTGGTCGGGTCGGGGGTCGCCGCGCGCCACCAGGGCGGCCGGGTCCCGCTGGACGTGTTCGGCTACGTTCTGCTGCTGCTCGGTCCGGCGCTGCTGGCGCTGTTCGGGCGCCGCCCGGTCGCGGCGGTGGCGGGGACGTCGGTGGTCACCGCCGGGTACCTGGCCGCCGGGTACCCGTACGGGCCGGTGTTCCTGAGCTGGGTGATCGCCTGCTGCTTCGCGATCGGCTGCGGGCACCGCCGGGCGGCCTGGGCGGGGGTCGCCGGGGTGTACCTGGTGCACGTCCTGACCACCTTCGTGCTGCCGGACAGCTGGCAGCGCGCCGCGCCGACCAGGTTCGTCTGGCAGGCCGAACTCGGGCTGCTGGCCTGGCTGTTGCTGGTGCTGGCGGTCGCCGAGCTGATCCGCTTCCGGCGCGAGCGGATCGCCGCCCACCGGGCCTACCGGCAGCAGCTGGAGCAGCGCCGGGCCAACGAGGAACGGCTCAAGATGGCCCGGGAGTTGCACGACATCCTGGCGCACAGCCTGTCGCTGATCAACATCCAGGCCGGGGTCGCGCTGGCGCTGCTCGACCGGCGGCCGGAGGAGGCCCGCACCGCGCTGGTCACCATCAAGTCGACCAGTAAGGAGGCGCTCGGCGAGGTCCGCCAGGTGCTCGCCACGCTGCGCGGGCCCGACGCGGCGCCGCGCGGGCCGGCCCCGGGGCTCGCCCGGCTGGACGAACTCACCGAGCAGGCCGACCGGGTGGGCCTGGCGGTCGAGGTGCACGAGGACGGCGAGCGCCGCCCGCTGTCCGCCACCGTCGACCTCACCGCCTTCCGGATCGTCCAGGAGGCGCTGACCAACGTCATCCGGCACTCGGTGGCCCGGGAGGCGGTCGTGGTGCTCGACTGGCGGGACGTCGCCGTCCTGGTGGTGCTGGTCGAGGACCCGGGGCCGGCGGTGGTCGGGGACGCCGGCGGGTCGGGCAGCGGGCTGGTCGGGATGCGGGAACGGGCGTCCGCGTTCGGTGGCACCATCACGGCGGGGCCGCTGCCGGACGGCGGCTTCCGGGTCCGGGCGGAGCTGCCGACACCGAAGGCGGAGAGCGATTGATTCGGGTACTGCTGGCGGATGACCAACTGCTGGTCCGGGCGGGCTTCCGCGCCCTGCTGGACCTCCAGGACGACCTCACGGTGGTCGGCGAGGCGGACGACGGCGAGGCGGCGGTGCGGCTCGCCCGCGAATTGGTGCCGGACGTCGTGCTGATGGACGTCCGGATGCCCCGGATGGACGGGCTGGAGGCGACCAGGAGGATCGCCGCGGACCCGGCGCTGTCCTCCGTACGGGTGGTCGTGCTGACCACCTTCGAGCTGGACGAGTACGTCTTCGAGGCGCTGCGCTCGGGGGCGGCGGGCTTCCTGGTCAAGGACACCGAGCCGGCCGACCTGTTGCGGGCGATCCGGGTCGCCGTCGCCGGGGACGCGCTGCTCTCACCGGGCGTGACCAGGCGGCTGATCGGCGAGTTCGCGGCCCGCTCGAAGGGGCCCGAGGCCGCCCCGGCGGGGCTCTCGGACATCTCGATGCTGACCGAGCGGGAGCGCGAGGTGCTGGCGCTGGTCGGGATGGGGCTGTCCAACGACGAGATCGCCCGGCGGCTGGTGGTCAGCCCGCTGACGGCGAAGACCCACGTCAGCCGGGCGATGGTGAAGCTGGCGGCCCGGGACCGGGCGCAACTGGTGGTGCTGGCGTACGAGTCGGGGCTGGTGCGGCCGGGCTGGCTGGGCTGACGGCCCGCGGCTCGGCTCCCCGGGCGGCCGGCCTGCTGCCGGCGGCTTGCTGCCGGTGGCCTGTTTTCGGTGGCCTGTTTTCGGTGGCGGCGGCCGGCCTCGACGGCTACTTCCGGCCCGGCGTGTCGTGGGGCGTTCGTACTCTCGCGGGAGTAGCCCAACTGCCGCTACTGGGAGGACGCGCGATGAGATCCCTTGGCGGGACGCTCAAGGCACCTCGGGAAACCCCGGGGGTGTGGAGCCGACCGCGAGGAGATGAAGCGCGATGTACACGCAGCTGGCAGATTGGCACGGGCCGGGCGCCTGGATCCTGCTGGCGCCCCTGGTCTGGATCGCCGTGGTGGTCCTGGTGATCGCGCTGCTGCGCCGGACGGTCTGGCGGCGGCGCGGAGCCTGCGGCTTCGCGGCCGGGGCCGGCGCCGCCGGCGCGGCGGAGCACCCGCTCGCCGTCCTGGGCCGCCGTTACGCCGAGGGCGACATCGACGCCGAGGAGTACCGGGCCAAGCGGGCCGTGCTCACGGAGCCGACCAGGGACACCGACCGGGGCGGTGGCGCCAGGTGACCATCCTCGCCGCCGGACGCGGCACCGCCGCCTGGGCTGCCGACGCCGTGGAGGTCCACGGCGTCGGTGGCACCGGGATCCGGGCGCCGACGCTCAGCCCACCGTGACCTGCGGGAACACCTCCCGCAGAAGCGGGTCCGGCAGCCCGCGCTTGCGCCACTCGCGCGGGTATCCGAGCGAGACCTCTTCGAACGGGACGCCGTCGTAGCTGGTCTTGCGCGGGATGTGCAGATGGCCGTAGATCATCGCGGCGGTGTTGAAGCGGCGGTGCCAGTCGGCGGTCAGCTCGGTGCCGCACCACTGGGCGAACTCGGGGTACCAGAGGATCTCGGTGGGGTGGCGGACCAGCGGATAGTGGTTGACCAGGACCAGCGGGACCTCCGGGTCACAGGCCGCGAGCCGCTGCTCGGTCAGCCGGACGCGCTCACGGCACCAGGAGTCGCGGTCCGGGAACGGGTCCGGGTAGAGCATCCGCTCGTCCGCGCAGACGATGCCGCTCTCGTAGGCGGCCGCCAGGGACTCCTCCTTGGTGGTCGTGCCCGGGGCACGGAAGGAGTAGTCGTAGAGGAGGAAGAGCGGGGCGATCCGGACGGGGCCACCCGCGCCCTGCCAGATCGGGTACGGGTCCTCGGGGGTGACGACGCCGAGGGCGCGGCACAGTTCCACCAGGTGGTCGTAGCGGGCCACGCCGCGGAGCTGGACCGGGTCCTCGGGGTGGGTCCACAGCTCGTGGTTGCCGGGCGCCCACACCACGCGGGCGAAGCGGTCGGCGAGCAGGCCGAGCGCCCACTCGATGCTGGTGGTGAGCTCGGCGACGTCCCCGGCGACGAGCAGCCAGTCGTCGGGGTGGGTGGGCCGGAGCTTCTCCACCAGTTCGCGGTTCTCCTGGTAGGAGATGTGCAGATCGCTCACCGCGAGCAGCCGTCCGCCCCCGCCCGCCTCGATGGGCGCCGGCGGTGCGTCGCTGCGGATCTCGGTACTCACTCCTGCCCCCTGTGGTCACCCGGCCGATGAGGCCACCCTACGTGGCGGGCGGGGGTCGTGGGCAGGGTTGAGGTGATCAGTGGTTCGGCGCGGGGGCCGGGGAGTTGAGCGTGGTTCAGGAGCCGAGGTCGATGAGCACGCCGTGGGAGGTCGCGGTGGTGACGGCGAGGATGACCAGGGAGGTGATGCCGAGGGCCAGGCCGAGGAAGGCGCGGATGCGGCGGTCGGTGCCGCGGACCAGGGCCAGCGTGGCGAGGGTGATGGCGATCGGGCCCAGGACGATGTTGAAGAGCAGCAGGCCGGGGAGGCCGAGGAGGAAGGAGGCGATGGCCAGGTTGTCGGCCTCGGCGGTGCTCTGACGGTCGTCGGCGGTGCGCTCGGTGGCGGTGCGCTCGGTCATGGCGTGGGCGATGGCGGCACGGTCGGTGGTGCCGCGACGGGCGAAGGCGCGGCCGTTGACTGCACGGCTGTTGACTGCACGGTTGGTGGCGGTGCTCATGGCGGTGGCGGTCCTCTCAGCGGGAGTGGACGGGTCGGCGGGGCTTCTGGTGACCGGTGGCGGGCTGCAGCGGCCTGCTGGGGCCTGCGACGGTCGGCCGGGTCAGCGGTGCCGCAGGCGGGCGATGCCCTCGCGGGCGCCGAAGGCGAGCAGCCAGGCGGTGATGGCGGCGGAGGCGGCGAGGAACACCGGGAGGGGGAGGTGGGCGGCGGTGCCGATCAGGATTCCCATGGCGACCAGTGCGGAGAACAGGATCACGGCTGGCTCCTTCAGCTACGGCTGGTGCTGCGCCGGTTTCGGTTGACAAGTGTTCACTGACTTCGGGTCCCACTGTACGCCGGCTGGCCAATTTCGGCAAACGACTGTTTACTGAATGGCGTGAGTCACACCGTAGGGGCCAGACAGGCCCAGAAACAGCAGAGTCGGCGGGCCTTGATGGACGCGGGGCTGCACCTGCTGGCCGATCAGAACCTGGCCAGCCTGGGCGTCCGCGAGGTCACCCGGGAGGCCGGGCTGTCCCCGGCCGCCTTCTACCGGCACTTCCCCGACCTTGCCACCCTCGGCGTCGCGCTGGTCGAGGAGTCGCTGGCCAGCCTGCACGTCATGATCCGCTCGGTGCTGGCCGAGGCCGACGGCGCCGAGGAGCTGATCGACCGTGCGGTGGACGTGATCCGGCGGCACGTCCGAGAGCACCGGCCGCACGTGCGCTTCCTGGCGCGCGAGCGGCACGGCGGGGTCCGGCAGGTGCGCGAGGCGATCGACGCGGAGCTCGGCCGCTTCGCCGCCGAGGTCGGTTCCGCCCTGGCGCTCCAGCCGGTCTCGAAGGGCTGGAGCGAGCAGGACCTGCGGATGCTCGCCGAGTTGTATGTCGACCACATGGTGTCGACGGCCTCCGCCTTCCTGGAGGCCCAGGAGGCGGACCCTGCCCGCGAGCAGCGGATCGCCGCCACTGCCCAGCTGCAACTGCGGCTGATCAGCCTCGGTCGGCTTCACTGGCAGGGGAGTTGAGCACTCCGGGCCTCTAGTGGGATCTTGGCGGGCTCCTGGTGGGCTCGGCGGGGGAGTGGGCCGGCCCTCGTGGCCAGGGGTGTTTTCTTGGTCTCGTTTTGACTCTTGACAGTAAGTCATGTCCGCGACAGTTTTGGGGGACCCCCACACCGAGAGGTCTCTCATGAAGAAGCCGCTCATAGGCATGCTCGCAACGCTCCTGACCGTAGGCGCCACCTCCCTCGTCGGCGCCCTCCCGGCCCAGGCTGCCGCTCCGGCTCGGGCTGCCGCTCCGGCCCAGGCCGCCGCCCCGGCGGCCCCGGCAAAGGCCCGGGCCGCCGCCGTCACCTTCGCCGGGACAGTCGCGCTCAGCAACTGCTCCGGCTCACTGGTACGGATGCCGAATTCGGCCGCGTCCGACCCGGCCCTCGTGCTCTCCAACGGCCACTGCCTGGAATCCGGTATGCCCGGCCCCGGTGAAGTCGTGCTCGACCAGTCCTCCAGCCGGACCTTCACCCTGCTCAGCGCCACTGGTGGCCGCCTCGCGACACTGCGCGCGACCAAGGTGGTCTACGGCGCCATGACCGACACCGATGTGTCGATCTACCAGCTGAACACCAGCTACGCCTCGATCAAGTCGAAGTACGGGATCTCGCCGCTGACCATCGCCGACACCCACCCCACCCAGGGTGCCGACATCCGGGTCGTCTCCGGCTACTGGAAGAAGATCTACTCCTGCTCGATCGACGGCTTCGCCTACCAGCTGAACGAGGCCGACTGGACCTTCAAGGACTCGGTCCGCTACACCTCCGGCTGCAACGTCATCGGCGGAACCTCCGGCTCGCCGGTGGTCGACGCCTCGACCGGTCAGCTCGTCGCGGTGAACAACACGATCAACGAGAGCGGCGAGTCCTGCACCCTCGACAACCCGTGCGAGGTCGACGAGACCGGCGCGGTCACGGTGCACCAGGGCATCGGCTACGCCCAGGAGACCTACGGCATCCCCGCCTGCTTCGCACCCGGCAATCGCCTCGACCTCACCCTGGCGGGCTGCACCCTGCCCCGCCCGTAGGCCTCATCGGCCTGTCCTGACCAGCCCAGCCCACTCCTGAGCCCCAGCCCACTCCTGAGCCCCAGCCCACTCCTGAGCCCCGGTCCGTCCGCGCCGCACCCCCTCGGCGGGCGACCGCCCGAGCCGCCGACGGAACCGAGGCAAGCCCCCTGACCAGCACCTTCCCCCGATGGGCCACCCGCGACCAGGCGGGTGGCCCATTCGGCCGTCCACCGGGCGGCCGCCGCACCATCCGCACCGCAGTGTTGTGCCGATGAGGCAGCTGTCATGTTCGTTGACCAGATGGAGAGTTGATGACCACCAAGCTGAAGAGGCTGTTGGTTTCCGTCCTGCTGATACCGATGTTCGCGATCGGTGTCCTGGCCGCCCCGGCCTCGGCCGCCACCGGGCAGGGGGCCGAGGCGGCCGAGGCCGCGCACGGCCGGAGCCCCGCCGACGACCCGACCGCCGACATCAAGGACCGCCTGGCGGCGATCCCCGGCGTGACGATCACCGATGAGCAGCCCACCACCACCGGCCACCGCTACTTCCTGGCCACCTACACCCAGCCGATCGACCACTTCCGCCCCTGGCTGGGCACCTTCCAGCAGCGCTTCAGCGTGCTGCACCGGGGCTATGACCGCCCGACGGTCTTCTACACCAACGGCTACACGCTGGGCACCACGCCGTCCCGCACCGAGCCGACCCGGCTGGTGGACGGCAACCAGGTCTCCATCGAGTACCGGTTCTTCACCCCCTCCCGCCCCGAGCCGGCCGACTGGTCCAAGGCGGGCATCCGCCAGCAGGCCGCCGACTCCCACAAGCTGGTGACCGCGCTCAAGCGGATCTACCAGCAGGAGTGGCTCTCCACCGGCGCCAGCAAGGGCGGCATGTCCTCCACCTTCTACCGGCGCTTCTACCCGGACGACGTGGCGGGCACGATCGCCTACGTCGCGCCGAACAACACCGATGTCAGCGACTACTCGGCCTACACCGACTTCTTCCGCACCGTCGGCACCCCCGAGTGCCGCGCCAAGCTGAACGCCGCCCAGCGCGAACTGCTGGTGCGCCGTGACCGTCTGGAGCCCCGCTACATCGCCGACAACAAGGCGGCGGGTTCCACCTTCAACACCCTCGGCACCCCGGACCGCGCCTACGAGGCCGGTGTGCTCGACGTGGTCTGGGCGTTCTGGCAGTACAGCCTGGAGTCGGACTGCGCGAAGGTCCCGGTGGCCGCCACCGCGACCGACGACGAGCTGTACGCGTGGTACGACGCCCAGTCGGGCATCACCGGCAACAGCGACCAGTCGCTGGCGAAGTACACCGCGTACTACTACCAGGCCGCCACCGAGCTGGGTGCGCCGTACTTCGACGTCTCGTACCTGAAGGACCAGCTGCACTACGACTACAAGGAGCTCTACTCGGCCCGTTCCTACGTGCCGAAGGAGATCCCGACCGTCTTCAACCCGCACGCGATGCCCGACATCGACCGCTGGGTGAAGCGCGAGGGCGAGCGGATCATGTTCGTCTACGGCGGCAACGACCCGTGGGGCGCCAAGCCGTTCCACCTCGGCCGGGGCAGTGACGACAGCTACGTCTACGTGGTGCCCGGCGGCAACCACGGCTCCAACATCGGCAAGCTGCCGGCCGCGCAGTCGGGGGAGGCCACCGCCAAGGTGCTGGAGTGGGCCGGTCTGGGCGACCAGGGCGACGCCCGTTCGCTGGCCAAGTCCCCGCAGACGGGGGCGCCCTTCGGCCCGCTCGACATCGAGGGTCAGCGGCTGGAGCAGGAGCGCCGCCCGCTGTAACGCCCCGCAGCAGGACCAGCAGGACCAGCAAGATCAGTAGGACCAGCAGGACCAGGAGGCCGCCCCGCCCGGGGCGGCCTCCCGTCGTTCGCACGGAAGGGGCGGACCGAGCGGAACGGGCCGACCGAGCGGTACGAGCGGTGAGACGCCGCCCCCTCCCCGAAGCAGTGAATCAGTGCTTCAATGCTTCCATGGCCTACCGTCGTACCCCCGCCGTCCAAGCCCGCCTGGACGCCCAGCGCGAGGCGGTGCTGCAGTCGGCGGTCGGCCTGCTCGCCGAGCGCGGCTACGGTGGCTGCACCATGGCCGCCGTGGCGGACCGCGCCGGGATCGCCACCGGCAGCGTCTACCAGCACTTCGCCAACAAGGCCGAGCTGTCGGTGGAGTTGTTCCGCCGGGTGGTCACCCGGGAGATGGCCGCGGTGAACACCGCCGTCGCCCTCCGGGACACCCCGCAGCGGCGGATCGCCGCCGTGGTCGAGACCTTCGCGGCCCGCGCCCTGCGCGCGCCCCGGCTGGCGTACGCGCTGCTGGTCGAGCCTGCCGACGCGGTGGTGGACGGCGAGCGCCTGGTCTTCCGGCGGGCGTTCCGGGACGTGATCGCCACCGAGATCGCCGCCGCCGTGGCGGCCGGCGAACTTCCCGCGCAGGACCCGGTGCTGACCGCCGCCGCCCTGGTCGGCGCGGTCGGCGAGGCGCTGGCCGGCCCGCTCGCGGCCGCACCTGCCGCACCGGTCGAGACGGCCGCACCAGCCGAGCCGACCGAGGCAGCCGAAAAGGCCGATACAGCCGAGACGGCCGAGACGGCCGAACCCTCCGACCCCCAGCGGGCCACCGCCGAGGTGGTTCCCGCCCTGGTCTCCTTCACCCTGCGTGCCCTGGGAGGACGCGATGACAGCGACGCATGAGGTCACCAACCAGGTGCCCCTGCCGTACGGCCACGACACCGCCGCCGACCCGACCCTGCTCGCCGCCCTGCACCGGGCCGGCGCCGGCTGGGCCGAGCCGGAACTGCGCGAACTCGGCCGCCTGGCGGGCTCCGAGCAGGCCGCTGACTGGGGCCGGCTGGCCAACGAGAACCCGCCCGTGCTGCGCACCCACGACCGCTTCGGCCACCGGATCGACGAGGTCGAGTTCCACCCGTACTGGCACGAGCTGATGCGCACCGCCGTCTCGTACGGCCTGCACGCCGCGCCCTGGCGGGACGACCGGCCCGGCGCCCACTCCGCCCGCGCCGCCAAGTTCTTCGTCTGGGGCCAGGTCGAGGCCGGCCACACCTGCCCGATCTCGATGACCTACGCCGCCGTCCCGGCGCTGCGCCAGAGCCCGGACCTGGCCGCCGAGTTGGAGCCGCTGCTGGCCGCCACCGAGTACGACTACGGGCTGCGCGAGCCGCACACCAAGCGCGGACTGATCGCGGGCATGTCGATGACCGAGAAGCAGGGCGGCTCGGACGTCCGCACCAACACCACCACGGCGGTCCCGCAGTCGGACGGCAGCTACCGGCTCACCGGCCACAAGTGGTTCACCTCGGCGCCCATGTCCGACCTCTTCCTGACCCTCGCCCAGGCCCCGGGCGGGCTGAGCTGCTTCGTGCTGCCGCGCGTCCTCCCGGACGGCAGCCGCAACCGGCTGCGCCTGATGCGGCTCAAGGACAAGCTCGGCAACAAGTCCAACGCCTCCGCCGAGCTGGAGTACGACGGCGCGGTGGGCCTGCTGGTCGGCGGGGAGGGCCGGGGTGTGCAGACCATCATCGAGATGGTCAACATGACCCGCCTGGACTGCACCGTCGGGGCCGCCTCCGGGATGCGCTACGGCGCCACCCGGGCGGTCCACCACGCCCTGCACCGGCGGGCCTTCGGCAAGGCGCTGGTCGACCAGCCGCTGATGCGCAACGTGCTGGCCGACCTGGTGGTGGAGTCCGAGGCGGCCACCACCGTGGCGATGCGGCTGGCCCGGGCCACCGACCTCGCCCTGGCCGGGGACGAAACCGAGGCGCTGGTACGGCGGTTGGGCCTGGCCGTGGCCAAGTACTGGGTGTGCAAGCGCGGTCCGGCGCACTCCGCCGAGGCGCTGGAGTGCCTGGGCGGCAACGGCTACGTCGAGGAGTCCGGGATGCCCCGGCTCTACCGCGAGGCGCCGCTGGTGTCGATCTGGGAGGGCTCCGGCAACGTCGCCGCGCTGGACGCCCTGCGCGCCATGGCCAAGCGCCCGGAGACGGTCGAGGCCTTCCTCGGCGAACTGGACGCGGCCGCCGGGGTGGACCGCCGGCTGGACGCGGCCGTCGCCGAACTGCGCAAGCAGCTCAGCGACGTGAGCGACCTGGAGTACCGCACCCGGCGGCTGGTCGAGTCGATGGCGCTGGCCTTCCAGGGCTCGCTGCTGGTTCGGTACGGCAGCCCGGCGGTGGCCGACGCCTTCTGTGCGAGCCGGCTCGGCGGCGACCACGGCGCCGCCTTCGGCACCCTGCCCTCCGGCGTCGACACCACGGAGATCATCGACCGCGCCCGCCCGGTGCCCGCGTGAACGACCGAGGGGCCCGCGTGAACGACGAACAGGCCCGCGCGGACGGCCAGGAAGCCCGGAGCGTACGGGAGTTCTGGCAGGCCCTCGGCCTGCCCGGACTGATCGACGTGCACACCCACTTCATGCCGAAGAACGTCCTCGACAAGGTGTGGGCGTACTTCGACGCGGCCGGCCCGCTGGTGAACCGCCCCTGGCCGATCACCTACCGCGAGGCCGAGGAGCAGCGCGTCCAGCGGCTGCGGGACTTCGGCGTCCGGGCGTTCACCTCGATGCTCTACCCGCACAAGCCGGGCATGGCCGGCTGGCTGAACGCCTGGGCGGCCGAGTTCGCCGCCCGCACCCCGGACTGCCTGCACACCGCGACCTTCTTCCCCGAGCCGGAGGCGGCCGGTTACGTGGCGCGGGCGATCGAGGACGGCGCCCGGGTGTTCAAGGCGCACCTCCAGGTCGGCGGCTACGACCCGACGGACGCCCGGCTGGACAAGGTCTGGGGGCTGCTGGCCGACACCGGCACCCCGGTGGTCACCCACTGCGGATCCGGGCCAATGCCGGGCAAGTTCACCGGCCCCGGCCCGATCGGCGCGGTGCTGGACCGGCACCCGGGCCTGGTCCTGGTGGTCGCCCACCTCGGCATGCCCGAGTACCGCGACTTCCTCGACCTGGCCGAACGCCACCCGGCCGTCCGACTGGACACCACCATCGCGTTCACCGACTTCGCCGAGGCCGACGTCCCGTTCCCGCGCGAGGAGCTGCCGCGGCTGCGCGGGCTGGGCGAGCGCGTCCTGCTGGGCAGTGACTTCCCCAACATCCCGTACCGGTACGTCCACCAGCTGGAGGCGCTGGCCGGGCTGGGGCTGGGGGAGGAGTGGCTGCGGGCGGTCTGCCACGACAACGCGGCCGCGCTGTTCGGCCTCAGCTGACGGCGCCCAGCACCCCCACCGCGTCCCGGTGCAGTCCGGGCGCGGCGGCGAGGAAGCTGTCCGAGCCGGCCGTCCAGGCCGCCCCGGCGGCGTCCGTCACCGTCGCGCCCGCCTCGCTCGCGATCAGGGCGCCGGGCAGCAGGTTGCCCGCGTCCCGCCCGTACTCCCAGAACAGCGCCAGGTGCCCGGAGCCGACCTGCGCCACCTGCAGCGCGGTCGGGCCGAGGTTGCGCACCGCCAGCACCGCGCCGGCCATCGCGGACAGCGACTCGCCGGCCCGGCGCAGCGCCACCGGGTCGGCGGCCACCAGCGGCGGCTGGCTGGTGGCGGCCACGGTGGCCGCCAACTCCCGCTCCAGCGGCGCGACCGGCCGCCCGTCCAACTGCGCCCCGCCGCCCAGCACCGCCCGGTAGGTGCGGCCCGCGCCGAACAGCTGCGGGGCGTGCACCACGGCCAGCACCGCCACGCCGTCGCGTACCAGGGCCGCCGTCACCGCCCAGTGCGGCTGCCCGAGCAGGTACTGCACCGCGCCGTCGGTCGCGTCGCACACCCACCACTCGCCCTCGGCGGGCACCGAGCCGTCCAGTTCCTCCGGCAGCCAGCCGGCCTGCGGGCGCAGCGCGGTCAGTCGCTCACGCAGGTCGGTGGCGGCCGGGCCGTCCAGTTCGGCGAACCGTGCCATCGCCTCGTCGACGGTCCGCGCCGGGGTCGGCTCGGCGGGCCGGTTCGCGGCCAGCTTCGCGCCGACCTCCCGCACCGCCGCCTCCACGGCCTCCGCCAGCGTCCACAGCTCCGTCGTCGTCATCGCGCTCTCCCTCTCCCCGGTGGCCGGTCCGCTCCGGCCGAACAGGACAAGGAGTACCGTCAGGGCTGCCGAACAGGACGCTCAATTAGCCTTGAACGACGGAGATCGGACACCATGGACCTCGCCACGAACGATCCGGACACCGTGCTGGACGCCCTCGACCGCCGCCTGGTCGGCGCCCTCCAGGTGGACGGACGGGCCGAGCCCGGCCGGATCGCCGAGGTGCTGGGGGTCTCCGCCCGGACGGTCACCCGCCGGCTGGGCCGGATGCGGCAGGCCGGGGTCCTGCGGGTGGTCCGGATGCCCGATGTCGAGGACGCCGCCGTGGGCGCGCTGCTGCTGCGGGTCCGGGTGCTGCGCGGCCGGGTGGACGCCATCGCCCGGGCGCTGGCCGACCGGCCAGACGTCCCGTTCGTCGACATCATGCTCGGCGGCCACGAGGTCGGCGCCGTGATGCTGAGCGACGCCGGCGCCCGCGACCGCCTGCTGTACGGGCAGTTGCCCGCGACCGACGCCGTCACCGAGACCACCACCCATGCCGTGCTGCACGCCTTCGCGGATGCCGGGCAGTGGCGGGCCGGCTCGCTGACCGACCAGGAGGCCGCCGCGCTCGCCCGGCCCCTCGTCCCGCGCCCGGCCACACCCCCGCCGCTGGACGGTCTCGACCGCGCGCTGCTGGACCGGCTGGAGGAGGACGCCCGGCAGTCCCATGCCGTACTGGCCGCGGCGGCCAGCGCCCCCGAGTCGACCGTCCGGCGCCGCCTGCACCGGCTGGACGGGCTCGGGCTGCTGCGCACCCACGCCACCGTGGACCCGCAGCTGCTCGGCATGGCCGTGGACGCCAACCTCTGGCTGGACGTGCCGCCCGGCCGGCTCGCCGAGGTCGGCGCCGAACTGGGCCGCCATCCCCAGGTGCACGGCGTCTTCGCCACCAGCGGCCCGACCAACCTGCTGGCCACGCTGTTCTGCCCCGACCACGGCGGCCTCTACCGCTTCCTCACCGACACCCTCGGCCCGCTCGGCGTCACCCGCGCCGAGACCACGATCACCGCCCGCGCGGTGAAGCGGGCGGGTGTGCTGCTCGGGCGGCCCCGCAGGCCGTGAGCGGCCGGGCCCGGGCGGCGCGGGCCCTTGCCTGCGTGGCGGTTCCCCGGGGTCCTTGCCCCGCGAGGCCGGCGGGGCCCTTACCCGCGAGGTAATCGACGCCCGGCGCCGCGCCCGGCAGGGTGGAGCCGTCCGGTCAGGGCCGTCGGCGCCACCGGGCCACCACCACCCCGCTCAGGAGGCGATCCGCATGCCCGCGAACGCGTACACCGGCACCCCCGACCGGCCCGGTCCGGTGTTCTCCCCGTGGACGGTCCGCGGGGTCCTCGCCCTGGACGCGGTTGTCACCGCCGGCAACGGCCTGGCCTACCTGGTCCTCGCCGGACCGCTCGGCCGGCTGCTCGGGGTCGGCCGCGTCACCCTGCTGCTGCTCGGGCTGCTCCTCGCCGGCCACGGCCTCGTGGTCGGCGCGCTGGCCGCCCGCCGTCCCCCGCGCGCCGCAGTGGAGGTGGTGGTGGGCGTCAACGCGGCCTGGGTCGCGCTCAGCCTGGGCGCGCTCGCGGTGTGGTTCGAGCCGACCGCGGTCGGTGCGGTCTGGATCCCGTTGCAGGCCGCCGCCGTGGCCCTGTTCGTGGTCCTCCAGCTCGCCGCGCTGCGCCGCGGCGGAGGCCGGGGTTAGCGCCCGGGCCCGCCGGCAGCCGACTACCGTTCCGGGCCGACCACGGACTGGAGGTAGCGGACGGTCTCCCGGTCGGCGGGCAGGAAGGTCTCCATGGCGAGTTCGGAGACGGTCACGTCCAGCGGCGTGTTGAAGGTGGCGATGGTGGACAGGAAGGAGAGCACCCGTCCGTCGTGCCGGACCCGCAGCGGCAGCGCGAAGGGGTGCCCGTACTCGGCGGTGTCCCCGGCCGGTCCCTCCTGCGCCGGTTCGGGGTAGCCGCGGACCTCCTCGTACAGCCGCCGCAGCGGCTCCGCGCGGACCAGCTCCAGCCGGTGTTCCAGCCGTGCCAGCAGGTGCCCCCGCCACTGCCGGAAGTTGACGATGTGCGGCGCCAGCCCGCCCGGGTGCAGGGCGACCCGGACGGCGTTGAACGGCGGCCGGACCAGCTGCGGGTCGACGCCGTCCAGCAGCAGGGTGAGTGAGCGGTTGGCCGCCAGCACCTGGAAGGTCCCGTCGACCACCACCGCCGGGTACGGGTCGTGTGCGGCGAGCAGCCGCTCGACGCCGCCGCGCAGCGCCTCCATGGACGGGTCGTCCAGTGGTGTCTCGGGGTAGTGCGGGGCGTAACCGGCCGCCAGCAGAAGGGAGTTGCGTTCGCGCACCGGGACGTCCAGCTGTTCGGCCAGTCGCAGCAGCAGGTCCCGGCCCGGCCGGGCGCGGCCGTTCTCGACGAAGCTGAGGTGCCGGGCCGAGGAGTCCGCCCGCAGGGCCAGTTGCAGCTGGCTGAGCTGTCGGCGTTCCCGCCAGCCGCGGATCAGCGGGCCGACGCCGGTCCCGGTGGGGCTGCCCATGCCCGCCACGATCGTCATGGGCAAGGACGGTACTCGAACGAGCCGGGCCCGCGGCAGGGGGCCTCGGGGACCGGGCATCGATCAGACGTCGATCAGGCGCCGGTGGTCGAGCCCGGGCGGATCACCATCAGCACCACGACCACGGCCCACAGCAGGTTGAACACCCCGGCGGTCATCGGCAGCATCCGCAGGCCGCTGACGGCCTTGGTGTGCTTCTCGTCCGCCGGGTCGAGGCCGAGCGCGTCCACGGCGGCCTGCTGGCCGGGCAGCACGAAGAGCAGCAGGGAGAGCGCGGCGATCGCGGTGAGCACCATCGAGGCGATCAGCCAGGACTGGCTCAGCACGTCCATCACCTGGGCCACACCGATGCCCAGCACCGGCACCGCGACGCCGAGCAGCGCGTAGACCTGGGTGATCCGGTGCAGGACGCGCAGCACGCCCGCGTCCGAGGCCTGGTCCGGCCCGCCGGCCAGGGCGGCCTTCGCCCGGCGCGGGAACATGCTGACGGCCACCGCGACCGGGCCTATGAACAGGACCGACGCGAGGACGTGCAGGCTCAGCAGGAACTTGGCCATGGCGGGGCACCCTTTGAATCCGGTGGGCAGCTGGGAGTCGGCGGGCGTGCGCGGTCGGCGTGCCCACGACCAGGCACGCTAACACCGCTTATTCACCGGCCCCGCGCTCGGGTGGCCCCCGCTCGGCCCGCCGGGCGGCCCGCCTGCCCGGAACCGGCCGAAGCCGAGAGCCCGCCCGGAACTCAGTCCGCCGGGAGCAGCTCCACCAGGCGGGGCGGGGCGGTGCTGACGGCCGCGACGGCGGCGCCGTGCCCGGGGTCGGTCCAGTCGAGCAGGTAGAGGTCCTCGAAGCGGCCGCGCAGCGGGGCGCCGGGCGGGACGTCCAGCGGCAGGGCGGAGAGGTCGACCTGCCCGAGGGTGTCCAGGGTGGCGCGCCCGATCTTGATCAGCGACTCCTTGCGCACCCACTGCCGCAGGAACGCCCGGTCCGGCTCCGGCGCCGCCTCGACCAGGGCCAGCTCGGCCGGGGTGAGCACCCGGCGGGCGACCGCGCGCAGCGAGCCGCCCCGGGCGGCGAGTTCCACGTCCACGCCGACCGGCCGGCGGCCCGCCCCGGCAGCGACCACGCCCCGGGTGTGGGACAGGCTCACCTCCACCCCGGGATGGTCGGGCAGATAGGGCTTGCCGTGGTCGGCGAGGCCGCAGTCCGGGCACTGCTGGGCGAGGACCAGTCCGGCGGTGGGGACGCCGAGCAGCCGGGCGGCGCAGAGCCGGACCAGGACGTGCCCGGCGACGAAGTCGGCCCGTCCGGACTCATGGCGGAAGCGTGCGGCGCGGGCCCGTTCGATGTCGGTGAGCAGGTGCTCGCCCACCTCGGGGTGCCGCAGTACGGCGTCTGCGGACGCGACGGCGACGAGCGGTGCGTCCTGCTCCTGGGCCTCGGTGGTCATGTCCTCCAACCTAGCCCGCCCGGTGACCGGGCGGGGAGCCGGACCTCGCGGAGCCGGACCTCGGGGAGCGGGCCGAGGGCGGGGCGGCTGGGCGGGCAGGTCGGGATCCTGCGCCGTTCGAATGGTTTTCGGATCGGACCTGATGGTCTATAGGGTGTGAATAGTCCGCTTTAAGGTTGGATGCCACGGATCTGTGGGATCGCCAGCAATGACACGGAACGCGGCAGGTCCTCCGGGCCTGTCCTTTTTCTATGCGCGGAGGAATTGTCGATGGGTCAGGCCGCCGGTTCGCCGGATCACCGAACGACCGCCGTGAGAAGAACGCCCGCCAGTGGACGGCGCCGGGCCGTCCGGATCGCCGTGGCCACCGCCGTCGCGGCGGTGCCGCTGGCCGCCGTGCTGACGGTCGGTTCGGCTGCTCCGCTGGCCCCGCCGCTGGGTGCCTGCTCCGGGCCCGACTGCCCCTCCACCTGGCCGTCGCCGAACAACGGTGACTTCACCGGGCGGGACGCCACCATCAACGTCTTCACCGGTGGCGACTACACCGTCAACGGTCGCGCGGCCGAGGCCGAGGGCAAGATCGTCACGCTGGGGAAGCTGACCGTGGACAAGAACGGCGGCGGCGTCTACAACATGGGCGTCGTGGGCGTCGGCTCGCGCGTGGTGCCGCCGAACGGCAGCGACTTCGTCACCACCGGCGGCGACGTCGACGTGAAGGGCGGCAACTCGATCCTGATCGGCGGCAGCGACTCCCACGGCCCGGCCTTCGGCAACCTGCGCCACGCGGGCGGCGTCACCGGCACCGTCGCCATCGACCCCACCGGCCAGGCGATCCAGGACCCGAACGCGGCCGCGCCGTACCAGGACGTGCTGACCCGGATCGAGGAGGTCTCCGACTGCGTCGGGCGGGCCACCGCGACCGGCACCGTCGACGTCTCCTCCAGCCAGGCCACCTTCACCGGTGACGGGACCAGCATGAAGCAGGTCTTCAACGTCTCCCAGAACCTCGCCTCGCCGAGCGGAGGCCAGATCGGCCTGGTCTTCGACAACATCCCGGCCGGGGCCACCGTGGTGGTGAACATGCTCGGGGACAGCCCGATCATCAACACCTACACGGGCACCGGCCTGGCGGGCGACCGGACCACCGACATGCGCTCCAAGCTGATGTACAACTTCCCGACCGCGACCAACGCCCAGATCCTCGGCAGCGCCCAGTTCCAGGGCTCGGTCCTGGCCGGCAACCCGGGCGGGACCACCACCCTGGCCCAGCCGGGCATGAACGGCCGGGTGTACCTCGCGGGCAACCTGATCCACACCGGTACGGGCGGCTACGAGCTCCACAGCTACCCGTTCGACGGGGACCTGCCGGACTGCAAGGTGACCCCGAGCCCCTCGCCGACCTCGCCCTCGCCGAGTCCCACCTCTCCGTCGCCCACCTCCCCGTCGCCGACGTTGCCCTCCCCGACGTCCCCGCCGCCCACTTCTCCGTCGCCGACGTCCCCCTCCCCGATGTCCCCGAGCGCGAGCACCACCTCGCCGTCGGCCGGCGCGTCCACGTCGAGCGGGGGCCCCGCTCCGACCAGCCACCACCCGTCCGGGTACCCGACCGGCCATCACCCCGGTGGCGGTGGTGAGTTGCCCTCGACCGGTGCGGGTGACGCGCCGGTGGTCCTCGGGCTGGCCGGTGTCGGCCTGCTCGGACTGGGCGGTCTCGCCGTCCTGGCCGCCCGCCGTCGCCGGGGCCGCCACAGCTGACGGTCGTGCCGATGCGAAGGCCGCCCCGGTCGGATCGACCCGGGCGGCCTTCGTCGTCGGCGGTGAACGGAGGCTGAGGTGACGGGGCGTCAGTCGGACGCCGAGGCGAAGAACCGTTCCACCGTGCGGCGTTCGGCGGCGACGGTGTGCACCGGTTCCCCCATCACCCGGCCGGCCAGGGTGACGGCCAGGTCGCCGACGTCCTGCCGCAGGACGTGGGCGGCCTCGGCCCGGTCGGCCACGATCCGGGCGCGGCCGGTGCGCAGGAGCAGGTCGCGGTCGCGGGCGCCGTCGGCGCGGGCCGAGGCGATCGCCGCCGAGCCCCGCTCGGTGTACTCCTGGCGGATCCGGGCGGCCTCGTGCCGGGCCTCGGTGATCTCGTGCAGGGCGGCGTCCCGGACCGCCTCGGCCTCGGCGAGGACGGCCTCCGCCCGTTCGGTGCGGCCCTCGGTCGCGTCCCACCGTTGGGCCTGGATCCGCTCGACGCGCGGCAACAGCAGGACGCCGAGCACGAACATCAGCAGGAAGAGCAGGGTCAGGCCGAGGACCAGCATGGAGGGATCGGGCTTGAGCGGACCGAGTTCGATGTGCACGTCAACCTCCCCGTGGTATGACGGATCGTCAAATAGGAGGTTTTCCTGGGGTGATGGCGGTCGAACTCCGGCCCGGCCATGACCTGCGTCACGTCACGGGTCCTGAGGCGTCACTGCCCCATGACGTGCGCCGAACTCCGCGGTCGCGAAGTCCACCACCTGCTGCCAGTCCGCCTCGGAGGTCACGTCGTGCCGGATGAACCGGGCCCGCTCGCCGAGTTCGGCGGCGGTGGCCCTGCCGTCGTCTGTCAGGACGTCGGTGATCACCACGTTGGCGCCGGCCGCGACGGCGAGCCGGGCGGCCTCGGCGCCGAGGCCGCGGGCGCCGCCGGTGATGATGGCGGTCCTGCCGGTGGGGTCGTTCCCGACGTGCTCTTTCGGGGGTGGGGGCGCAGAGCATGGCGGCGGACACCGTCACCAGGTCGGCGAGGAAGGTCTCCCCGTCCGTGAGGGGGGTGGACCCGGTGAGGTACTGCCGCGCCCGGTCGGGCAGGGCCGCGCCGATCAGGGTGAGGACCAGGTCGATCCGTTCCAGCCGGATCGGCTCCGGCAGTGCGGTGATCCGCTCCTCGATCAGCTCGATGGCCCGCCGGTGTCCTTGCCCTGCGCCCGCACCAGATCAATGCTGCGCATCATTGAGGGCCGACCGACCCCCGTGGCCCGGCTACGTCACCTCGCCCCGGCGGGAGAAACGGTCCTCCCGCCACTCACCGCTCGCCAGCACCTCGGCCAGCTGCCGGGCCGCGTCCCACACCTCGGTGTACGAGAGGTAGAGCGGAGTGAAGCCGAAGCGCATCAGGTCCGGTGCGCGGAAGTCCCCGATCACCCCGCGGGCGATCAGCGCCTGCACCACCGGGTAGCCGTCCGCGTGCC
Organism: Kitasatospora sp. NPDC023176; assembly: GCF_055560495.1. Taxonomy (NCBI): domain Bacteria; kingdom Bacillati; phylum Actinomycetota; class Actinomycetes; order Kitasatosporales; family Streptomycetaceae; genus Kitasatospora; species Kitasatospora sp. NPDC023176. The sequence continues at coordinate 102,072 of NZ_JBVHIP010000004.1, read as the reverse complement.
GCAGCGCGACCTGGCTGCCCCGCCGGGCGTGCTCGCGCGGGGTCACCACCTCGACCCCGTCCAGGCCCTCGACCAGCGAGACGAACAGGTCGGTCAGCGCCAGGCTCTTCGCCCGGACGGCGGCCAGGTCGGCCCGCTCCCAGATGTCCAGGGAGACCTCCAGTGAGGCCTGGCCGAGCAGCGAGGGCGAGCTGGTCAGAAAGCGCCCGATGCCCGGCTTCGGGTCGTACCCGGGCTCGAAGGCGAACGGGCGGGCGTGCCCGAACCAGCCGCTCAGCGGCTGCCGCGGGGCGGCCGCCAGGTGCCGCTCGGCGACGTACAGGAAGGCCGGCGAGCCGGGGCCGGAGTTCAGGTACTTGTAGGTGCAGCCGACCGCGAAGTCCGCGTTCGCGGCGCCGAGTTCGATCGGCAGCGCGCCCACCGAGTGGCACACGTCCCAGATCATCAGGGCGCCCGCGGCCTGCACGCGGGCGGTGATCCCGGGCATGTCCAGCAGCTCGCCAGTGCGGTAGTCCACGTGCGACAGCACCACCACGGCGACGTCGCCGTCCAGGTGCCGGTCCAGCTCCTCGGGGTGGATCAGCACGCTGCGCCCGCCCTCGACCAGGCCGGTCACGCCCTCGGCGATGTACAGGTCGGTCGGGAAGGCCTCGACGTCGCCGAGCACCGTGCGCCGCTCCGGGCGCAGCCGCAGCGCGGCCGCGAGCACCTTGAACAGGTTCACCGAGGTGGTGTCGCAGACGACCACCTCCGCCGGATCGGCCCCGATCAGCGGCGCGATCCGCCGCCCCAGCCGGTACGGCTGCTCGAACCAGCCGGCGTCGTTCCAGCTGCGGATCAGCTCCCGGCCCCACTCCTGCTCGACCACCCGGGCCACCCGCTCCGGGGTGCGCACCGGCAGCGCGCCCAGCGAGTTGCCGTCCAGGTAGATCACCCCGTCCGGCAGGGTGAACTCCTCGCGGAACGCCGCCAGCGGGTCGACGGCGTCCAGCGCCGCGCACTCCTCGCGCGTGATCATGCCCATCCCTCGTTCGTCGCCCCTGTTCACCGCTGGTCTGCTCACAGCTCGTCCCGGATCGTCCACAGCTCCGGGAACACGTCCTGCTCGGCCGCCTTGCGCAGCCAGGTCAGCCCGCTGGAACCGCCCGAGCCGGGCTTGCCGCCCATGGTCCGCTTGACCGAGGTCAGGTGCCGCTGGCGCCAGCGGGTGACCCGCTCGGCCACGTCCAACAGCGCCTCGCCGAGCGGCTGCAGGTCCGCGAGCTCCGGCTCCGTGTAGACCCGCCGCCAGGCCGCGGCGACCTCCTCGGAGGGGCGGTAGCGCTGCTCCGAGACCTCCGCGCGCACCGCCAGGCCGCGCCGGGCCAGCAGGCCGACGGCCTCGTCGTACAGGCCGGGGGAGCGCAGTGCTTCGGTCAGCTCGGCCTGGATCTCCGGCACCTGCGCGTACATGTTCAGCAGCGCGGCGTTCTTGTTGCCGAGCAGGAACTCCAGGTGCAGGAAGGCCGAGGACTGGAAGCCGGAGGCCTCGCCGAACAGGGCGCGGAAGGAGTTGAACTCCTGCGGCGTCATGGTGGCCAGCAGCTCCCAGGACTCCACCAGCACGTCCTGCACGTGGGTGCCGCGGCGCAGTGCGGCCAGCGCGGCGGTCAGGTCGTCCTCGCGCAGCGCCTGCCGGGCGATCGTCCACTCGTGCCGCAGCAGGTCGAAGAGCAGCTCCATCACCTGGGTGGTGACGATGAACGACAGCTCGGCCGGCTCCTTGCTGAGCGGGTGCTGGAGGCTGTGCAACTCCTCCAGGCGCGCGTACTGCGCGTACGGGGTGCCCCGACCCGGCCGGCCGCCCCGACCGAACGACAGGTTGGGTGTCTCCACCGTGTCGTGCCCCATCCCGATCCCTCCTGATCCGTCCGGGCCTCGTGGCCCGGGGCCGGCGGAGCGGACGGACGTCCTGGTTCCACCGGGGAGCCCATTGTGCGGCGCCGTGGCCCCCCGGTTGAATGGCCGATGAGCACCGCAACCGTGCTTCGGGTTGTCGTTCGCGAGGCGTTCGGTCGATCTGCTTTGTGAATGTAAAACCGCTGATCGCAACGGATCCCGGGAGCCGTCATGGACGCCGTAGACCGCCGCCTGCTGGCCGAACTCCAGGCCGACGCCAGGCTCTCGTACAACGAACTCTCGCGCCGGGTGAGCCTGTCCGCACCCGCGGTGGCCGAACGGGTCCGCCGCCTGGAGGCGGACGGGGTGATCAGCGGCTACCACGCCCACGTCGACCCCACCCGGGCCGGACTGCCGATCACCGCGCTGGTCCAGGTCCAGTGCTACGGCCCGCGCTGCGTGCTGCGCGACCCCGAGGTGGCGACCTGGCCGGAGGTGCTGCAGCTGCACCGGGTCACCGGCGGGGCGTGCTGCGTGCTGCTGGTCGCGGTGTCGACGATGGCCGGGTTCGAGGCGCTCTGCGACCGGCTCGGCGGGTACGGGCCGCCGTCCAGCTCGATGATCCTCTCCAGCCCGGTGCCCTGGCGGCCGCTGCTGCCGAACTGACCGCCCCGCGGCACCGGCGTCGGTGCCGCACTGATCGCCGTGCGGCACCGACGGCCGTGCGTTGACGCGCACGTCAAGGAGTAGGTTCCTCGGCATGCCGAACGAGCGCCACATCCTGCTGCTGCCCGGGAGCCTGCGGGCCGGCTCCGCCAACGAGGCCGTGCTGCGCACCGCCGCCGCGGTGGCCGACACCCTGCCCGGCGTCCGGACCACGTACTACCGGGGCCTCGCCGGGCTGCCGCACTTCAACCCGGACCACGACACCGACCCGGTGCCGGAGCCGGTGGCCGCGCTGCGGGCGGCGATCGAGGCGGCCGACGCACTGCTGGTCTGCACCCCCGAGTACGCCGGGACGCTGCCCGGCGCCTTCAAGAACCTGCTGGACTGGACGGTCGGCGGGGTCGAGATCTCGGACAAGCCCGCGGCCTGGATCAACTGCGCCGGGCCCGGCCGCGGCCAGGGCGCCGAGGCCACCCTGCGCACCGTGCTCGGCTACACCGGCGCGGCGGTCGTGGCGCAGGCCTGCGTCCGGATCCCGCTGGAGCGCGGCGCGGTCGGTCCGGACGGGCTGGTCGCCGATCCGCTGGTGCGCGGGCGGATCGGCGAGGTGCTGACCCGCCTGGCTGCGGGCGGGGCCCAGCCCTCCTGAGCCCAGCCCCCTGAGCCCAGCCCTCCTGAGCCCAGCCCCCTGAGCCCAGCCCTCCTAGTGCACCGAGGTCAGGTGTACCCCGAGCCCGGCCAGGCCCTCCAGGAACAGCTCGATGCCGACCGCCGCGAGCAGCAGCCCGAGCAGTCGGGACAGCACCTCCAGCAAGGTCTGGTGGGTGCGCCGCAGCAGCGGCGCGAGCACGGCCACGCAGACGTAGTTGAGTACCACCACAGCCACGTACGCCCCGGCGACGGCCGCCTTCCAGCCCACGTCGTCCCGGTTCAGCGAGGCGACCAGGACGGCGCTGACCGCGAGCGGGCTGGCGATGTACGGCAGCAGCAGTTCGCGGATGCCTTCGGCCAGCGGGTTCGCCAGGTGCCCCTCGTCGCCGTCGTCGTCCCGGCCGAGGTGGATGCCGAAGACCAGTGCGACCGCGTAGAAGAAGAAGATCGCCCCGCCCGCGAGCCGCAGCGACTCGTCGCTGATGTGGAAGAGCGTGGTGACCGCGTCCGCCCCGAAGCCGAGCACCAGGCCGATCAGCGCCGAGATCAGCGTGCTCCAGGCCGCCAGCCGGCGCAGTTCCCGGTCGCTCCGGTCGGCGGCCAGCTGGGCGAAGGTCAGCAGGGTCTTGGGCGGGCCGACCACGGCGAAGAAGGTGATGAACGCGCTGCTCAGGTTGAAGACGAACATGGGCCCAGCATGACCGCGGTGCCCGGTGCGACCGGCCCGCCACGCCACGCTCCGCGGTCGGGCGCGGCGGGGATCCCCGGCCCGCCGGTTCATTCCTCGCCACGGGCGGATTCGCCCGGATGGCGGTCCCGGCTCGAACAGGTGCGCGCTCTCGGGTGCCATGGAAGTACGTACGACCACTCCGTGGCGGTACGACCGCTCCTTGGCGGAGACTCCTTGGCGGAAACGAGGATGCGACATGTGCCTGAACCGTAGGGACCTGGGCCTGCTGGCCCTGCGCAGTGCGGTCGGTGGGGTGCTGATCGCGCACGGCACCCAGAAGCTGTTCGGCTGGTTCGGTGGCGGTGGGCTGGAGGCGACCACCCAGGCGATGGACCACATGGGCTTCCACCCGGCCCGGGAGAGCGCCATCGCGGCGGGTCTCGGCGAGGCGGGCGGCGGGGCGCTGCTGGTGGCCGGGCTGGCCACCCCGGCGGCCGGCGCGGTGGTGGCCGGGACGATGGCCGGAGCCGTGTCGGTGCACGCCCCGGCAGGCTTCTTCATGACCGGCGGCGGCTACGAGTACCCGGCGTTCCTCGGTGCGACCGGGCTGGCGATCGGTCTGGCCGGCTCGGGGCGGTACTCGCTGGACCACTTCACCGGGCACGTCTTCGACCGGCCGTGGGTCGGTGCGCTGGCCTTCGTGGCGAGCGCGGCGGGCGCGTACGGGGTGGTGGCGCGGCGCCGTCACCTGGTGCGGCTGCGCGAGGAGCGGGCGGCCGTGGAGGCGGACGAGCAGGAGGGCTCCGGGCTGTCGTAGCGCGTGGCCTGGGCGTCACCCGGAGGCAGCACCCCTGCTGGCGGGGGTGGCGGGCGGCTCGGAGGGTGGGCGGGGAGGTGTGCCGGGCAGTCCGGCGCCGGCAAGGAACGAGGGACTCCCATGGACCGCACGGACCGCCAGCCGCCCACCCGCGCCGCCTCCGGGCCGCGCCCCACCGCACCGGTGAGGCGTCGACACCGGCTTGCCGCAGGCGTGTTGGCCGCCGCCGTACTGGGTTCGGTGGCGCTGGCCGGCTGCTCCTCCGGCAAGAGCGCGAGCAGTGCGGCCTCCTCGGCGGCCGGGGAGGCGCAGAAGCTGGCGAGCGCTGCGGCCTCCGCCGCGTCGGCGCTGGCCTCGGCGGCCGGCGGGGTGGGCGGGGCGATCTCCTCGGCGGAGGCGGAGGCTTCGTCGGCGATCTCCTCGGCCGCCTCGGCGGTCGCCGGGATCAAGGGCGGGCTGGACGCCAAGGGGGACGTGTCGGTCGGGTCGGTGTCGACCGGTTCGGACGGCAAGCCGCAGGTGCAGCTGACCGTCACCAACCACGGGCAGCAGTCGTACAAGTACGTGGTGCAGGTGAACTTCACCGACGGCAGCGGCAAGCTGCTGGACGCGACCGCGGTGACGGTCGACGACGTGGCCGCGGGTGGGAATTCCCAGGCCACCGCGCATGCCAATCGGGACCTCACCGGCACGGTCAAGGCGGAGGTGGCCAACGCCGTCCGCTACTGAACCGCCGCAGCTCAGGCCCGGTCCGGGGCCGGGGTGCGGGTGGGTGTGCGGGCGGGGGCGGAACCTTAAGCGGGTCTCAAGGCCCAACAGCACCCCTTGACGGGCGAGTTGGTCTAGTCCATTTTTATTGCCCAGGTGCAGGGAGCCCCTGAACCGGCGTCACCGGCCTCGCGCCGGGGGCGCCGGTTCGGCGCATCCCGGTGTCCGTCAAAGGCCTGCCCGCTCGATTCCCACCCCCTGTCTGTCATGTCCCGGTCGTCCGGCCCCACCCCGGATGTGCCACCCCACCGGGCGACGGAACCCCCCCACACCCAGGAGTCACGCACCCATGCTGCGCTCACGCATTGAAAGGGCCGGGACCCCGGCTCCGGACGGGCCCCGCCGGCGCCGCCCGAAGAGCCTGGCCGCCATCGCGGCCGGCACCGCCGCCTCCCTGCTGCTCGGCGCGGGCCTCGCGCTGACCGGCGGCGGCGCGGCCAACGCCGCGACCACCAACTCCACCGGCGCGGCCGCCACCAGCGGCGGCATCAAGGTCGCCTACTACGACCAGTGGTCGGTCTACGCCAACGCGTACTACCCGAAGACGATCCAGGACACCGGCGTGGCCGGGAAGCTGGACTACCTGATCTACGACTTCGCCAACATCTCCCCGACCGACCTGGGCTGTTTCGAGGCGACCAAGGCCGCCGACACCAACGACAACAACCCCAACGCCGGTGACGGCGCGGCCGACGCGTTCGCGGACTACCAGAAGAGCTTCGGCGCGGACATCTCGGTGGACGGCGTCGGCGACGTCTGGAACCAGCCGATCGCGGGCAACTTCAACCAGCTGAAGAAGCTGAAGGCGAAGAACCCCAACCTCAAGATCCTGCTCTCGATCGGTGGTTGGACCTACTCCAAGTACTTCTCGTCGGCGGCCGCCACGGACGCCTCGCGCAAGCACCTGGTCTCGTCCTGCCTCGACATGTTCATCAAGGGCAACCTCCCGTCCGACGCGGGCTACGGCGGTCCGGGCACGGGCGCCGGCATCTTCGACGGCATCGACATCGACTGGGAGTACCCGGGCGGCGGCGGCCACACCGGCAACATCTCCAGCCCGGCCGACAAGCAGAACTTCACCCTGCTGCTGCAGGAGTTCCGCAACCAGCTGAACGCCCAGGGCAAGGCCGACAACAAGACCTACGCCCTGTCGGCGGCGGTCGGCGCCGGCCAGGACAAGATCATGAACGTCGAGACCGACAAGATCGGTCAGTACCTGACCTTCCTCGATGTCATGACCTACGACATGCACGGCGGTTGGGACCCTCAGGGGCCGACCAACCACCAGGCCCCGCTGTACTCCGGCCCGAACGACCCGTCGACCCCGGCCAAGCCGGGCAACGGCAAGTACTCGATCGACAACGCCGTCAAGGCGTGGACGGTCGGCGACGCCCAGTACGGCATCCCCGGCGGCTTCCCGGCCAACAAGATCAACATGGGTGTGCCGTTCTACTACCGCGGCTGGACCGGCGTCCAGAACAACGGCAAGAACGGCCTCTTCCAGCCCGCCACCGCTCCGGCCACCGGCGCCGCGATGTCCGGCAACGTCGCGGGCATCCAGATGTACAAGGAGCTGGCCGGCTTCGTCGACAACCCGTCCAAGACCTACTGGGACGACGACGCCAAGGCCGCCTACTTCTACGACGGCAACACCTTCTGGAGCGGTGAGAACGCCAAGTCCATCCAGGCCAAGCTCGACTACGCGCACTGCAACGGCCTCGGCGGCTCCTTCGCCTTCTCGCTGTACGACCTGGGCACCAACACCACCCTGTTCGACACGATGGTGAACGCCACCAACGGCTCCGCGGCCGGCTGCCCGGCCCCGCCGACCGGCACCCCGACCCCGACCCAGACCCCGACCGGCACCCCCACGGGCACGCCGACCGGCACGCCCACCGGGACCCCGACGGGTACGCCCACCGGCACCCCGTCCTCGCCGGCCACCTGCCCGGCCGCCCCGAGCTGGGACGCGAACGCCACCTACGCGGCCGGCGGCACCAAGGTCTCGTGGAAGGGCCACTACTACACCAACAAGTGGTGGACCAAGGGCGACGACCCGACCCAGAGCGGCCAGTGGGGCGTCTGGACCGACAACGGTCCCTGCTGAGCGGCTGACCTGCCGATCTGCTGATCTGCTGGCCGCCCGAGCGCCTGACGGGCCTCGCGGTGCCCGAAGCCGCAGTACCTGAACTCGCGGTACCCGAAGTCGCAGTACCTGAACGGGTCCGGCCCGCCGGGGGAGCACCTCCCCCGGCGGGCCGGACCCGTCGTTTCACCCGCCCCGGCTCACGGCGCCAGGTCGGCCGTGCGCCCGAGCGCGTCCGGCTGGCTCTCCTCGATCCGCCGCAGCATCCGGGCCAGCAGGGCGGAGAGCGCGGTGCGCTCCTCGCCCGCGATGTCCTGCAGCAGCTCCTCCTCGAACACCGCCGCCATCCGCATCGACTCCAGCCACTTGTCGCGGCCGTTCTCGGTCAGCTCGATGATCACCCGCACCCGGTTGGACTCGTCCCGCTCCCGGGTGACCAGGTCCTCGGCGACCATCCGGTCGATCCGGTGGGTCATCGCCGCCGGGGTGAGCCCCAGCCGCTTGGCCAGCTCGCCCGGCCCCAGCTGGTAGGGGCTGCCGCTCACCACCAGCGCCTTGAGCACCTCCCACTCGGCGGAGGTGATTCCGAGCACAGTCAGCTGCCGGTCGTACGCCACGCCCATCCGCCGGGAGACCCGGTTGAGGGTCTGCACGATCGTCTCGACCTGAGGGTCGACGGTGGGGAACTCCCGCTGGTAGAGGGCCACTTGCTCGGCGATGCCGAGCTCCAGGGGGGTGGCCCGCGAAGGCTTGTCGGCAGCCGGCGACGGCTTGTCCGTAGTCATGCGGACCAGTGTCGCACGGGCGTGCACTCCTTAAGCCTTTGACTCCGCAGTCTTCCGGTGCTAAGACTTTATCTCGTCACAGTTTAGGTCTGAAATCTTCTGGGCTTAAGAGTTCCAGTCGAAACAGGGAAGGGATGTGCACGGTGACCGGCACGGTGAAGCAGCAGAGGCAGCAGCGACGTGGGACGGGCGGCCCGCTGCGCCGCGTCCAGATCGGCAACGCGCTCAGTGCGTTCGGCAGCGGGTTCACGATGCCGTACATGTTCGTGTACGTGGACCAGGTGCGCGGCCTGGGTTCGCTGGCGGCCGGGATGGTGTTCACCGTCTTCGCGCTGGCGGCGCTCGCGGTGCTCCCGTTCACCGGGCGCGGCATCGACCGCTACGGTCCCCGTCCGGTGCTGCTGGCGGGTGCGGCCCTGGCCGCCACCGGCGCGTTCGCGTTCGGCCACGCCACCGGCACCCCGGCCCTGCTGGTCTCCTCGTTCCTGTTCGGCGCGGGTGTCACCACCTGCCAGCCGGCGCTCGCCACGATGATCGTCCGCTGCTCCACCGCGGCGACCCGCTCGCACGCCTTCGCGCTGCAGTTCACCCTGGTCAACCTGGGCATGGGCATCGGCGCGCTGGTCGGGGGGCAGATCGTGAACGTCGCCGACCCGGCCAGCCTCACCCGGCTGTTCACCATCGAGGCGGTCACCTTCCTCGGCCTGGCCCTGGTCACCGGCACCGCCCGGATACCGAAGGCCCAGCTGAGCGCCGTCCAGGGGCGGAACGACGGCCCGACCGGCCTGCGCGCCCTGCTCGCCGACAAGGCGATGGTGCGGCTCTGCATCCTCGCCGGGCTGATCTTCTTCACCTGCTACGGCCAGTTCGAGTCCGGCGTCGCGGCCTTCGCCACCGACACCGTCGGCACCGCGCCGTCCACCCTGGGCCTCGCGATCGGCGCCAACGCGGTGACCATCGTGGTGCTGCAGATGTTCATGGTGCGGATCACCGCGCGCCGCCGCCGCACCACCGCGATGGCCGCGGCCGGCCTGGTCTGGCTGGGCGCCTGGGCGATGGCCCTGGTGGCCGGCCTGATCCGGACCGAGACCATGGCCGCCACGGTCGCCATCGTCTCGATCTACGCCCTGTTCGGCGTCGGCGAGTCGCTGCTCGCGCCCACCATGGGCCCGATGGTCGCGGAGCTCGCCCCGGCCCGGCTGCTCGGCACCTACAACGCCGGGTACGCCCTGGTGAAGCAGATCGCGATCGCGGTCGGCCCGGCCGTCGGCGTGCTGCTGGTCGGCTCCGGCACCTGGCCGCTCTACCTCGCGGCCATGACGGGCTCGACGCTGCTGATCGTCCTGCTGGCGCTGCGGCTGCGCCCGTACCTCACGGCCGAGCAGGACAACGCGGCCCCGGCCGTGGTCCGCACCCCGGCCCCGGTCCGGGAACTGCAGACCGCCGCCTGACGGGCCCGCGCTCCGCGGTCACGCAAGGGCGTTCGAGGCGGGCGCCGGCCAGGTCACCTGGTCGGCGCCCGTCGCGCTTGGCTTCCCGGGCACCGCCACATAGTGTCAGTGGCTGTTGACCGCCCGGCCCCGGCCAGGGCAGCGGACCCGGGCCCGGCGCAGCAGCCGAGGGCCCCGCAGACAGGCGAAATCGGCGAGGCTATGACGCAAGCGGCGCTCACGCACCCCCCGGCGGCCCGGGCCACCGCCGACCCGGACCCGGCACCGGCCCCGCGCGGGGGTCTGCTCCGCGGGGCGGCCGACCACTCCGGCTGGCTCGGCCCGATCGGCGTCGCGGTCTTCGCGGGCCTGTTGCGGTTCTGGAACCTCGGCTACCCCAACGCCTTCGTCTTCGACGAGACGTACTACCCCAAGGACGCCTGGTCCCTGCTCCAGCAGGGCTACGAGGGCACCTGGCCCGACCACGCCAACGCCGACATCCTGGCCGTCCCGCAGTCCGTCCCGCTCGGCTCCGCGCCCGAGTTCATCGCCCACCCGCCGCTCGGCAAATGGGTGATGGCGGTCGGCGAGCAGCTGTTCGGGCTGCACCCCGTCGGCTGGCGGTTCATGACCGCCCTGCTCGGCACCCTCGCGGTGCTGATGCTGGCCCGGATCGGCCGCCGGCTCTTCGGCTCCACCCTGATCGGCTGCACCGCCGCCCTGCTGATGTCCGTCGACGGCCTCCAGCTGGTGATGAGCCGGGTCGGCCTGCTCGACGGCATCCAGATGTTCTTCGTGCTCGCCTCCTTCGGCGCCCTGCTGGTCGACCGCGACCACGCCCGCGCCCGGCTGGCCGCCGCGACCGACGGCGACACCGTGCGGCTCGGAGCGCGCCCCTGGCGGATCGCCGCCGGGGTGCTCATCGGGGCCGCCTGCGCGGTCAAGTGGAACGGCGCCCCGATCCTCGCCGCCTTCGGCGTGCTGACCGTGCTGTGGGACCAGTCCGGCCGCCGCGGCGCCGGAGCCCGCCACCCCTGGCGCTCCATGCTGCGCCGGGACGCCGTACCCGCCTTCCTCGCCATGGTCGGCTCCGCCGTGGTGGTGTACGTCGGCGCCTGGAGCGGCTGGCTCGCGAGCGGCGCGAACGGCGGTGGCGGCTACGACCGGCACTGGGCCGAGGGCCGCGCCGGACTCTCCCCGGACCACGCCTTCGGCATCCCGCTGCCGCAGGTCTCGATGAGCTGGGTGCCCGCGCCGCTGCGCAGCCTGTGGCACTACCACGCGCAGATGTACGACTTCAACACCGGCCTGAGCACCCCGCACACCTACCAGTCCAACCCCTTCGCCTGGCTGGTCGACGGCCGCCCGGTCTCGATGTACTGGGAGCCGGCGCAGGGCGGGACCCGCGGCTGCACCTCCTCCGGCGGCTGCGCGTCCCAGATCCTCGGCCTGGGCACCCCCTTCCTGTGGTGGGCGGCCTGCTTCGCGCTGGTCTACCTGCTGTGGCGCTGGTTCTTCCGCCGGGACTGGCGCTCGGGCGCCGTGCTGTGCGCGGTGGCCGCGATCTACCTGCCCTGGTTCCAGTACCAGGAGCGGACGATCTTCTCCTTCTACATGGTCGTGCTGGTGCCGTTCCTGTGCCTGGCCGTCGCCCAGATGCTCGGCGCGATCCTCGGCCCGGTGGGCTGCACTCCCGAGCGCCGCCGGTACGGGGCCGTGGCGGCCGGGCTGATCGTGCTCGCGATCGTCGGCTGCTTCGCCTTCTTCTATCCGCTGTACACGGCGGAGGTGATCCCGATGTCGTCCTGGCAGGACCGGATGTGGTTCACCAGCTGGATCTGATGCCGGTGCCGTCGGCGGCGTCCGGCGGACAGCTGCTGCCGGTCACCCCGGTGCTCGGGGTGGTCACCGCGGTGCTGCTGCTGGCCGCCGTGGCGGTGGCCGGCTGGGGGCTGCTCGGTCACGGGCGGGCGGTGGCGCGGGCCGGACTGCGCGCGGTCGTCCAGCTGGCCGCAGTCGCCGCGGTGATCTCCTGGGTGGTCGCCTCGCTGTGGTGGTCGGCGCTGTTCGTGCTGCTGATGTTCACCGTCGCGGTGCGCACCGCCGGGCGGCGGATGACCCCGGGCCCCGGCTGGGTCTGGGCGGCGGCCCCGATCGGTGCCGGGGTGCTGCCGGTGCTGGCCCTGCTGCTGGGCGTCGGACTGCTGCCGCCCAAGGGCCTCTCGGTGATCCCCGTCGCCGGCATCCTGATCGGCGGCGGTCTCACCGCCACCTCGCTCGCCGGGCGGCGCGCCCTGGACGAGCTGCGGCAGCGGCGCGGCGAGGTGGAGGCGGCGCTGGCGCTCGGCTTCGAGGAGCGGGACGCCCGGCTGGAGATCTGCCGCCCGGCCGCCGCGACCTCACTCGTCCCGGCGCTGGACCAGACCCGTACGGTCGGCCTGGTCACCCTGCCCGGCGCGTTCGTCGGCATGCTGCTCGGCGGCGCCTCGCCGGTCCAGGCGGGGACGGTGCAGCTGTTCGTGCTGATCGCGCTGCTGGCGGTGGAGTCGGTGGCGATCGTGGTGGTGCTGGAGCTGGTCGGGCGGGGTCTGGTGACGGCGGGGGCGGTCGACGGCGTCGGGTAGGCTGGGGCCCGTTGAAGGGGAGTAGCCCTCCACCGGACCGTCGACATACTGGCCCCCACGGGCCCGGCGCCCGGGGCACCGCGCGGTTGGCGGCTGCCGGCGAGACCTTCGGCCGCAGTGCTGTGACCGTTTCCAGTGCTGTCGGGCCGAAGCGTCCCCTGACGGACCTGCGGAGGCCGGACAGCCCGACCGAGGGATTCCTCCGATGAGTTTGACCGTTGCCGCGTTGACGTTCGGCATCATCTTCCTGGCCGAACTGCCGGACAAGACCGCGCTGGCCAGCCTGGTGCTCGGCACCAAGTACCGGGCCGGCTACGTCTTCGCGGGCGTCGCCGCCGCCATGCTGGTCCAGGTGGTGCTGGCGCTGGTCGCCGGGCACCTGCTCTCGCTGCTGCCGCACCGCTGGGTGGAGGGCGTCACCGGCGTGCTGTTCCTGGTCGGTGCGGCGATGCTGCTGTTCCACGGCGGCGAGGACGAGGAGGAGCACGCCGCCAAGGAGCCGTCCTCGAACCGCTTCTGGAAGGTGGCCGGGACCAGCTTCGTGGTCGTCGCGGTTGCCGAGTTCGGCGACCTGACCCAGATCATGACCGCCAACCTGGCCGCCAAGTACGCCGATCCGCTGGCCGTCGGCCTCGGCTCCTGGTTGGCGCTGTGCGCGGTCGGCGGGATCGCCATCGTGGGCGGGCAGAAGCTGCTCAAGTACGTGCCGATGAAGCTGATCATCCGGATGGCGGCGGCGATCATGGTGGTGCTGGCCGGGGTCAGCATCTTCGGGGCGATCACCGGCTGACGCGGGGCGTCTGCGGTCGCCGGCGGTCGGCGGTCGGCGGTGGGTGGTGGGCGGTGGTCGCCTGCGGTCGCCTGTGGTGGGCGCTGGTCGGCAGGGGGAATCAGCAGCCGGGGTCGGCGGTGAGGACGGCCTGGGTCTTGGGGCCGTAGACGCCGTTCTCGCCCTTGATGCGGTTCTGGCTCTGGTAGTCCTGCAATGTCGACCGGGTCCAGGAGTCGAAGGTGCCGGTGACGAGCGACTTGTCGACGTATCCGCACTCGGCGTTGACGAGCAGTTGTTGCATCGCCTTGACGTCGGGCCCGCTCATGCCCATCTGGAGCAGCCGCGGGGTCTGCGTGGCCGTGGGTGTCGGGGTCGGCGTCGGGGTCGGTGTGGGCGTCGGGGTGGGGGTGGGCGTCGGCGTGGGGGTCGGTGTCGGGGTGACCGTCCGCGTCGGGCTCGGCTTGCGGGTCGGTGTCGGTGTCGGGGTCGGGCTGGGCGCCTCGGTGGTCGGCGCGGGGGAGCCGGTCGGCGGGGCGGCCAGGGTCGGCGGGTCCACCGGGGCGGGGGCGAGCGAGGTGGTGGGCGCCGGTGCGGCCCGGCCGGTCGGCTCGGAGGAGGGTGTCACGGCGTACGCGAGGCCCACGGTGAGCGCCAGCAGTCCGGCGCCGACGCCCGCGATCAGCCCCTTGCGCCCGGCGAACGGGCTGCGCCCGGCCTGCTCGGCGGCTCGGCGCGCGGCCCGTCCGGTGGCGGGGGCGGCACCGGGCTCGGGCGCGCCGTTGTCGAAGGGGAAGTAGCCGAGGTCGTCCCCGGTGCCGGGCGGGGCGTGCTGGCCCGACTGGAGCGGCGGGCCCGGCTGGACCGGTGGCAGGACGCTGGTGGCGTACGCGTCCGGGGCGGGGCCCGGGACGGGCGGCAGCACGGTCGTCGCGTAGGCGTCCGCGTCCGGCCCGAGCGGGGGCGTGCCCGGTCTGCCCTGGGAGCCCGGCTGAACGGGCGGCAGGACGGTGGTCGCGAACGGGTCGGTGGCCGGCGGCGGCTCGTCCGCGACCTGGTCGGGCGCCTGCGGCACGTACGGGCGGACCAGCGGCGGGCCCTCCAGGTGCGGGAGGACGGCAGTCTCGTCGAGGCTCCGGTCGGGGAGGCAGCCGCACCCGGTGGAGCGGGCGGTGCCGCACGTCGGGCAGTGCTGGTCCGGCATCGGCCGGTCCTCCTCGGTTCTCGGGTCGCGGGATCGGGCCTGATTATGCAGGACGTCCCGGAGGGTGGACAGGGGCGTCCGGCTCCCGGCGGGGCTGTTGTGCCGGTTGGTGGCGGTTGGCACCCGGGGAAACCGCTGGAATGCGTGGGACGGGCCGGGTGCTTACGTTCGGCTCAACCGGGCGGCGCAAAACGGGATATATCTGCCAGCATGGGGAACCGGGAGTGATCATCCACCGGGCGTCCGGCCGTCCGGCCCCGCAGCCCCGCAGCCCCGCAGCCCCGTGACCCCGCAGCCCCGCGACCCCGCGACCCTACGGAGACGCCATGACGGACCCTCCCCCAACCTCCGGCCCGGGGTACCCCCGTTCCGCGCCCGACCGGAGCCCGGCGCACGAGCCCGGCCCGCCCGAGGTCACCGTCCCCAACCTGTGGGTGCCCATCGGCGCCCTGCTGCTGGCGATGCTGCTCGCCGCCCTCGACCAGACCATCGTCTCCACCGCGCTGCCCACCATCGTCAGCGACCTCGGCGGCCTGGACCACCTGTCCTGGGTGGTCACCGCCTACCTGCTGGCCTCCACGGCCGCCACCCCGCTCTGGGGCAAGCTCGGCGACATGTACGGCCGGAAGCGGTTCTTCCAGGCCTCGATCGTGATCTTCCTGATCGGCTCGGTGCTCTGCGGAATCGCCCAGAACATGGGCGAGTTGATCGCCTTCCGGGCTCTCCAGGGCCTCGGCGGCGGCGGGTTGATGGTGCTCTCCCAGGCGATCGTCGGCGACCTCGTCGCCCCCCGGGACCGCGGCAAGTACCAGGGCCTCTTCGGTGCCGTCTTCGGCGTCACCAGCGTGCTCGGACCGCTGCTCGGCGGCCTGTTCGTCGATCACCTCAGCTGGCGCTGGGTCTTCTACGTCAACCTGCCGATCGGCGTCGTCGCCCTGGTGGTGATCGCCGCGGTGCTGCACGGCGTGGAGGTCCGGCGCGAGCACCGGATCGACTACCTGGGCACCGCGCTGATCGCCGCCGTCGCCACCTGCCTGGTGCTGATGACCTCGCTCGGCGGCACCACCTGGGCATGGAACTCCTGGCAGGTCGTCGGCCTGGGCGTGCTCGGCCTGGTGCTGCTGGTCGTCTTCATCCAGGTGGAGCGGTCGGCCCCCGAGCCGGTCCTGCCGCTGCGGCTGTTCCGCTCACGGACCTTCAGCCTGGTCGCGGTGATCTCCTTCGTGGTCGGCTTCGCGATGTTCGGCGCCCTCACCTACCTGCCGACCTTCCTCCAGGTGGTCCAGCAGGTCTCGCCCACCATGTCCGGCATCCACATGCTGCCGATGGTGCTCGGCATGCTGCTCACCTCGATCGGCTCCGGCCAGATCGTCGCCCGCACCGGTCACTACCGGATCTTCCCGATCGCCGGGACGGCCGTCACCACGGTCGGGCTGCTGCTGCTCTCCCGGCTGGACGAGCACAGCAGCACCGCCGAGATGAGCCTCTACTTCCTGGTCTTCGGCCTCGGACTGGGCCTGGTGATGCAGGTGCTGGTGCTGATCGTGCAGAACTCGGTCGGCTACGAGGACCTCGGCGTGGCCACCGCCGGCGTCACCTTCTTCCGCTCCATCGGCGCCTCCTTCGGCGTCTCCATCTTCGGGACGGTCTTCGCCAGTGGCCTGCGCTCCCGGCTCGCCGACGCCCTGGCCGGGCAGCCGCTGCCACCGGGCTTCCGGGCGGAGGCGATCACCGCCGACCCCCGCCTGATCACCCGGCTGCCCGCCGCCGCCCAGGCCGGCGTCCACCACGCGTACGCCGAGTCGATCACCCGGGTGTTCCTCTACGCGGTGCCCGTCGCGGTGGTCGCCTTCGTGCTGTCGCTGTTCCTGCGCGAGCAGAAACTGCGCTCCACGGTGACCGCGCCCGACCTGAGCGAGTCCATCGGGATCAACCCCGTCGAGCGCTCCTCCCTGGACGAGATCGCCCGCGCCCTGTCCGTACTGAGCACCCGGGAGGCCCGGCGCGACCTCTTCCGGCGGATCACCGCCACCGCCGGACTCGACCTGCTGCCGGCCTCCAGCTGGCTGCTGCTGCAGATGCACCACCACGGTTCGGTGGAGCCCGCCGAACTGGCCGAGCGGCGGATCGTCCCGGTCGCGGTCGTCGAGGAGGCCGTCCGGGAGGTGGAGGGCCGCGGCCTCGCCGCCCGCTCCGGCGGCCTGCCGCTGCGGCTCACCGAGCCGGGGGAGGAGACGGCGCTGCGCCTGGTCGCGGCCCGGCGCGCCCAGCTCGCCGACCTGCTGGGGGACTGGGACGAGCAGCAGTACGACGACCTCGCCGCCCTGCTCACCCGGCTCAGCTCCGCGCTCTGCGCCGACCGGCGCGACCGGCCGGACCCGCCGCTCGGCCCCCAGCCGCCGTACCGGGGGGAGGGGCGGTCGTTCTAGCCCTGGGCGCCGTTCGCGGGCCGCCGCTCAGGGGCCGCCGTTCGCGGGTCGCCGCTCAGGGGCCGCCGAACCAGCGCGGGGTGTCGAGCCGGAACGGGTCCCCGGGGGCGAGCTGCCGCAGGCCGTCCTCGATCCGGCGGAGCTGTTCCTCGCCGAGGGTGGCGGACCACTCGGCGCGCAGCTCGTCGAAGATCCGGGCCGAGCGCACCAGGCAGTCCACGCCCCGGTCGGTGAGCCGGACCACCTTGCGCCGGGCGTCGCCCGGGTCGCTGCCGCGTTCGACGTAGCCGAGCTGCTCCAGGTTGTCGATGGTCTTGCCCGCAGCCTGCTTGGAGACGCCGAGCCGGCGGCCGAGCTCGACGGCAGTGGTGCCCTGGGGGCCGATGGCCTGGAAGACGAAGCCGTGCATCGGGCGCAGGTCGGGGTGTCCCTCGCGGGCGATGCGCTCGTGCAGCTCGTCGATGATCGTCCGGAAGGCGAGCAGCAGGCGCAGCGGCAGCTCGAAGCCGGGCGGGGCGGGGTCACTTGACACGATAGACAACCTCATTGACCATATAGACAACGACATTGTCCATCTTAAGGGGTTCCTTCACCATGCCCGTGATCCGCTCCGCCGACGCCCGTCGCACCGAGACCCCGAACGCCGTCATGACCACCCTCGCCTCGCCCACCCAGGGCGCGACCGCCCTCGCCCAGTGGCGGGTCGAGATGCCCGCCGACCGGCAGGGCCCGCTGCACGCCATGGACACCGAGCAGATCTGGACCCTCCTCGCCGGCTCGGCCGACGTCCACCTGGCCGGTGAAGTCCTCACCGTCACCGCCGGCGACACCCTCGTCCTCCCCGCCGACGCCCCCCGCCGCCTCACCACCGCGGAAGGCTTCACCGCCCTCGTCGCCTCCCCCTCCCCGTCCCACGCCTACAACCCCGACGCCCGCACCCCCGCCGACGCCTGTGCCCTCGCCCCGCGCGACGCCGACCGCCTCCTCCCGCCGTGGATCGCCTGAGCCGCAGCGCGTGAGGTGCAGCGCGTGAGGTGTAGCAGACTGCTCGGGAGCAACCGAGCCGACGGCCGTACGGGCCCCGGCGGATCAGTGAGGAGCGGCATGTCCGTCGTCAAGATCAACGTACTGACGGTGCCCGCCGAGCAGCGCGAGGTGCTGGAGCAGCGCTTCGCCTCGCGGGCCGGCGCGGTGGAGAACTCCGACGGCTTCGAGTGGTTCGAGCTGCTGCGTCCGGTCGAGGGGACCGACCAGTACCTGGTCTACACCCGCTGGCGCAGCGAGGAGGACTTCAAGGCCTGGATGGAGGGCCCGATGCAGGCCGCCCACCGCGGTGGCGGTGAGGGTGGCGAGGCCCCGAAGCGGCCGGCCGCCTCCGGGTCCACGCTGTGGTCCTTCGAGGTCGTCCAGTCGGCGGGCCCGAAGGCCTGATCCGGCGGGCCGGGCTTGATGAACGGCGCGTCCCGGGGTTGCGGGGCGCGCCGTTCGCCGTCCGGTCCGTCAGTCGTCGGGCCACTCGATCCCGTCCGGGCCGACCGGGTGCGCCCTGAACGGCGAACCCATCCAGGCGTTCTGGTGGACGTACTCGCCGGTGTCGGCGACGGCGGCCCCGCCGAGCAGGAGTGCTCCGAGTGCCGCCAGCGCTGCGGCGGCGAGCGTCCCGGCGATGGTGCGCTTCATGCTGGTTCCCCTTCCCCCGTTGGTCGTTCGTCCAGCATGCCACCAACCTGCCCGTCGGGCACGGGAGTTCAGGCCGCGGCGGCGTAGAGGGCCTCGCGTAGGCCGGGGACGGTGTCGCGGTCGGCGCGCCAGACGAGGCGGAGGCGGAGGGGTGGGGGAGCGAGCGGGAGACGGACGAGGGTGCCGGCGGTCAGGGCGTCCTGGACGGCGAAGTCGGGGAGCAGGGCGACGCCGAGGCCCTGTTCGGCGCAGGCGCGGGTGACGGCGATGCCGCCGGTGCGGACGCGTTCGACGTCGTTGCCGAGCAGGCGTTCGCCGGCGAGCCGGAAGGAGCAGGCGGGGGCGTTCACCAGGAGGCGCCGGCCGCGCAGGTCCTCGCGGGTGAGGGTGGTGGCGCCGCCGAGCGGGTGGGTCGGGGCGACGACCAGGGCGAGCGGGACTTCCTTGAGGTCGAGGTGGTCGAGCGGGGCGGGCGGCAGGTAGAAGCCGAGTTCGCCGAGCGGGCCGGCGCTGTCCAGGATGAGCGCGGCCGCCAGGGCCCCGGCCGCGACGCCGCCGAGCAGACCGTCCCGGGCGGTGTCGGTGTGCAGGGAGACGTCGAGGTCGGGGCGGCGTTCGGCGAGCCGGGCCAGCACGGCCGGTACGTGGGTCGCCGCTATGGTCTCCAGCGCGCCGAGCCGGAGCCGGGCGCGGTCGGCGGTCACCTCGCGGCGGGCCAGTTCGGCCTGGTCGAGCAGTCTGCGGGACCAGGGCAGCAGCCGTTCGCCGGCCGCGGTGAGGGGCATGCCGTGCGGGGCCCGGTCGAACAGCTCGACGGCCAGGCTGTGTTCGAGGGTGCGGATCTGCTCGGAGACCGAGGAGGGGGCGAGGCCGAGCGCCACGGCGGCGGCGGTGACGGTGCGGTGGGTGGCCACGGCTTCGAAGACCCGCAACTGACGAAGTTCCACTGGTTTCTCCGGTTCCCCGAAACGCCCGCCTGTGGTCGGATGGCTCGCTCGGCGCGCCCGGCCCGCTTGCGGTTCGTGGTGCGGCTCGTGTCGATGTGTCGCGTTGTCGTGTGGTGCGTTGTCGTGTGGTGCGTCAGGGCGTTGTTGTGTTCGCGATGATGCTGCCGGTGTTGCGGGACAGCGTACGGCTGCGTTCGGGTAATCCGAACGGTTCGTGAGGAACCCCGGTGGAGCGGATTCCGGGCGGCGGCGCGGAGTGGGCGTCGTTCGCGGCCGAACGTCACTGTGACTCGCGGATCCGGCCCTCGGTGCGCCCTGCCCGTCGCGTGTCGCGGGGGAGGTGGGTAGATTTTGGATCATGAAAGCATCAACGGGGGACGGCCGGTCGCTGCGCGCGGCGCTCGGCCACGTGGGATCGGAACACCCGGCGGCCGACCGCACGCGCAGACTCCTCGCCGGAGCCCTGCTCGCCGTCTCGGCCCTGCTCTTCGCCTGGATCCTGGTGCTCGGATCGATCACTCGGGGGCAGGCCGAGGTCAGGAACTGGTCCACGGCGTGGGTCGGCCTGGACGTCCTCCAGGTCGCCGGGCTGGTCGCCACCGGCCGACTGCTCGTCCGGCGCTCCCGTCTCACCGCCCTGGCCGCCGCCGCGGCCGCCACCCTGCTCCTGCTCGACGCCTGGTTCGACGTGATGACCGCCGAGGGCGGCGGCGCCTGGTACACCGCCCTCGCGATGGCCCTGCTCGTCGAACTCCCGGCCTCGCTCGCGCTGACGGCCCTTGCCCGGTCCGCCCTGGACTGGTGAGGCGCTACGGCTGCCGCCCGGGGCCGTCGGGGCCGTCGCAGCCGTACGGGGTGGCCGGCGCGGTTCCGACCGCCGCCGGGCCGCCAGAACGGCGCCGATCGCCCTCGTTAGTGTGATCACCTGACCCAGGAGGAGAGCCACATGCCCATCGTCATCGCCACCCTCAGGACCAAGCCCGGCCACCGCGACGAAGTCCTCGCGGCCTTCGAGCAGCACACCCCGGCCATCCATGCCGAGCCCGGCTGTGAGCTCTACGCCGTCCACGCCGGCCCCGACCGCGTCACCGTGGTCGAGAAGTGGAGCGACCAGGCCACCCTCGACGCCCACAGCGCCGGCGCTCCGCTGGCGGCCCTCGGCGCCGTCCTCGCCGCCGCCCTCGCCGAGCCCGCCGACGTCGCCGTCCTCGACGCCTTCCCGGCCGGCGAGCCGGCCAAGGGCCTCGTCTGACCGGTGCCGTTCCCGTTGTGCGGGAAGTCGGCCCGGCCGACTTCCCGCGCGAGGGCCGGGCGAGCGCGCGGCGGCCGCCGGGCGGTTACCAGATGAAGAAGTCGGGCAGCTCGTCGGCGGGCGGCAGCGGGGCGTCGGCCGGGAGGGGGCGGATCTGGATGAAGGCGTGCTCGAACTGGGAGTACGAGAAGGGGTCCAGGCCCGGGGCCACCACCAGGGCGTTGGAGCCGCGGCGCCAGACGCGGTAGCGCCAGACGCCGTTGGAGTGCGGTCGTCGGTCGTGGCTGACGTCGTGGTCGGGCGGGCCGAGCAGGGTGGTGAACTGGGCGGCGACCGCGTCCAGTTGGTCGTTGAAGGTGTCGGTCTCCTGGTCGGTGCTGCGCTGCCAGCCGGGGAGGGTGCCCCAGAAGTCCTCTGCCATCGCCCCGGCGGGGTGCACGTAGTACTCGTACGCGAAGGGCAGGAAGAGGCAGTCGTCGCCGTACCCGACGTGGCCGGCGGGCGTGTAGGCCGTCCCGTCGAGGTCGTCCGGGAGGGGGCGGGAGCGCCAGCCGGCGTCGGTCAGGGCCTGCCGGCCGGCGTCGTCGTCCGTCCAGTCGAGTTCCGCCATCTCGACGAGCTGCGCGGCGAGTTCGGGACCGACGGGGCAGTACGCGACGATCCAGGGATCGTCCTCGTATGCGTCCTCGTCCTCGTCGTTTTCGTCTTCGTCTTCGTCGAGGTCGAGGTCGAGGGGCTCGTCGGGCACTGGGGTGAACTCCCGTTCTGGCTGGCGGTTCGAACGTTCACCCTAGTGCCGGGCCCGCTCAGAGGGTGTCGCGGACCCTGATGTAGCCGCGTTCCACCACGAACTTCTGGTCGGGGTCGGTGGCGCCGCAGGTGGCGAGGAAGGCGGTGTCGCCGTCGTCGCGGTCGGCTCCGACGTCGATGCACATCTCGTCGGCGGTGCCGACGGTGCGTTGCAGGACGAAGGAGCCCGCGCGCAGCAGCCAGGTCTGGTTGGCGCGGCCGGCCTGGGTGTACTCGCAGGCCCAGATCCGGACGTTGTCGCCGTTCTCACCGGTGTAGTCGGCGTCGAGGCACATCTCCTGTGCCGTGCCCACCGTGTCGGCGACCTTCACCCGGCCCTCGTCCAGGACGAAGCGCTGGTTGGTGTGGTCGAGGCACTGCCAGATGCGGACGTCGTCGGCGTTGTAGCGGGCGTTGCCGACGTCCAGGCACTTGGCGGTGGTGGCCAGGGGCGGGGTGTGGACGTTGAGGGTGCCGTCGTCGATGGTGTAGATCGTCCCGTTGTCGGGGCGGGCGTAGCGGAAGCTGCCGGTGCCCCGGGGGAGCGAGGTGTCGTACGGGGTGTACGGGTCGACGGTGACGGTCGGTGAGAAGCGGAAGTAGCCGTTGGCCGGCCAGCCGCTGTTGCCGCCGTTGCGGCCGTAGCCCTCGCAGCTGAGGGTCTGGTTGCCGTTGCTGAGCGCGCAGTTGCGCAGGCCGACGTTGTTGCCGGTCCATGAGTGGCCGTCGCCGGCGTACTCGGTGGGGACGGTGGTCTGCGGGGCGAAGGTGGTGCCGTGGGGGGCGGTGAAGACGGCGGTCATGCCCGCGGGCGGGAGCAGGCCGGTGCCGCCGGTGTTCTGGTACGTCCACGGTACGGGCGCGCTCCGGCCGGGGGCGATGGTGGCGGGCCGGGGGACGTCGCGGCCGATGAAGGTGACGGCGGCGGCCGGGGAGGCGAGCGCGACGGCCAGGGCGAGGGCCGTCGCGGTGACGGCGGTGGTGCGGGCGAGGGTTCGGATCACGGTCGCGATGATCGTGGACGAACGGCATCGGGGCGGTGTGCGGCGCGGAGTGTTCACCCGGCCGGCGGCGGACGGAAGTCGACCGGCGCGTCGAAGGCCGCCCGCCGGGTCGTCCGGCGCAGGGCGCGCAGCACCGGCGTGCCGAGGGTGAGGCAGAGCACGACGGTGAGCGCGGCGCGCGGCAGGTCCCAACCCAGCGACGTGGTCAGGCAGTAGGCGGCGAAGCGGACCAGGTTGGCGGGCAGCGGGTCGCCGGGGTGGAAGGAGATGGAGCCGGCCAGCCCGCCGATGTACGGCCAGCCCTGGAGGTTCATGATCGTGCCGTACACCACCGAGGCCAGCGCCCCGTACCCGGCCAGCAGCAGGAGTTCGCGCCGCCCGCGCAGCGTGGCCGATCCCGGCAGCAGGCCCGCGCCGAGGCAGACCCAGCCCATGGCGAGCATCTGGAACGGCAGCCAGGGCCCGACCCCGCCGGTGAGCAGCGCGGAGGCGAACATCGACAGCGAGCCGAGGACGAAGCCGAACCCCGGCCCCAGCACCCGCCCGGACAGCACCATCAGGAAGAACATCGGCTCCAGGCCCGCCGTCCCCGCCCCGAGTGGGCGCAGGGCCGCACCGGCCGCCGCCAGCACGCCCAGCAGGGCGACGGACTTGGCGTCCAGCCCGGGTGCGCCGCCGCCCGCCGAACGTCCTTCGGAGATCTGGGCGATGACGACGGCCAGCAGCAGCGGCAGCAGCAGCGCGAACAGCCAGGGCGCGTCGGCGGAGTGGCCGACCAGCGCGGACCCGGTGGAGGCGAGCAGCGGCCAGCCGAAGGCCGTCACGCCGACGAGGGAGACCAGCAGCAGGGCGGCGGCGGAGCGGCGGCCGAGCGGGACGGGACGGCTGTTCATGCGCTCAGCGCCTCCGCGACCTGCTGGACGGTGAGCCACGGCCCGGGCGTCAGCACCTTCGACACCTGGGGCGCGAACGCGGGCGAGGAGACCACCACCGACGCCGTGGGGCCGTCCGCGACGATCTCGCCCTCGGCCAGGATCAGGGTGCGGTGGGCGAGTTCGGCAGCCAGCTCGACGTCGTGGGTGGCCAGCAGGACGGCGTGCCCCTCGGCCGCCAGCGTGCGCAGGATCCGCACCAGCCGGGCCTTGGCGGCGTAGTCCAGGCCGCGGGTCGGCTCGTCCAGGAGCAGCAGCGGGGGCCGGGCGGTGAGGACGACGGCGAGGGCGAGGGTGAGGCGCTGGCCCTCGGAGAGGTCGCGGGGGTGGGTGGTGTCGGCGATGCCGGGCAGCAGCCGTTCGACCAGGGCGCGGCAGGTGCCCGGGACGGCGCCCGCGTCCGCGTCGGCGGCGGCGCACTCGGCGGTGACGCTCTCGCCGTACAGCAGGTCGCGCGGGTCCTGGGGGACGAGGCCGACGTGGCGGATCAGTTCGGCCGGGCGGGTGCGGTGCGGGGCGCGGCCGCCGACGGTGACGGTGCCGGAGGTGGGGGCGTGCAGGCCGACCAGGCTGCCGAGCAGGGTGGACTTGCCCGCGCCGTTGCGGCCCATCAGGGCGGCGATCTCGCCGGGGCGCAGCGTGAGGTCGATCCCGCGCAGGGCCTGGACCGTGCCGCGCCGGACGGCGAGGCGGTCGGTGGCGGCGATCGGGGCACCGCTCGGGGCGCCGACGGCGGCGGGCGCCCGCCCGTCCAGCTCGGCACGCAACGACGAAGCCTTGCGCCGGGCGTCGCGGACGGACAGCGGCAGCGGCCGCCAGCCCGCGAGTCGGCCGAGGCCGACCACCGGCGGGTGCACGGGGGAGTGGGCCATCACCTCGGCCGGTTCGCCGAGTACGGGTGCTTCGCCCGGGGTCAGCAGCAGCACCTGGTCGGCGTACTGGACGACCCGCTCCAGCCGGTGCTCGGCCATCAGTACGGTGGTGCCCAGGTCGTGCACGAGCCGCTGCAGCACGGCCAGCACCTCCTCGGCCGCGCCCGGGTCGAGCGCCGAGGTGGGCTCGTCCAGGACGAGTACGCGCGGGTGCACGGTGAGCACCGAGCCGATGGCGACGCGCTGCTGCTGGCCGCCGGAGAGCGAGCCGAGGGCGCGGTCGCGCAGGTCGGCGAGGCCGAGCAGGTCGAGGGTCTCCTCGACCCGGCGCCGCATGACGTCGCCCGGCAGGCCCAGGGACTCCATGCCGTAGGCGAGTTCGTCCTCGACGGTGTCGGTGACGAAGTGCGCCAGCGGGTCCTGGCCCACCGTGCCGACCAGGTCGGCGAGTTCGCGAGGCCGGTGTTCGCGGGTGTCCCGGCCGCCGACGGTGACCCGGCCGTGCAGCACCCCGCCGGTGAAGTGCGGCACCAGGCCGCTGACCGTCCCCAGCAGGGTGGACTTGCCGGAGCCCGACGGGCCCACCAGCAGGCAGAGTTCACCCTCGGGGACGGTGAGGTCGAGGTTCGAGAGCACGGGTGCGGCGGCGTCCGCGTACCGGACGGAGACCTGCTCGAAGGTGATCACGAGGCCCTCCGGGGCGGGGTCGGGGCGGCGAACGCCGGTACCAGGCCGAGGAGTACGGCCAGGACGGCGGCCAGCGGCAGCGCGGGGACGGTCGGCGGGACGACGGTGGGGGCGAAGGCGGCCGGATCCCGCGAGGCCAGGTGGGTGACGAGGGCCGCCACGGCCGCGCCGGAGCCGGCGGTCAGCCACTCCGGCAGTGCCCAGGGGTCCGGCCGGTAGCGTGATCTGACGGACCGCCGGTTGCCGAGCAGCAGTCCGGCGAAGGCCGCGGCCAGGCCGAGCAGCAGCACCGACAGCGCCCAGCCGGCGCCCCCGGCGGTCAGCAGCCCGTACGCGGCCAGGCAGACCCCGAGCAGTCCGGCCAGGGTGAGCGCGGCGGTGGCCCGGGCCAGTCGGCGCGGGACGTCGGCGGTGCGGCCGAAGCCGCGGGTGTCCATCGCCGCCGCCAGGGCGATCGACCGCTCCAACGCGCCTTCCAGGACGGGGAGTCCGACGCTCAGTACGGCCGCGACGCCCCGGTCGGTACGGCCGCGCAGCCGCCGGGCGGCGCGCAGCCGGCGGACGTCGGCGACCAGGTTCGGCGCGAAGGTCATCGCCACCACCACGGCCACCCCCGCCTCGTAGAGCGCGCCCGGCAGGGCGCGCAGCAGCCGGGCTGGACTGGCCAGGGAGTTGGCGGCGCCGACGCAGACCAGCAGGGTGGCCAGCCGTAGCCCGTCGTACAGGGCCGACAGCAGCCCTTCGAGCGTCACCCGCCCGCCGATCCGCACCCCCTGCGCCCAGGCGGGCAGCGGGAGTTCGGGCAGCGTGAACAGCACATGGGTGCCGGGGATCGGCGAGCCCAGCAGCACCGCGAAGACCAGCCGGATGCCGAGCACCAGCAGGCCGAGCCGCAGGAACGCCCCGTACGAACGCGACCAGGGCGCGTCGCCGCGGCGCGCCGCGACCACGTACCCGGCGGTCGCGGCGAGCAGCAGCAGGATCACCGGGTTGGTGGTGCGGGTCGCCGCCGCGCCCAGCCCGAGCGCCCACAACCACCAGGCCCCGGGGTGCAGTTGGCGCGGGCCGACGGGTGGGCGCGTGCTACGGGTGGGGCTGCTCACGGATCTGTCCTGGGAACGGGGTCGGGGAGTGTCTCGTGGATCTCGTCGGCGCAGGGCGTCGCGGACCCGGCAAAGGTCCACAGGACACTCCCTAGGAGGAGCGGCGGCGGCGCGCCTGCCAGACGGCGCCACCGGCGAGGACGACGACCAGCGCGCCACCGGCGACCAGGCCGAGGTCCGGGCCGCCGCCGGCCGCGCCCTTCGGACCGTCCGGCTGGGCGGCCGGCGCGCCGAGCTGGTCGCCGCAACCCGCCGTGGGGTAGCCGGCGATGGCGCACAGCATGCCGTTGGACTCGTAGCGCAGCGGCGGGGCGACGGCGGCCAGCAGCTCGGCCGAGGTGGCGCGCGGTGCCAGGCTGGCGCAGGCGGTCCGCTGCTCGGGCGGCTGCGCGGCGGACGCGCCGGCGTCCTCGGCCGTCCCGAAGTCCAGCACCACGGCGACCCGCTTGCGGCCGTCCTGGGCGGGCGTGGCGGCGCAGATCTCGTCGAACCGGGCCGCCGTGCGCGGCTTCGCGGCGTCCTGCCCGCCGTCCGGGCTGACGGCGAACCGCCAGCCGTCCACCGAGCCGTCCGGCGGCACGGCGATCGCCGGCCCCTGCTGCTGGTACGTCCACGCCCCGCCGTCGGCCCCGTGCCAGAACGACCAGTACCGGTACCCGGCGGCCTGCGCGGGCGCGGCGGCGGCGAGCAGCACCAGCGCCCCGACCAGCGGCAGCAGTACGGCGGCCAGGGCCCGCCGCGCGGGGCGGCGGGCCGGGGCCCCGGCCGGCGGGGCGTCGGGGAGGTGACCCATCAGAGGTTGGGGTTGCGCTTGCGCTGGAGGCTGAGCAGCAGGCCGCCGCCGATGCCGATGAGGGCGCCGACGACGATCAGCCAGAGCTTGCCGAAGCCCTCGTCCTTCTTCTGCGCCGGGGCGGTGTCCGCGGCGGCGGCGTTGGCCTTGGGGGCCGGGCCGAGGGCGGTGAGCTGGCCGGTGAGGGCGGCGTCCTCGTGGTGGGCGGCCTGGGAGACCAGGAGCAGGGTGGCGGTGGCTCCGGCGTCGGTGCCGTTCTTGGTCCAGGTGGCGCCCTGCCCCTCCAGCCAGCCGACGGCGGCGGTGGCCTGGTCGGGGTGGCCGCTCTGGGTGAGGGCGAGGGCGGCCCAGGCGGTGGCCGTGTAGTCGGGCTTGGGGTCGGCGCCCGGGGTGGTGAGGGTGAGGTGGTCGCCGCCGGCCTCGAGCTGGGTGGAGAGGTAGGCGCTGACGGCCTCGCCGGCCTCGGCGTGCGGGATGGTGGCGGGCGCGGAGCCGTCGGCGCAGGCGAGGGGCTTGGCGGTGGCGTCGGCGCGCACCGAGCCGGCGACCGGCAGGTGTCCGCCGGCGGCGGCGAGGGCGGCCTGGGCGCTGGCGAGGGTGTTGGGGGCGAGGGTGCCGGCGGCCGGGTCGGGCTGGTAGGCGAAGGCGCCGCGCTGGTCGGCGGGGGCGGTACAGCCGAGCTGGAAGCGGGCGAGGCCGTCGAAGGCGTTCTTGCCGGCGCCGCCGTTGCCGGGCCTGGCGACGCCGGCCGGGTCGGTCCGGGCGGCGAACAGGGCGTTGACGACGAGTCCGGTGGAGTTGGCGTCGCCCGGGCTGCCGGGGTTGTAGGCCCAGCTGCCGTCGGTGTTCTGGTTGGCCTTGAGCCACTGGACGCCCTTGTCGACGGCGGGCTGGTGCCCGCCGAGGGCGACCAGGGCCTGGATGGCGACGGCGGTGGCGTTGCTGTCCTCGGACTTGGCGTCGCAGGCGGCGCCGGGGGCCCGGTAGGAGGGCCAGCCGCCGTCCTCGCACTGCTGCCCGGTGAGCCAGCCGACGGCGGAGTCGGCGGGGGTGATCTTGGCGGTCGTCAGCGCGGTGAGCGCGAGGGACTGCCGCCAGACGCCGTCGTACGTCGGGTCGCTCTTGCCGTACAGGCCGTCCGGGACGGTGGGCGGGGCGGCGTCGGCGAGGGCCGGTGCGGCGGCGAGGCCGGTGAGCAGCGCGGCGGACAGGGCGGCGGCGCCCAGGCGGGCGGCGGTCAGCATGGTGCGGGTGTGCCTTTCGGTGAGCGGTGGGGGCCCGGGCGGGGCCGTTCCGTAGTCCTCGACGGGTGCCGGGCGCGTGGGCGTCCGGCTCGCCGCTCGTCCCTCCCCGGGTGTTCCGGCTCGTCCGGCGCGCGGGGGCGCGCTCGGGTTCACGGTTGCGGGTCAGCGCCGGATTCGCACCGGCTTTCCCCGGGGGAGGAGCGGGATGGAGTTGTGCTGCCCGTCGACTCTAGCCGCCGGGTCGCGGCGCGCGGGTCGCGGGAGCGGGCGGGGACAGGAACAGGTTCCAGTAATCGGCCGCCGGCCGGGCTCCTCGGCGCGGGGTCAGGGCAGGGTGAGCAGCCGGGCGGCGGTGTGCAGGTCGGCCCGGACCTCGGCGATCGAGGCGCGCCCGGAGAGCCAGGCGACCAGGGCCGAGTGCCAGGTGTGCTCGATCACCCGGACGGCCGCGCGCTGGCTGTCGCTGGGTGGGCCGGACTGCCCGATCGCGTCCAGGATGAGCTGTCCGGTGGCGGCGCTGACCAGGTCCACCTCGGCACCGACCGAGCGGTCCGCGAAGCACATCGCGCGGACCATCGCCTCGGCCAGCAGCGGCTCGCGCTGCAGCGCGTGGAAGGCCCGGGTGAGGGTGTCGGCGACCCTGGGCGCGGGTTCCGGGCCGGCCGGCGGGTGCCGCCGGATGTGCTCCTGGAGCTCCTGCAACTGCTCCAGCATGACCGCGACCAGCAGGTGGACCTTGGACGGGAAGTACCGGTACAGCGTTCCGAGGGCGACCTGCGCGCTCTCCGCGACCTCCCGCATCTGCACGGCCTCGTACCCGCCGCGGGCGGCCAGCGCGGTGGCGGCGCGCAGGATGCGCCGGCGCCGCTCGGCCTGGCGCGCGGACAGCGGCGGCTCGCCCTGCGGAGGGGTGGCGGGACTCACGGGCGTGGTCGGCGACGGCAAGGGTGCTCCCGGGGGCGCGTGGGTGGCGGCGTGCTCCAGAAAGGTCGGCCCGGAGCGGCCGGCGGTCGGTCGCGGTCGGTCGGGCCCGGCGTGGCGGGAATCACCAGCCCTGGCTCCTGAGCGAAAGCTACGGGCCGGTATCTTCGAGGTCTCTCATTGTTCACACGGTCGATGACGAGTTCCACCGCCACTGAAACCTGATCTACTTTAGCGACCAGCGTCGCCGTTGGCGCCGCTCGCACCGATAGCAGCCAGAGATGAGGGCCGAGGATGACCGCGCAGCCGCTGCGGATTGCCCTGCTGTCATACCGCGGGGACCCGTTCTGCGGCGGTCAGGGCGTGTACGTACGGCACCTCGCCCGTGAGCTGGCCCGGCTCGGCCATCACGTGGACGTGATCGGCGCCCAGCCCTACCCCGTGCTGGACGAGGTCGAGGGCCCGGGCACGGTCCGCCTGGTGGAGCTGCCCAGCCTGGACCTCTACCGCGCCGACGACCCGTTCCGCACGCCCGCCCGCGACGAGTTCCGCGGGCCGGTGGACGTGCTGGAGTTCGCCACCATGCGCACCGGCGGCTTCCCCGAGCCGCTCACCTTCTCGCTGCGCGCCCGCCGGTACCTGGCCCGGCACAAGGGCCGCTACGACGTGGTGCACGACAACCAGACCCTCGGCTACGGACTGCTCGGTCTGGCCCGGCACGGCTTCCCGCTGGTCACCACGATCCACCACCCGATCACCGTGGACCGGCAGTTGGAGCTGGACGCGGCGACCACCCGGGTCAAGCGGCTCTCGCTGCGCCGCTGGTACGCCTTCACCCGGATGCAGCGCCGGGTCACGGCCCGGCTGGACCACGTGATCACCGTCTCCGGCACCTCGCAGCGCGAGATCGCCGAGCACCTGGGCGCCGCCCCCCGCGCGATCTCGGTGGTGCCGATCGGCGCCGACACCCGGCTCTGGTCGCCCTCGTCGGAGATCGAGCGGGTCCCCGGCCGGATCGTCACCACCTCCAGCGCGGACGTGCCGCTCAAGGGCCTGGTGTTCCTGGTCGAGGCGCTGGCCAAGGTCCGCACCGAGCGGGAGGCCCACCTGGTGGTGGTCGGCAAGCCGCAGAAGGAGGACGGGCCGGTGGCCGAGGCGGTGCGCCGCTTCGGGCTGGCGGAGCACATCGAGTTCCGCACCGGCCTGAGCGACCAGGAGCTGGTCGACCTCTACCGCTCGGCCGAGGTGGCCTGCGTCCCGTCGCTGTACGAGGGTTTCTCGCTGCCCGCCGCCGAGGCGATGGCCACCGGCACCCCGCTGGTCGCGACCACCGGCGGGGCGATCCCCGAGGTGGCCGGGCCGGACGGTGAGACCTGCCTGGCCGTGCCGCCGGGGGAGGCGGACGCGCTGGCCGCCGCGCTCGGCCGGCTGCTGGACGACCCGGAGCTGCGCGCCGAGCTCGGCGCGGCCGGCCGGGAGCGGGTGCTGGCCCGGTTCACCTGGGAGCGGGCCGCCGAGCTGACCGCCGAGGCGTACCGCGCGGCGATCGCCACCGGCGTCGGTGCCCGGGCCCGCTCCGGGCCGGGCTGGCGGTACGTGCCCTGAGCCCGGTGTCGAGGCCGGGCGCGGTGTGGAGGCCGGGCGTGGTGTCGAAGTCGGGCGCGGCTCCGAGGCCGAGCCCGGGCGAGAGGCGCCGGACCGGCGGAGCGTTGACCTGACGAAGCGGTCTGACGAAGCGTCAGGATCGCTTGGTAGCAATAGGAATGGGAGCCCTGCAGTGCTGACCGTCGATTTCTCGCGCTTCCCGCTCGCCCCCGGCGACCGGGTGCTCGACCTGGGCTGCGGCGGGGGCCGGCACGCGTTCGAGTGCTACCGCCGCGGCGCCAACGTGATCGCCCTCGACCAGAACGCCGAGGAGATCGCCGAGGTCAAGAAGTGGTTCGCCGCGATGGAGCTGGCCGGCGAGGCCCCCGAGGGCGCGTCGGCGGTCGCGATGGAGGGCAACGCGCTGGCGCTGCCGTTCGAGGACGACTACTTCGACAAGATCATCATCTCCGAGGTGATGGAGCACATACCCGATGACAAGGGCGTGCTCAACGAGATGTTCCGGGTCCTCAAGCCGGGCGGCCTGCTCGCCGTCACCGTGCCGCGCTGGCTGCCGGAGAAGATCTGCTGGGCGCTGTCCGACGAGTACCACGAGGTCGAGGGCGGCCACATCCGGATCTACCGGGGCGACGAACTGCTCGGCAAGCTCAAGGACGCCGGCCTGGAGCCGTACGGCACCCACCACGCGCACGCGCTGCACTCGCCGTACTGGTGGATCAAGTGCGCCCTCGGCGTGGACAACGACAAGGCGCTGCCGGTCAAGGCCTACCACCAGCTACTGGTCTGGGACATCGTCGGCACCCCGGTGATCAGCTCGATCACCAAGGCCGCCGAGAAGGCGCTCAACCCGGTCATCGGCAAGAGCTTCGTCGCCTACGCCACGAAGCCGCACCGCGCCGAGTCCGGTCGGTCGGGCGCATGACCGCCGCCGTCCCCGAGGTGCTGCTGCTCGACGGGGTGCTGGACGCCGAGCAGGCGGCCGACACCGTCCGCAGCATCCTCGCCGAGCAGCGCCCCGACGGCGCCATCCCCTGGTTCGCCGGCCACCACCTCGACCCCTGGGACCACACCGAGGCCGCGATGGCCCTCGACACCGCCGGCGAGCACGCCGCGGCCGAGGCCGCCTACCGCTGGCTCGCCGCCCGGCAGAACCCGGACGGCTCCTGGTACGCCGCGTACACCGACGGCGAGGTCACCGACCACGCCAAGGAGAGCAACTTCTGCGCGTACATCGCGGTCGGGGTCTGGCACCACCACCTCAGCACCGGCGACGACGCCTTCCTGGAGTGGATCTGGCCGGTGGTCCGGCGGGCGCTGGACTTCATCGTCGGCCTGCGGCTGACCGGCGGCCCGATCGCCTGGCGGGTCGACGAGGACGGCGCCGCCACCCAGGAGGCGCTGCTCACCGGCTCGTCCAGCATCCTGCACGCGCTGCGCTGCGGGCTGGCCGTCGCCGACTACCTGGAGGAGCCCCAGCCCGACTGGGAGCTCGCGGCCGGCCGGCTGGGGCACGCCGTCGCCCACCACCCCGAGCGGTTCCTCGACAAGGGCCGCTACTCGATGGACTGGTACTACCCGGTGCTCGGCACCGGCCTGCGCGGCGACGCGGCGGTGGCGCGGATCGAGCGGGACTGGGAGCGCTTCGTCGTCCCCGGCCTCGGCGTGCGCTGCGTCAGCGACCGCCCGTGGGTGACCGGCGGCGAGAGCGCCGAGCTGGCCCTCGCGCTCTGGGCGATCGGCCAGTCCGACCGCGCGGTGGACATCCTGCGCTGGATCCAGCGGCACCTGCGGCACGAGGACGGCTCGTAC
Source organism: Kitasatospora sp. NPDC023176 (assembly GCF_055560495.1). Classification (NCBI taxonomy): domain Bacteria; kingdom Bacillati; phylum Actinomycetota; class Actinomycetes; order Kitasatosporales; family Streptomycetaceae; genus Kitasatospora; species Kitasatospora sp. NPDC023176. The sequence continues at coordinate 69,657 of NZ_JBVHIP010000004.1, read as the reverse complement.
TGGACCGGGTACGTCTTCGAGGACGACGCGATCTGGCCCGAGGAGCGCACCACCTGGACGGCCGGGGCGCTGCTGCTCGCGGTGGCCGCGCTCGGCGGGGACCCGGCGACCGTCGCGGTCTTCGGCGGGGAGCAGCTGCCCGCCGGGCTGGTGGTCCAGGACTGCTGCTGAGGGCCTCCGGAGCATGACGAAGGGGCGGGACCGGATCACCGGTCCCGCCCCTTCGTCATGTCCGGACGTCCGTCGGACGACGGCGTCAGCCGCGCTGGATGCCCGCGGTGTCGGCCAGCACGCCCTGGCTGCCGTCCGGCAGCTGGGCGACCAGGGCCGCGCCGCGCTGCTCGACGGCCAGGTACCAGGTGCCCGGCACGACCTCGCCGACCGGGGCACCGGCCGGGTTGTCCTTCGGGGCCAGCTGGCGCGGGGCCGGCACGGCGAACCAGAACGGCTGGAAGTCCGCCGCCGGGGCGGCCTGCTGCTGGGCGGCCGGGATCGGCTGCGGGGCCGGGACACCGGCGTCCTGCGGCTGCGCCGGCTGACCGGGCTGCATCTGGCCGGGCTGCGGCTGGCCGGCGGCCGGGTAGCCGTAGCCACCGGCCGGCTGGCCGCCGAAGGCCGGGTCGTGGGCCTGGCCCGGGTAGCCGTACTGGCCGGGGCCGGGCTGACCGGGGGCGCCGGGGTGGCCGGGCTGACCCGGCATCGGGTAGCCGCCCTGGTAGGGGACGGCCGCCGGGCGGTCGCTGACCAGCGGGGCCTTCAGCGCCGGCACCAGCGGAGCGGCCGCGGCCGCACCCGCCAGCACGATCAGCGAGATCAGACCGAGCCAGGCACCGAAGCCGTGGCTGATGCTGCCGGCGGACGGGCCGCCGCCCAGCGCCCAGAGCGAGGTCCACAGCGCCGCCACGGCGAACGCGATGCCCCACTGGTCCAGCCGCAGGCCGAGCACCTGGCGGTTGGCGCCGGCCGGGCCCTGGAAACGCTGCACCAGGATCAGCACGGCCGCGGCGATGCCCAGCAGGTAGATCGAGGGCAGGATGGGGAACAGCTCGGTGCTCCACGCGTTCTGCGAGGTGTTCCCGCAGTACCGGCCGCTGCAGTCGACGGTCCAGTAGGGCAGGAAGGAGGCGATGAAGAGCAGGACGGCCCCGCCTGCGACGGCGGCGTCTCCCCTGGTGAGAGCGCGCAGATTCACTTACGTTCCCCTCGTTGACGTGTCGTGGACGGTGCTTCGCGCGGTCGTGCTGACCGGCCGAAACTCCCGAACGGACCAGAAGCCTAGGCCCAACCGTCCCGCCGGTGCACGGCGGGCTCGGCAATGGGTCGAAGTCGTTGCAAACCGTGCGGACGCGGTGGGCTGTCGTCCACCGGGCTCGTACGTCCCAACTCCCTTGCCGGGCCCACTCAGTGAGTGGTCAGGAAGGCGGCCAGCGCATCGGCGATCCCCTGGGCGGCCTGCTGGCGCCACTGAGGGTCCGTCATCCGTCCGGCGTCCGCGGAGTTGCGCATGTTACCGCACTCGATGAACACCTTGGGAACCGCGGAGAGGTTGAGGCCGCCCAGGTCGGAGCGGGTGTCCAGGCCGTCGTTCGCGATGTAGTCGGCGTAGGGCTCGCCGGTCGCGGCGTGGAAGTGCTCGCGCAGCAACAGGCCCAGCCGGTGCGAGGGCTCGACGATCGCCGAGTTGTCCGCCTTTCCGGCCACCACCTTGGCGGGCATGATCACGTGGAAGCCGCTGCCGCTCGCCGGGCCGCCGTCGCCGTGCACCGAGACCGCGACGTCGGCGTGCGCGTCCGCGCCCGCCCGGGCGCGCTCGTCGACGCACGGGCCCCAGGGGCGGTCGCCGTCCTGCACCAGCACCACCTTGGCGCCCCGGGCGGCCAGCAGGGCCCGGGCCCGGCGGCTGACGTCCAGGGTGTAGTCGGCCTCGGTGTAGCCCGCGTTGGTCTCGGTGCCGGTGGTGTCGCACTCCTTGCGGCCGTTGCCGACGTCCACCTGACGGTTGATCTCGGTGGGGTGGGCGGCGTTGCCGGGGTTGTGGCCGGGGTCGATCACGACGGTGCGGCCGGTGAGGTCGGCGGCCGAGCTCTCCGGGGTGGGGGTGGTCGTCGCGGCGCCGCCAGTGGGTGTGCTGCCGGTGGGCGGGGCCTCCGGGGTGGCCGGGGCCTGGCCGGTGGGCTGGGTGGCGGGCTGGGTGGGCGTCACGGCGGTGGACTGGACGCCGGTGGACTGGGCGGTGGTGGACTGGGCGGTGGTGGGCGACGCGGAGGTCGCGGCGCCCACCGGGCCGGAGTCGTCCAGGGCGTGCCAGCCCAGCCAGCCCGCCGTGCAGAGCGGAACGGCCACGGCCACCGCGGTGGCGGCGCGCAGCAGGGCGGAACGGCGGGGGGTGCGGGAGGTGGGGCCGGTCACGGGTGGTTCAGATCCTGTCCGAGGTGGGCGGGGTGAGACCGTACGTCGTGGCGATCGGCTTCCACTTGGTCAGGAAGTCGTTCTTCGCCTGGGTGGCCTGCGGGTTGAGCTCGTCCGCGTGCTTCTTGTCCGCCGTGGTGGGCGCGTTGCCGGAGCAGCCCTGGCCGGCGACCGCACGCCCCCAGCTCGCGTACGCCCGGTCGATGTCGGCGGACAACTGCCAGGCGGACTTGAGCGAGTTCACCGCGTCCGCGCCGCCCGGCAGGTCGGTGACGCTCAGCTTGGAGAGCTTGGTCAGCAGGCCGTCGCGCTGCTTGGCCCCGCTGTCGAAGACCTGCACCGCGCTGTCGATGTCGGTCTTCGCGGGGCAACTGGACACCTTGGCGACCGCGTTGCCGATCTGCGTCCTGGCGTTCCCGCCCTCGGTCAGCAGCGCGTCCAGCGCCTGCGCCTGGGCCTTGGCGTCGGGACCGGCGGTGGTCGCGGTCGGGGCGGGCGAGTCGGTGGGCGCGGCGGTGCTCGGCCCGGCGTCCGTACCGGTGGGCGCCGGGGCGGGCTGCGGATTGCCGGAGCCGGTCGCGGTGGCGGCCGAAGGGGCGGGCGCGGCCTGGCCGTTCTTGTCGCCGCCCTGGGTCGCGTACAGCAGGCCGCCGCCGACCGCCAGCACCAGCAGCACGGCGAAGCCGATCAGCAGCGGGGCCCTGCGGTTGGCCGGGCGGTCCTCGTCGTCCCCGCCGTCGACCGGGTGGGCCGTCGGGTGGTCCGGCTGGGTCCGGTACGGGGGCGGGGGGTACCCGTAGCCGCCCTGGGGGTTCGGGGCGTGCGGGTTCGGGGCCTGCGGGTACGGGCCGGCCTGGGGCGGCGGCGGGTAGACGTACCCCGGGCCGGGGAGCGGCCCGCCCTGGGAGCCCCGGTCCTGCGGGGTCGCGTGGGTGGGGAACGCCGTGGCCGCCGGCGGCGCGCCCGGGGGCGGCGGGGTGACCCGGGGGAGGGCCGTGGTCGGCGCCCCGGGGCCGGCGGCCGGTCCGGGGGCCGCCGCCGACATGTCCGGCGGCGGGCCGAAGCCCGGGGCGGTGGACAGGTACGGGCGGCCGCCCAGCGGCGGGCCCTGGTCGCCGACCGCGCCCGCGGCGGGGGGCGCGGTCGGCGCGCCGGGGGCGGACTCGGCGTCCGGGTGCTGCGGATTGCGGACCCAGCCGCCGCCGCCGCCGCGCGCGGTCGGGTCCCAGACCGCCGGAGCGGTGTTGTGCTGGTCCGTCATGTGCCGCTAGCCCCCACCGTCCGCCGATGCGCCGCGCTCTGCCTGGCGCCGTGCTCTGCCTGGTCCCGTGCTCTGCCTGGTGCCGCGCGGACACCGTACCGTTCGAGCCCCGCCCGACGGCCCCGGCACGACGTTAGAGCATCCTGGCCGGGCGGTGGGGGCGATCCCGCGGCTGCCCGGTCCGTTACGCGGCGGCCCGGCGCAGGACGCGCAGCGAGCCGGTCACCGAGACCTCCTCGAAGCCCTCGGCCAGCGCCCGCAGGTACACCCGGTACGGCGCCTGGCCGCCGTCCGCCGGATCCGGGAACACGTCGTGCACCACCAGCAGGCCCTCCGGCGCCAGGTGCGGCGCCCAGCCCTCGTAGTCGCCGGTCGCGTGCTCGTCGGTGTGCCCGCCGTCGATGAACACCAGGGCCAGCGGCCGGCCCCACAGCGCGGCGATCTGCGGCGAGCGGCCGACCAGCGCGACCACGTGCTCCTCCAGCCCGGCGGCGTGCAGGGTGCGGCGGAACCGGGGCAGGGTGTCCATCCGCCCGACCTCCGGGTCCACCAGGGTCGGGTCGTGGTACTCCCAGCCGGGCTGCTGCTCCTCCGAGCCGCGGTGGTGGTCCACGGTCAGCGCCACCGTCCCGGCCTCCCGCGCCGCGGCGGCCAGCAGCACCGCCGAGCGGCCGCAGTAGGTGCCGATCTCCAGCACCGGCAGCCCGGTGCGCCGCGCCGCCGCCACCGCCGCCCCGTACAGCGCGAGGCCCTCGTCCACCGGCATGAACCCGGTGGCCGCCTCGAACGCCGCCAGTACCTCCGGCGCCGGTCGGGCGCCCTCCAGCAGGTCGGACATGCGGTGCTCCTCGGGCTCGGACGACGGACGGGACGTGCTCGGACCCTACTCGACGGTAGCGGGCCGGCCGCCGTCCCCCTCCTGCCCCACCTGCCCGTTCGGCCGTTCTGGAACGCGTTCTCGTCGGGTGCCGGCGGCCGTGCCAGAATCGGCCCGACCCTTGACCCGAGGCACACCGGGAGCAGCCCCATGCGCGCAGCCGTCCTGCACAAGACCGGCCAGGACACCCTCGACGTCCGCGAGGACGTCACGGCGGTCGGCTTCGGACCGGGCACCGTGCGGGTCCGGATGCGCGCCGCCAGCCTCTGCCACTCGGACCTCTCCGCGATGAACGGCGTACTGCCGCAGCCCGCGCCGTTCGTCCCCGGGCACGAGGGGGCCGGCGACATCGTCGAGGTCGGCGAGGGCGTGAGCGGCGTCGAGCCCGGGGGCCGTGTGGTGCTCTGCTGGATGGCCCCCTGCGGCCGCTGCGCCCACTGCGAGCGCGGCCGCGGCCACCTCTGCATCGCCAGCCTGCGGCGGCTCGGCGCCCCCGGCTTCCGGCTCGCCGGCGACGGCACCGAGGCCTCCGGCTTCTACGGCACCGGTGCCTTCGCCGAGGAGGTGGTGGTCACCGCCGACGCCGTGATCAAGGTGCCGGCCGACCTGCCGTACGAGGCCGCCGCGCTCATCGGCTGCGGCGTGACCACCGGCATCGGCGCCGCCGTCAACACCGCCCGGGTCGAGCCCGGCTCCTCGGTCGCGGTGATCGGCGCGGGCGGGGTCGGCGTGGCCACCGTCCAGGGCGCCCGGGTCTGCGGCGCCGCCCGGATCACCGTCGTCGACCCGGTGGCCTCCCGCCGCGAACGGGCGCTCGCCTTCGGCGCCACCGAGGCGATCGCCCCCGAGGAACTCAAGCCCTTCGCCAAGGGCCTGCCCGGCGGCGGCTTCGACTACGTCTTCGAAGCGGTCGGCCGCGCGGCCACCGTCCGGGCCGGCTACGACGCGGCCCGGCGCGGCGGCGCGGTCGTCGTCATCGGCGCCGGCGCCCAGGACGACCTCGCCCAATTCACCATGGGAGAACTGTTCTTCAACGAGAAGCGGCTACTGCCCTCGCTGTACGGCGGGGCGCCGGTGGCGCGCACCATCGGCCTCGTCGTCGACCTGTGGCGGGCCGGGCGGATCGACCTCGACGGCATGATCACCCACCGGGTCGGGCTCGCCGACGTGAACCGGGCCATCGAGCAGATGCGCAGCGGCGAGGCACTGCGGACGGTGGTCTCGCTGGACTCGTGACCGACGCGCGAGGGCCCGCCGGGGTGTGTGCCCCCGGCGGGCCCTCGCGGTTCTGATCCGCCGGGCTCAGCCCCGGGCGCCGCCCGCGCGGTGCCGGCCGTGCGGGCCCGACCCGGGGGAGTCGTCGGCGGCGGAGCCACCCCGGTGGCGGCCGTGCGACGCGGCGTCCTCGGCCGTCATCTCGTCGGCGTCGGTCCCGTTGACCGCGGGTCCGGTGGTGTCGGTGAGGGTGTCGGACATGAGAGATCGTCTTCCGTGCGAGGGTGCAGGTCATCGGCGCCCGTCCGGCGCCTGCGGCACACGGTCGGGTCCCCGATCGGGCGCCCGGTACGCGCCCACAGCCGGTGATCGCGGCCCGTGCCCCGGCCACCATAACGGCCGGGACCGACGAGATCCTATCGACCTCACGAGGCGGGCCCCGCCCCGCCCGGCGGCGTCGAACCCAACCAGTGGCCCACGAGTTCGCGGTAGAACGGGGACAGCACCTGCAGATCGCCGTGCCGCGCCGACACCCCCCCGCCCGCCGTCCAACACCAGCACCCGGTCCGCCCGCACCGGGGGTGGTGCCCCGGGCCGTGACGGGCCCGGGAGTCTGGGAACTGCGAGGGATCCGTCAACGGATCCGAGAGAGCCCGCAGCGGATCCACTGGGGATCCACTGGGGATCCGGGGGCGTCGGGCGGGTCAGCCCGGCCGGCCGGTCCGCAGGAACGCGGCCAGCAGTTCGTGCAGCACCGCGGCGCCCTCCTCGGCCAGGACCTCGTGCCCGGAGCCGGCCGCCTCCACGTACCGGAAGTCCGTGCCCTCGACCCGTCCGATCCGTAGCAACTCGTGGCGCAGCGAACGGGATTGGCTCACCGGTACGACCTCGTCCCGGTTGCCGTGCACCACCAGCAGCGGTGCGCTCAGCCGGTGGGCGAGCTGGAGCACGTCGCGCGGTCCGCGGGCGTCCAGGATCGGTTCGCCGCCGCCGAGCCGGGTGGTCAACGCCCGTACGGGGGTGGCCGCTTCGGCCAGCAGTCGGGCGCCGGACAGGAACGGTGCGACCACCGCGCAGCGGGCGACCTGCTCGGCCGGTGCGTGCGCGGCCGCCAGGAGCGCCAGGAACGCGCCGTAGCTCACCCCGAACAGGGCGGGTGGTTCCAGGCCGAGCGCGGCCCGTTGGCCGGCGATGCCTTCCAGCAGGTACAGCACGTCGTCCAGGTCGGGTCCGCCCCAGGCGCCGCGGATGGCCAGTGCGTGCGGCACCCCGTAGCCGGTGGAGCCGCGTTGGTTGGGGGCGACCACGGCCAGGCCCTCGGCGGCCATCCGCTGGAGGGCCGGGTCGAACTCCAGCCGCCAGGCGTCGGCCGGGCCGCCGTGCAGGGCGAGCACCAGGTGCGGGCTGCTCAGCCAGGCGTCCCCGCCGTACACCACGGCCTCCAACGGGCCGGCCGGTCCGGCGAGTTCGAGGCTCTGCGCGGGCTGCCAGCGGCCGCCGTCGCCGGGTGGGGTGCTGCCGTCCAGGCGCCAGCCGGCGGGCTGGGTGCGGGGGGCGCGCTGCGCGCCGGGCTGCCAGGGCAGGGCGGTGTCCCGCCACGGGCCGGGCAGCCCCGAGCCCAGGGGCGCGAGTTGGAGCGGCAGTGGAATCGGGGTGGAGCCGGTCGGGGCCGGGCCGTGGGCCAGCAGGGCGTCCACGTCCAGGGTGGCCAGTGCCGCCGGGTGGTCGGGTGAGGAGTACGGGAGCCGCAGCCCCGCTCCGTCCCAGTGGCCGACCGCGCCGAGCCGCCCGGGCGGGACGGGCAGCGGGTCCAGTCGCCCGACGGCGGGCCGCCACAGGGCGAGCGCCGACCCGGCGCCGTGGTCGATCTGCACCGCGACCCGGGGGCCGTCCGCCGCCTGCCGCAGCGCGACCGGGCGCAGGACCATGCCCGTGACGTGCAGGCATTCCGGGAACCGCAGCGGCTCCCCGCCGCCCAGCACGCCCCAGCCGAGCCGGTCGGTGCCGGGTGCGTCGCTGCGCACCATCGCGAAGCGGCTGTCCGGGTCGAACAGCACCAGCCGGTCGTTGCTGTGCTCGCCGATCTCCAGCAGCGGGGTGGTGGTGCCGCTGCGCAGGTCCAGGGCGACGCTGCGGACGAGCCCGCCGGCCACCCGGTCCAGCGCGAGCAGCGCGCCCGCGTGGTCCAGCCAGGCGCCGCCGCCGTGCAGGCCGGGGATCTCAGCGACCTGGACGGGCTCGCTGCCGTCGGCCCGGACCAGCCAGGCTTTGGTCGCCGGGCGGGTGTCGGTGCCGAGGGCGATCGCCACCGGGCTGTGCGGGTCGGCGCCGGGTGGTACGGGGAGCGGCAGCAGCCGCAGTCCGGGCATCCGGAGTGTGGTCAACTGCTGTTCCACGGTGCCGTTCTCGCCGTACGAGAGGCGGACCAGGTCGTGCCGTTCGCCGTCGTGCCGGCAGACCAGGACCGAACCGTCGGGCAGGGCGACCAGCTGTGAGCGCAGTTGCTCCGACCGGTTGCCGGACAGCGGCAGCGCGGTCGGCGCGGCCGGCGAGCCGTCTGCGGGAAGCCGCCAACTCTCCACGTACCAGCCGCTGTCGGCGGCCGCGGCCAGGCAGGCCGCGTGGCCGCCGTCGGCGGAGAAGGAGAAGCTCAGCCGGCGCAGTGCCCGGGTGGTGGTGCGGGTGGCCACGTTCATGCCTCGCTCACCCCGGTGGTGCGGAAAGGGAGTTGACGAATGCCGGGGGAGACCGGGTCCAGCCGGAGCCGGGGGCCGCCGTGACGGAGTCGGAGCAGGAAGGCCAACGGCCCTGCGGTGCCGGTGCCGTAGGCCGCGGCGCAGCCCGTACCCGTCTCGTCGGGGAGGGTCGGCAGGCCGTCGCGCAGGGCGGCGCGGGCGGCGATCAGGCGGCCCGACTCGTGGGCCCCGGCGAGGAATTCGGGATCGTCGGTGGCCTCGGCGAGGTCCAGCAGGTACTCGCCGTCGCCGGCCAGGCCGTGGCAGGCGCTCACCCCGCTGTGCCAGCGGCCGGCCGGTACGGCCCGAGCGGCGGCCCGGGCGAGGTCGAGCGCGTCGGTGTCGCCGGCGGCGCGCCACAGCGGAGCGACGACGGCGGACGCGGTCGCGGGCCGCCGCGCAAGGCCGCCGCCCTGCCACCCACTGCCCTGCCACCCACTGCCCTGGCGCCCACTGCCCTGCCACCCACTGCCCTGCCGCCCGCCGCCGTCGCGCGCGCCGAACCCGTTGCCGTCCCGCCCGCCCAGCGCCTCCCGCACCCGCGCCACCCCCCACCGCAGCTCCGGCTCCTCCGCCCGCAGCCCCAGCACCACGGGCGCCAGCCGTCGCGCCGTCGCGCCCGAGCGGGCCGCGAGGGCGAGCCAGCGGCCGAGGCGTTCGGTGACCGGTCGGGCGTGCGGCAGGTCCTCCGGCAGCAGCGGGTCGTGCCCGGTGGCGAGCAGGAAGAGCAGCCCGCCGAGGGCGTACAGGTCGACGGCCGGGTCGGCGACGCTGGTGCCCGCGAGGGCGAGCCGCCCCTGTTCGGGGGCGCGGTAGCCGGGGGTGCCGGCGGTTCCGGCCGCCCGGCCGGTCTCGGTGGCGAGTTCGAGGTCGACCAGGCGCAGGCCGCCGTCCGGGCGGACCATCACATTGCCGGGGGAGAGGTCGCGCAGTACCAGCCCCTGGTCGTGCACCCGTTCGACCAGGTCGAGCAGCCCGTGCACCACGGGTCCGGCCTCGGCCCAGTCGACGTCCGGGCTGCCGTCGCGCCGTAGCCGGGCGGCGACCCAGGCGCCCAGCGGCTGTCCGGCGATTCGTTCCTGCACCAGGAAGACGGAGTCGTCCTGCTCGATCAGTTCGACGGCGCGCGGCGCCAGCTCCTGGCCGTCCAGCCGGGCGAGCAGTTCGGCCTCGCGCCGCAGCGCGTCGCGGGCGTCCGTCCCGGCGCGGTCGACCTCGATGTGCGCCCGGGCCTGCTTGACCACGACCTCCGTGCCGCTCGCCGCCTCCCGCCCGAGGAACACGCCCGCCTTGGCGCCGTGCCGCACGGCGGCGGTCACCGCGTAGCGCCCGGCCGGCAGGACCCCACGGGCCCCGCGACTCCGGGCAGCAGCAGCAGAAGCAGCGGACGGATCCCGCACCCACCCCGGCGCCCGGAACGACCCGCCGCGCCCGTCCTCGGCCCGTTCCCCGCCGGGCCCGCGCAGCACCGAGCGGTACTCCCCGTCGGTGCCCAGTTCCGCCCGCGCCGCGAACGCGCCGTAGCGGTAGTGCACCCGGCTGCCGGGCCGGTACGGCCGGTCGGACAGCACCACCGGCCCGGGCAGTCCGGCCGTGGCCCGGTCCAGTTCGGCCGCCGGCCGCTGGAACTGCGCGTCGTCCGCCGGGTGGACGGTGATGAACTTCCCCGCGGAGCCCCGGTCGCTGTTACGGGAGTTGAGCTCACGCAGCCGCTGCTCCGTGGCGGCGAACGTGAAGCCGCACGGGTCCGCGGCGAGCACCCGGACCACTGCCGCGAGTACCTCCCCACCCACCATCGAGGCCGCACTGACGTGCAGCTTCCACCCCTGGAGCGGAACCGGTAAGGGCGAGGAGAAGGGTGCGGACGCGGACGGCCGGGCCGTGCACCAGAAGCCCCCGACGGTGACCTCCCAGTCGCTTCCGCCTCCCCGGCCTCCGGCGCCGGCCGGCGCCGCCCGCGTCGTCTCCGGCCACGCACCGGTCGCCTCCGGTCCATGCCCCGCCGATCCCCGGCCCCCGGCCGTACGGAGGGATGTGCTCGCCCTCATCCGCCGCCACACCCCTTCGTCTCGGCTCCCGGCCGCGGGTGCCCTGCTCGGCATCCGCGGCGCGATGGCCCGGCCTGATCGGTTTCCTCGAAAGGAGCGGGAGTCCCGCTCCTGGACGGGAGTCCTCAACCGGGCCGTCGACCGATCGGTCGGGGCGGCCGGGGCAACTCCCGTTCGCAGGACTGAAGTTAGTTTCGAGAAAACCGAAGCCTCAACGCCGAGCCGGTCACTTCACTCGTAAGGATGATCCAGTGGCGGTTTCGAATTCGTACGAGAACACTGCTGTGAGTAACGGGCGCCCGGCGCCCCGAGCGCGTACGACGCGCGCGAGCCCGGACACGCGCCCCAGCAGCAGGTTGACGCGCACCTGTACGCCCCCGGCGCCCGCGCCCGAACGCCCCCACCCCCGCCCCCCAGTCACGTCCCCCAGTCACGTTCCACCCCCGTCCCCGGCCCCAGCCCCTGTCCTCACCCCCGTCCCCATCCCCTGTCCCCACCCCCGTCCCCCGATCGGCCGAGGCCCGACCGCCCCCGCGCGCACGGTAGTCTCGACAGGTGCCGAAACTGTCCGACGTCATCACCGCGCTCGAAGAGGTCTACCCCCCGCAGTGGGCGGAGTCCTGGGACGCCGTCGGCCTGGTCTGCGGGGACCCTCAGGCCGAGGTCAGCCGCGTGCTCTTCGCCGTCGACCCCGTCCAGGCGGTCGTCGACGAGGCCGTGGAGTGGGGCGCCGACCTCGTGGTCACCCACCACCCGCTGTACCTGCGCGGCACCACCAGCGTCGCCGCCACCACCTTCAAGGGCCGGGTGGTGCACACGCTGATCAGCAACGGCATCGCGCTGCACGTCGCCCACACCAACGCCGACCACGCCGACCCCGGCGTCTCGGACGCGCTGGCGGAGGCGGTCGGCCTCAAGGTCACCGGCCCGCTGGTGCCGGACCCGACCGACCCGCTGGGCCGTCGCGGCACCGGCCGGATCGGTCTGCTGGAGCCCCCTCTGACACTGTCGGCCTTCGCCGCGCAGGTCGCCGCGGGCCTGCCCGCGACCGCCGCCGGCGTGCGCGTCTCCGGCGACCCGAACCGGCTGCTGAGCCGGGTGGCGGTGTGCGGCGGCTCGGGCGACGGCTTCCTCGCCGACGTACGGGCGGCCGGGGTGGACGCCTACGTGACCGCCGACCTGCGCCACCACCCGGCCTCCGAGGCCACCGAGGCCGCGCCGGTCGCGCTGGTCGACGCCGCCCACTGGGCCACCGAGTGGCCCTGGCTCGGCCTGGCCGAGCGCGCCCTGCGGGCCGCCGCCGACCAGCACGGCTGGGCCGTGCAGACCAAGGTCTCCCACCGGGTCACCGACCCGTGGACCGCGCACGCCCCCATGTCCTTCACCGCCTGACCCGATTCACAGGAGCTTTCCCCTTGAACGCCGCGCCCGCCGACCAGATCCGCCTGCTCGACCTCCAGGCCTTCGACTCGAAGCTCGACCAGCTGGCCCACCGGCGCCGGGGTCTGCCCGAGCACGCCGAGATCGACAAGGCCACCGCCGACCACACCGCGCTCAAGGACCTCGTCGTCGCCGCCGAGGCCCAGAAGGGCGACACCGCCCGCGAGCTGACCAAGGCCGAGCAGGACGTCGAGCAGGTCCGCGCCCGTGCCGCACGCAACCAGCAGCGTCTGGACTCCGGCGCGATCACCTCGCCGAAGGACCTGGAGAACCTCCAGCACGAGATCGGCTCGCTGGCCAAGCGCCAGAGCGACCTGGAAGACGTCGTGCTGGAGATCATGGAGCGCCAGGAGAGCGCCAAGAGCCGGGTCGAGGAGCTGTCCGCCCGCCTGGAGCACTCCACCGTCGTCCTCACCGAGGCCGAGAGCCGCCGCGACGCCGCCTTCGCCGAGATCGACCGCGAGGCCGACAAGGTCAAGCGCGACCGCGAGACCGTCGCCGCCGTCATCCCGGCCGACCTGCTGAAGGTGTACACCAAGCTGCGCGAGACCCAGGGCGGCGTCGGCGCGGCCCGCCTCTTCCAGCGCCGCTGCGAGGGCTGCCGCACCGAGTTCTCGATCACCGAGCTGAACGCCATCAAGGCCGAGCCGGCCGACAAGGTCGTCCGCTGCGAGAACTGCTCGCGGATCCTGGTCCGCACCGCCGACTCGGGCGTCTGACCCGGTGGCGGCGCGCTTCATCGTCGAAGCGGACGGCGGGTCCCGGGGCAACCCGGGGCCGGCCGGCTACGGCGCGGTGGTCCGGGACGCCGACACCGGGCAGCTCGTCGCCGAGGCCGCCGAGTTCATCGGCCACGCCACCAACAACGTGGCCGAGTACAAGGGCCTGATCGCCGGACTCAAGGCCGTCCGCGACCTCGACCCGGACGCCTCGGTGGACGTCCGGATGGACTCCAAGCTGGTCGTCGAGCAGATGTCCGGGCGCTGGAAGATCAAGCACCCCGACATGCAGCCGCTCGCCGCCGAGGCGCGCACCGTCCTCCCGCGCGGCCGGGTCACGTACACCTGGATCCCGCGCGAGCGGAACAAGGACGCCGACCGGCTGGCCAACGAGGCGATGGACGCCGACCGCGACGGGCGTCAGTGGGAGCCCCGGAAGCCCGCCGAGGCCGTCGCCGGGCAGGCGGCCGCCGAGCCGCTGCCGAAGCCCCCCGCCCCCAAGGCCGGCTGGGCCGCCCCCGCCGACCTCGGCACCCCGACCACCTTCGTCCTGCTGCGCCACGGCGAGACCCCGCTCACCCCGGAGAAGCGCTTCTCCGGCAGCGGCGGCACCGACCCGGAGCTGTCCGACAAGGGCCGCTGGCAGGCCGAGCGGGCCGCCGAGGCGCTGGCCGCGCGCGGCAGCATCCAGGCGGTCGTCGCCTCCCCGATGCGCCGCACCCGGCAGACCGCCGAGATCGTCACCGCCCGGCTCGGCCTGGAGGTCCGGTACGAGGACGGGCTGCGCGAGGTCGACTTCGGCGCCTGGGAGGGCCTGACCTTCGCCGAGGTGCAGGAGCGTTACCCGGACGACCTGTCGGCCTGGCTGGGCTCCGCCAAGGCCAAGCCGACCGGCAGCGGCGAGAGCTTCACCACCCTCACCCACCGGGCCGGCGCCGCCCGGGACAGGATCCTCGCCCGGTACGCGGGGAAGACGGTGCTGGTGGTCTCGCACGTCAGCCCGATCAAGACGCTGGTCCGGCTCGCGCTCGGCGCCCCGCCGGACTCGATGTACCGGATGGAGCTGTCCGCCGCCTCGATCTGCGCCGTCCAGTACTACGCGGACGGCAACGCCTCGGTGCGGCTGCTCAACGACGGCTCCCACCTGCGCTGACCCTCCCCACCGGGGTGCGCCGGGCCCGGCTCAGTGCACCTCGGTGACCACCACGTCCAGCTGCCACGGCTTGCGCGCCGTGCCCTCGGCGGCCGGCTCGACCCGGTGGCCCAGCTCCCGCAGCGCGTCCATCAGCTCGCCCGGCGTCTTCGGCTCCGCCCCGGCGACCAGCAGGTCCCGCACCAGCCGGCCCTTGGTCGCCTTGTTGAAGTGGCTGACCACCGTGCGCTTGCCGTTCCGCTCCTGCAGCACCCGGACGGTCGCCGTACGGGAGGCCACCTCGCCGGCCGGCTTCCAGGCCGCCGCGTACGCGGAACTGCGCAGGTCCAGCACCAGCCCGTCCGCCACCTCCGGGAGTGCGGCGGCCGTCGCGCCCCGCCAGTACGCACCGAGCGCCCCCAGCTCCGGGAGTTTCACACCCATCGAGCAGCGGTAGGACGGGATCCGGTCGGAGATCCGCACCGCGCCCCACAGACCGGAGAACACCAGCAGCGAGCGCTCGGCGCGGGCGTACGCGGCGGCGTCCAGGGTGGCCAGGCCCAGGTTGTCGAACAGCACCCCGGTGTACACCTCGGCCGCCGGACGGGCCCCGGCGCTGGGCAGGGCCGCGTTCTTGGCGATCTCGCCGCGCAGGCCGGGGGTCAGCCCGAGCACCTCGGCGGCCGTGTCCTCGTCGCCCCGGCACAGACCGACCAGCGCGTCCAGCACCGCACCGCGCGCCGCCGTCAGCCCCGGCAGCGACAGCCGGTCGAGCGCGACCGGCTCGCCGTCCCCGGACGCGGCCTTGCCCTCCGAGGGCGGCAACAGCACCAGCACAGCGGACTCCTCAACAGTTTGTGGCGGACGAACCCCGCCACCCTACTGCGGCCGCTCCGGCCCCCAACGCCACGCACAGGGGCGAGTAGTACCGGACGTTCAGCCGCCGGAACCGCGCCGAGCGCCCGCTTGACCGCCCGAACACCATCGGCCCGGCCAGCCCGCGCGCCAGCAGCACCCCGGCCACCGCCCGCACCCCGGCCCGCCGCGACCCCGGCGGCCCCACCGGCGCCGCCACCCCGGCCTCCGCCGCCACCAGGTACGAGGCCGTCCCCAGCAACCCCGCCACCGCCAGACAGGCACCCGCCGGCGGCACCCCCGCACCCGCCCCCACCACGGTGTCCGCGAACTCCTCCGCCGTCCGCAACGGCCACGGCGTCACCGCCCACACCACGTGCAGCGCCCCCGCCACCGCCAGCCCGGCCGTCACCCCGGCCCCGACCACCCGCACCGCACCCACCACCCGCACCGCACCCACCACCCGCACCCCTTCCACGACCCGCCCTTCCCCCCACCGTACGAGCCCTCACCCCACCCCGACCCGCCGCCCGCCGCTCCGGTCGTGCTGCGCCCGCATCCCGCGGGCCGGCGGACGGTGCCCGAGCGTCCGCACCCGCGTCTCCGCCGCCTCGCGGGCGGCCCGCGAGGCGCCGTCGGACGAACCGGGGCCGGGCGCGATCGTCGCAGGTCCGGGGACCGGGTGGTCCCGGGGGCACGGGCAAATCGGTGGGAACGGCCGGCGTTCCCCACTACCGTGAGTGGCGAAGGAGAGTGAGCGAGATGACCATGCGACCCCTGGACCTGGTGCCCGGCGACGGCGATGCCGTGGAGGAGTCCCTGTCCGTACGGCTGCCGGTGGGCCTGCCGGCGGAGACGCGGCAGGCGCTGGAGTTCGCGGTGCGGGCGGCGGCCGAGGCCGTGATGGCCGGGCGGGTACGCGTGACGGAGTCGGCCGCCGGGTCGGACACCGCCGAACTGGCCTTCGAGGTCCGCCAGTCGGAGGTCCCGGAGGCGCTCACCGAGCAGGCCCCGCAGGGCAAGGCCGAGCGCCGGGCCGCCATGGTGGCCCGGATCCGGGCCGCGAACGCGGAGACGCTGGAGAGGCTGAAGGACCTGTGACCACCGAGTACCTGGACCTCGACGACGTCACCTACCTCGCCGGGGGCCCGCAGAACGTCCGCGACCTGGGCGGGCTGCTCTCGGCGATCGCCCGCCCGCAGGCGAGCCTGTTCGGCGACGACGCCTACCTGGACCTCTGGACGAAGGCGGTCGCCCTCGGCCAGAGCCTGGCCCGCAACCACCCGCTGGTCGACCGGAACAAGCGCACCGCCTTCGAGGCGATGCTGCTGTTCCTGGACTACAACGCCGAGCCCTACAGCGACCCGCACCCGGACGACGCCGTGGCCTTCATGCTGCGGCTCGCCACCGGCGGCTACGACGACGCGATCGCCCTCGCCGCCAAGGACCTCAGGTCCCTGCTGGGGCGCTGAGGCCCGACCTGTCGAGCCCCGAGGGACGGAGGCCCCCGGCGGACGCGCCGGGGGCCTCCGTCCGGAATCACCCGATTCGCCCTACGCTGGCCTGCATGCCTCGCCGAAAACTGCGCGTCAAGGCCGTCGACTCCGCCCGGATCAACACCGAGCTGACCGAACTCCGCACCCGCCTGGAGATCCACACCGAGTGGCCCGAGGCGGTGCTCGCCGAGGCGGAGGAGGCGGCCGAGCGGCCCCGGCTGCCGGAGCACGACGCCACCGACCTGCCGCTGTTCACCGTCGACCCGCCCGGCTCCCGCGACCTCGACCAGGCCATGCACCTCACCCACCGCCCCGGCGGCGGCTACCGGGTGCACTACGCGATCGCCGACGTCGCCGCCTTCGTCCGCCCCGGCGGCGCCATCGACGCCGAGGCCCGCCGCCGGGTCGAGACCCTCTACTTCCCGGACCACCGCGTCCCGCTGCACCCGGCCCGGATCTCCGAGGACGCCGCCAGCCTGCTGCCCGGCGAACCCCGCCCGGCCCTGCTCTGGCAGCTGGACCTGGACGCCGACGGCGCCGTCGTGCTGGCGGACGTCCGCCGCGCCCTGGTGCGTTCGCACCGCCGCCTGGACTACGCCGCCGTCCAGCGCGCCGTGGACCTCGGTGGTGCCGACGAGCAGCTCGCCCTGCTCGCCACCGTCGGCCGGCTGCGCGAGGAGCAGGAGCGCGCACGGGGCGGGATCAGCCTGCCGGTGCCCGAGCAGGAGGTCGCGGAGACCCTGCACGGCTACGTCCTCGGCTACCGCGCGCTCGGCCCGGCCGACGGCTGGAACGCCCAGATCTCGCTGCTCACCGGCATGGCCGCGGCCGAGCTGATGCTGGACGCGGGCGTCGGCCTGCTGCGCACCCTGCCAGCCGCGCCCGCCGCCGCGTACGAGCGGCTGCGCCGGATCGCCGCCGCGCTGGACGTGGACTGGCCGCAGGCCGTCCCGTACCCGGAGCTGATCCGATCGCTGGATCCGGAGGTGCCGTTGAACGCCGCCTTCCTGAACGCCTGCACCGGTCTGCTGCGCGGCGCGGGCTACCACGCCTTCGACGAGTCCCGCGGCCGGCCGGCCCCCGCCGAGCCGGGGCACGCCGCGCTGGCCGCCCCGTACGCGCACTGCACCGCGCCGCTGCGCCGGCTCGGGGACCGCTTCGCCCAGGAGGTGTGCGCGGCGGTGGCGGCGGGCGAGGACGTGCCGGACTGGGCGCGGGAGGCGCTGCCGGCCGTGCCGGCGCTGATGGCGAGCGGGGACCGGCGGGCGGCCGAGGTCGAACGGGCCTGTGTGGACCTGGTGGAGGCGGAGCTGCTGGTCGGCCGGGAGGGCGAGGACTTCCCGGCGGTGGTCATCGATGTGGACGGGAAGCGCCCCGGCTCGGGCACCGTCCAGCTGCGCGAGCCCGCCGTCCGGGCCCGCTGCGACGCGGCCGTGAACGGCTCGTCCGGCGGGGTGCCCGTCGGGCTGCCGCTGGGCCGGGAGATCGACGTCCGGCTCACCAGGGCCGACCCGGCCACCCGGACGGTCCGCTTCGAGGCGGTCTGAGTGGAGTCCTGAGCGGCGGTCCGAGCGGTGGCCTGAGCGGTGGCTCCGGGGCGGTCCGAGCGATGGCCTGAGTAACCGTCGAGTGCCCGTCCGAGCGGCCATCCGAACGCCCCACCCGAGCGTCCGTCCGGGTGACCGTTCGCACCGCCGCCCCGGCCCGGTGGTGGGAGGATCGGTCCGTGCCCGATCCCCAGCCCCCCGCCGCCCCCGACGCCGGGCGCCGCCGCCGTCTGCTCGTCCTCGCGATCTGCTGCCTGAGCCTGTTCATCGTCGGCCTGGACAACACCGTGGTGAACATCGCGCTCCCGGTGATCCAGAAGGACCTGGACGCCCCGGCCTCCGGCCTGCAGTGGATCATCGACGCCTACACCCTGGTGCTGGCCTCGCTGCTGATGCTGTTCGGCTCGGTGGCCGACCGCTTCGGCCGCCGCCGGGTGTTCCAGATCGGGCTGACCTGCTTCGCGCTGGGATCGCTGCTGTGCAGCCTGGCGCCGAGCCTGGAGTGGCTGGTGGCCTTCCGGGCGCTGCAGGCGGTGGGTGGTTCGATGCTGAACCCGGTGGCGATGTCGATCATCACCAACACCTTCACCGATCCGAAGGAGCGGGCCCGGGCGATCGGCGTCTGGGGCGGGGTGGTCGGCATCTCGATGGCGCTCGGCCCGCTGCTCGGCGGCTTCCTGGTGGACGGTGCCGGCTGGCCGTCGATCTTCCTGATCAACGTTCCGGTGGCGCTGCTGGCGATACTGCTGACCGTCCGTTACGTCCCCGAGTCGCGCGCGCCGCGACCGCGGCGGCTCGACCCGGTGGGGCAGCTGCTGATGGTCGTCCTGCTGGGCTGCGGCACCGCCGCGATCATCGAGGGCCCGGGCAGCGGCTGGACGTCCCCGATGATCCTGGCCCTGGCCTCGGCCGCGCTGGCCGCGCTGATCGCCTTCCCGTTGTGGGAGCGGCGGGTCGCCGAGCCGCTGGTGGACCCGCGGTTCTTCGCCAGCGCGCCGTTCACCGGCGCCACCGTCACCGCGGTCTGCGCGTTCGCCGCGCTCGGCGGCTTCCTCTTCCTCAACACCCTCTACCTGCAGGACGTCCGGCACTACGGCCCGGTCGAGGCGGGCCTGTGGACGCTGCCGATGGCCGGGCTGATGCTGGTCTGCGCGCCGTTGTCCGGACGGATCGTCGGCAGCCGGGGGCCGCGGCTGCCGCTGGTGATGGCCGGGCTGGGGCTGGCCGCGAGCGGGCTGCTGCTGACCCGGCTGACCGCGGACTCCCCGGCGGCGCTGCTGCTGGTCGCGTACGCGCTGTTCGGCTTCGGCTTCGGCATGGTGAACGCGCCGATCACCAACGCGGCCGTCTCCGGCATGCCGCGGGCCCAGGCGGGCGTGGCCGCGGCCGTCGCCTCGACCAGCCGCCAGGTCGGCCAGTCGCTGGGCGTCGCGGTGATCGGTACGGTCGTCACCTCGGCCGTGGTGGGCCCGGTGGCGACCGGCTTCGCCCCGGCCAGTCACGCCGGCTGGTGGATCCTGGTCGGCCTCGGTGGGGCGATCCTCGCCCTGGGGGTGCTCACCACCGGCGCCTGGGCCACCGGTACGGCCGCCCGGGTGGCCGCCCGCCTCGGTGCGGAGCCGCCGGTGGCCCGGTCCGGTGTGCGGGAGGCCGCGTCCGAGCGGCTACCATGACCACTACGGCGGAAGAGTCGGCCGGGCGGTCGCGACGGGTCCCAGACCCGCCGAGGAACGTCCGGGCTCCACAGAGCAGGGTGGTGGGTAACGCCCACCCGGGGTGACCCGCGGGACAGTGCCACAGAAAACAGACCGCCCACCGCTTCGGCGCGTGGGTAAGGGTGAAACGGTGGTGTAAGAGACCACCAGCGACCGGGGTGACCCGGCCGGCTAGGTAAACCCCACCTGGAGCAAGGTCAAGATCGGTGCCTTCGGGCGCCGTGCGCGAGTGTTCGAGGGCTGCTCGCCCGAGCTCGCGGGTAGACCGCACGAGGCTGTCGGCAACGGCAGCCCTAGATGGATGGCCGTCTCCCCGGGCCGCGCAAGCAACCCGGGCGACAGAACCCGGCGTACAGGCCGACTCTTCCGCCCCTGACCGTCGAAGGCCCTCCGGCCCGCGCGAATAGCGCGGGCCGGAGGGCCTTCGTGCGTTCCGGCCCCGGAGGGGCGGGGCTCAGGCCGGGTGGGCGCCGACGGCGTCGCGGATCTGTTCGCCGAGGCCGCCGTTGACGCGGGCGCAGTTGGCGCAGCAGAAGAACATGCCGGCCACCTCGACGCCGTGGCCGACGATGCGCACGGTGCACTGTTCGCAGCGGGGGGCGAGCTTCTCCATCGCGCACTCGAAGCTGTCGAAGGTGTAGGTGTCGCCGGTGACGGTCTTGATCTCGAAGGCGAGCCAGTAGTCGTTGCCGCAGGTGACGCAGATGGCCATGGCGGCCGTCTCCTTCCGGTGGGGGCCGGCCCTGGCGGGGCGGCTCCTTCCAGTGTCGAAGGGCCGCCGGGCGGTGGCCACCCGGCGGGCCCGTCCGGCGGGACGGTCGGCCGGGGTGTGCGGTCAGGGTGGTCGGCCGGGGCGGGCGGGCCCCTCAGGCGGAGTCGGCGGAGAGCTGCTCCAGGGCCCGGACGGCGTCCTCGGCGTCGTCGGCGGCGACGAACAGGTGGTCGTGGTGGAAGCCGGCCACCACGTTGCAGCTGATGCCCTGCTCGGCGAGCCGGGTGGCGACGGCCGCGGTCAGTCCGACGGCTTCCAGCGCGGAGTGGATCTGCAGGGTGATCCAGGCCGCCACGTACTCGTAGCGCAGCCCGAGCGCGTCCGCCTCGTCCTGGGTGACGACCACCGTCACCCCTTCGGGTTCGGCGACGGTCACCACCGGCCGCATTCCGGCGGGCACCTTCGCGGGGAGGGTGCAGTAGACGTACCGCCCCGGGTTGAGCTGCGGGCGCATCCCGCGGAGCAGGGTCGCAAGGTCTCGTTCACCGGCCATGCCCGTCACCGTATCGGTTCGTCCTGGGCCCGTGCCGTCCGGCGGAGCCGTGTCGGTACCCGTTGACGAGCGACAGTCACCGATATATCGTCGAACTATCGAGACAGTGACTCGACTGTCTCGGAGAACCAGATGGAACCTCAAGGAGGTGGGCGCCATGCGCTCAGGAATGCGATTTCGCGGAGAGGGCCCGCGCGGCGGCGGGCGCCGTGGGCCGGGCCCGGAGTTCCGGGGGATGCCCGGGGGCGGCTTCGAGGGGCGGGAGGCCTTCGGCGGCTTCGGCCCGCCGTTCGGCGGCGGTGGCCCCGGCCGGTCGATGGGCGGCCCGTTCGGGCACGGCTTCGGCGGCCACGGCGGCCGGCGCGGTGGCCCGCACGGGCGGCGCGGCGGCCGGGCCCGGCGCGGCGACGTCAAGGCCTCGCTGCTGGCGCTGCTCAAGGAGCGGCCGATGCACGGTTACGAGATGATCGCCGAGATCGCCGAGCGGACCAACGGGGCCTGGCGGCCCAGCCCCGGCTCGATCTACCCGAACCTCCAACTGCTGGAGGAGGAGGGCCTGATCACGGCGGAGGAGGTCGGCGGCAAGCGACTGGTCTCGCTCACCGAGGCGGGCCGCGCCGAGGCCGAGGCCGGGCCCGCCGAGCCGTGGGCCGAGGCCGGCCGGGAGGTCGACTGGGAGGCCGTCCAGGAGGTCGGACAGGCGCTCGGCGCGGTCGAGCAGGCGGTCCAGCAGGTCATGCGGACGGGCACCGAGGCGCAGCGCGCCAAGGGCCTGGCGGTGCTGACCGAGGCCCGCAAGAAGCTCTACCTCATCCTCGCCGAGGATGACTGACCGGTACGGGGGGCCGGTCCCGGCGGCAGCCGGTGACACGGGCGGTGCGGCTGCCCAGGGGTGGTGCCGCTGCTCAGGGGCGGACCTGGAACAGGGCCACGCAGGCGAGCAGCAGCACCGCCCAGCCGAACCAGAGCCAGCCGTCCGGGCCGATCGTCACGCTGTAGAGGCACACCACCAGCAGCAGCACCCCCGTCACCCCGGCGACCTGCCGGTTGTGGTGGGCGGCCGCCTGCGCGCGGCTCCTGGAACGCCGTACGGGGTGCCGTACCGTCCTGGCCATGCCGACCTCCCGGGGAGGCGAAGGAGGGAACGGGCGGCCGGATCAGTCCGAGGGTCCGGTGGAGGCCGCCTCGTCGTACTCGTAGCGCCAGAACCAGCTCAGCCCCCGCACCTGCTTGCTCCGGACGTACACCAGTGTGCGCGCGGGGAAGTCACCCTGCGCGGGGACCGGGACCTTGTACTTCTTGGGCACGCCGAGCATCGGCCCCAGCGGGATCGGGAGGATCCTCCCGTCCAGGGGGCCGCCGACGAATTCGGTGTCCGCGCTCTTCACCCCTCCAGGGTCTCACCTCCACGCGGCGGCCACGGCGGGAGCACCCCGGGGCGCAGGCCCGGTGAGGGCCGAGTGCCCGGAGTGTGACCGGAGAGGCACCGCCCCCGGTCATCCGGAGGCCCCGCGCACCCTTATCCTTCCTGTTACGCCCTCGGGGTCCACCCCGGGTCAGCGGGCCCGTACGGGCCGGGCGGGGCGCGTGTCAGCGCGCCCTCCGGCCGTCACCGGCGCGGACAGCGTGCTGCCGCGACAGGCGTACCGAGACCCGGCGTCGGCCGTCCGGTGACCCCGGGCCGCGGTCGACGGGGCGCGGGACAGCAGGGCCGAGCACCGCCCCGGGGAAGCAGCGGGGGGCGCCGTGCGTTGCGTCGGAGTGGTACGTCGAACGCTGTGCCGCACCAGGCACGGCAGTTGCGCGGAAGGGGCCCGATGGAAGCCGGCGGCAGGTGGACGACCTGGTGGCAGAAGCGTGACCGACAGCGGACCCGCCCGGGGGGCGCGGACCCGGCCGCCAGACTCGATCAGCTGCTCGGCGCGGTACGCGCCGGATTCCCCCTGGCACCCGCCGCCCACCCGGCCGGCTACCGGTGTTCCTGCGACCGGGTGGCCTGTCCGGCCCCGGCCCAGCACCCGGTCTCCTTCGCCTGGCAGACCCAGGCCACCACCGACCCCGAACAGCTCTCCCGCTGGCTCTCCCGCGACCCCCAGGCCAACTTCGTCACCGCCACCGGCCGGGTGCACGACGTGCTGGACGTCCCGGCCGAGGCCGGCCGGCTGGCCCTGGAACGGCTGACCGCACTGGGCGTCGAGGGCCCGGTCGCCGCCGTCGGCGAGGACCGCTACCTGTTCTTCACCGCCACCCGGGGCACCCCCCAGGACGAGGACGAGTGGTGGGACAGCGCGCTCGACTCCACCCCTGACACCGTGTCCGAGCACCCCGGCCTGCGCTGGCACTGCCGGGGCTCGTACACCCTGCTCCCGCCGGCCGCGCTGCCGGACGGCTCCGAGGTGCGGTGGCTGCGCGGGCCCGAACTGCCGCTGCCGGACCCGCTGCGCGTCCTGGACGTGCTCACCGACGCCTGCACCGAGGTGGGCGCCGTCGCCGAGGAGCAGTGGCTGATCGGCTGAGGCTGTTACTCGCCCGCTCGCCTCCGGGCCGCTCGGACCCGGCGCCGACGGTCGGCGGGCGCTGCGCCACCTCCTACGTCGGCGGCTGGGCCCTTCTCCCTTTCGGCACCGGCGCGGCCCTTCGGCTCGGGGCGGGGCTCGCCCGCTCGCCTCCGGGTCGCTCGGGTCCGGCGCCGACGGTCGGCGGGCGCTGCGCCACCTCCTTCGTCGGCGGCTGGGCCCTTCTCCCTTTCGGCACCGGCGCGTCCCTTCGGTTCGGGGCGGGGACTCGCCCGCTCGCCTCCGGGCCGCTCGGAACCGGCGCCGACGGTCGGGGCTCCAGTGCTCGTACCCCGCTGGTCGCTTCTCCCTTTCGGCACCGGCGCGCCCCTTCGGCTCGGAGCGCGCCGGGGCGGTCGCGACAGGTCCTACGGCAGGGTGAGGATCTCCGCGCCGTCCGCCGTGACCACCAGGGTGTGCTCGAACTGGGCGGTGCGCTTGCGGTCCTTGGTGACGACCGTCCAGCCGTCCGGCCAGATCTCGTAGTCGTAGGTGCCGAGGGTGAGCATCGGCTCGATGGTGAAGGTCATGCCGGGCTTGATGACCTCGGTGGCCCGCTCGCTGTCGTAGTGCGGGATGATCAGGCCCGAGTGGAACGACGTGTTGATGCCGTGTCCGGTGAAGTCCCGCACCACGCCGTAGTCGAAGCGCTTGGCGTAGGACTCGATGACCCGTCCGATGACGTTGACCTGACGGCCCGGCTTGACCGCCTTGATCGCCCGGTCGAGCGACTCCCGGGTGCGCTCGACCAGCAGCCGGGACTCCTCGTCCACGTCGCCGACCAGGTAGGTGGCGTTGAGGTCGCCGTGCACTCCGTGGATGTACGCGGTGGCGTCGATGTTGACGATGTCGCCGTCCTGCAGCACGGTCGAGTCCGGGATGCCGTGGCAGATCACCTCGTTGATCGAGGTGCAGACGGACTTGGGGAAGCCGCGGTAGCCGAGGTCGGAGGGGTAGGCCCCGTGGTCGCACATGTACGCGTGGGCGACGGCGTCCAGCTCGTCGGTGGTGACGCCGGGGGCGATCAGCTTGGCGGCCTGCGCCATCGCCCGGGCGGCGATCCCGCCCGCGATCCGCATCTTCTCGATCGTCTCGGCGGTCTGCACCTCGGGCCCGGTGTACGGCGTCGGGGCGGGCTTCCCGACGTACTCGGGGCGCGCGATGTTCGCCGGGACCTTGCGGGTGGGGGACTGGATGCCGGGTACGAGAGCCATGGCGGCGAGTCTAGTCGCGCTCCCGCCCCCACCCGGCGGGTCCCCGTGCGGTGTGCACGGCGGCCCGGCCCGGGGAATGATCGGTACCGACCCCTGATGTCTGGACGGAGAAGGCCATGCCCCTCGGATTCAACCGCAAGCCGACCGGCAAGCCCGGCGAGTGGTTCTACTGCATCAAGCACGGCAAGGTCGAGGAGGGCCCGGAGTGCCCGGCCAAGGACCGCCTCGGCCCGTATGCCAGCCCCGAGGAGGCCGCCCAGGCGCTGCGGATCGCGGACGAGCGCAACCGGGAGTGGCGCAACGATCCGCGCTGGAGCGACCAGCCCAAGGACGAGGGAGCCGAGTAGCCGGACCGCGCGGGCGCTGCGATCGGGCCCGTGTGTACACCTGGGGCATCGGGTACTCTTGGGCGCATGACGCAGCCGTTGCCCGTAGAGTCGATCCGCGATGTCCGCGCGCACCTCGCCGAGGTCGTCGAGCGGGCCGATCGGGACGACGTGCCCACCGTGATCACGCGCCGTGGCAAGGAGGTCGCCGCCGTCGTGTCGATCGATGTCCTGCGGAAGTACCAGGAGTGGGAAGAGCGCGAGATCAACCGGATCATCGACGAGCGGATGGCCGACTCCTCGCCCGGCGTCCCCATCGAGGATGTCATGAGGGAGACGTTGGCCCGCAGTGAGTGAGTACCGCACCGTCTTCCGGCCCGAGGCGCGGGACGAACTCCGGAAGCTCCCCCGTGACACGGCGCTCCGCATCCTGGCCAAGCTGACCGAGTTGGAGAGCGATCCGCTCGGCTTCAACACCACCGCACTCGTGTCGCAGCCCGATCGCCGGCGCCTGCGCGTCGGCGACTACCGCATCGTCTACACGATCGACAACGGACAGCTGGTGGTGTGGGTCGTCCACGTCGGCCACCGCTCCACGGTCTACGGCACCTGACGGAACGCCGCCCCGCCGCCCCCGCCCCGGCGTCACGCCGGGGCGGCGGCCTCGCGGGCGGTGCGTTCGTGCTCGGCCCGCACGGCCGCGGTGTGCGGGTCGGTGCGGTCGTCGTAGGCGAGCAGCCGCGGCAGGGCGGCGGCGACCGCGAGCACGGCGGCGACGCAGGCCAGGCCGCCGGTCCAGACGGCCGCGCGGGCCCCGAGCAGGCCGGCCATGGTGCCGGCCCGGACCTGGCCGAGCTGGGGGCCGACGGAGAAGCTCAGCAGCTCGACGCCGGCCATCCGGCCGCGGACCTCGTCCGGGATGGACTGGTTCCACATGGTGGAGCGGGCGAGTCCGCTGATCTCGTCCGCGCCGCCGGCCAGCGCCAGCCCGAGCAGCACCACCCAGACGTTCCCGGACAGCCCGGCCAGCGTCATGGCCGCGCCCCAGCCGACCGCGGCGGCCACCAGTAGCCGCCCGTGCCGGTGGATCCGGGACGCCCAGCCGCTGGTCGCGCCGACCAGCAGGGCGCCGGCGGCGGAGGCCGCGTACATCGGGCCGAGCGCCCAGTCCGCGCCCAACTCCGATGCCAGGAACGGGAAGACGGCCACCGGGAAGGCGAACAGCATGGCGCAGAGGTCGATCGCGTAGGTGCCCAGCAGGTCCTTGCGGCTCCACGCGTACCGCACACCCGTCAACACCGCTCGCACGGACGGTCGTTCGGCGCCGATGGGCGGCGGCACCGCCCTGATCCGGACGAGCAGCAGCAGCGAGACGGCGAAGGTCAGCACGTCCAGCGCGTACGCGGTCTGCACCCCGGAGAAGGCCACCACGACACCGGCCAGTGCCGGCCCGGCCACCGAAGCGACGTTGTGGTACAGGGACTTGAGGGCGAAGGCGGCCGTCAGGTGCTGGTGCGGGACGATCCGCGGCAGCAGCGAGTCCAGCGCCGGGCGCTGCAGGCCGTCGCAGGCCGCGACCAGCGCGGCGACCAGGTAGATCGGCCAGAGCACCGGGTGCGGCAGCAGGGCGTTGAGCAGCAGCAGCCCGGCGAGCAGGCCGAGTCCGGCCTCGGAGCGCAGCACCAGCCGGCGGCGGTCCAGGGCGTCGGCGAGGGCGCCGCCCCAGAGGCCGAAGGCGATCAGCGGAACGAGTTCGACGGCGCCGATCAGGCCCACCGCGAAGGAGGAGTCGGTGAGTTCCTTGATCTGCATCGGTACGGCGACGTACGTCAGGAAGCTGCCGAAGCTGGTGACGCAGCCGCTCGTCCACAGGTAGCGGAAGTCGCGGGAGGCGCGCCAGGGCGTCAGATCGGGCGTCAGCGAGCGCAGTAGGGTGCGCGGTCGACCGGTATGCGGTGGTTCGTCATCGTTCACGAACCACCATCCTGGGACGGCCGGTTCCCTGTCGGCAACGGGTTTTTCACCAGCGGTTGAACACGGGCCCCGAGGTCAGCCGCCCGGCGAGTCCGGCCAGCCGGTCCAGGGTGGAGCGGCGGCGGGGCGGTTGCCCGGCGGCGGCGCTGACCAGGTGCTGGGCGAGGTCGAAGGGCTCCTCGGCGGCGGTGCCGACGCCGAGCCGCTCGTGCGCGAGACCGGCGAGGTCGGTGACGTCGGCGAGATCGGCGAGATCGGCGAGGCCGGTGACGTCGGTGACGTCGGTGACGTCGGTGGGGCCGTCGAGGCCGCCTGGAGTGCCGTCGGCGGCGCCGCCGTCCAGCGCCAGCACCGTCGCGCCGTGCCGGCGGGCGTCCTGCACCCGCTCCAGCAGCGGGACGCCGGCCGCCCCGGGTGCCACCACCAGCACGGTGGCGCCGCGCCCGGCCTCGCTGAGCCGCCGCAGGTCGTGGGCCAGGTGGGCCGGGGCCGCGGCGGGCGGTGCGTGCCGCAGCAGGGTGGGTGCCAGTCGGGGGACGGCCGACCAGGCGGCCTCGTCCTCCAGATGGGCGGCCAGGTGCCAGGGCTCGTACCCCTCGGTGCCGACCAGCAGCAGCTCGCCCGCCCCGCGCCGCTCCACCGAGCGCCGCAGCGCGCCGGCGAAGCCGCCGACCGCCTCCAGCCACCCGGTGCCCGCGAGCCGTTCCCGGAGTGCCGAAACTCTCACTGCGTCCATGCGGGCCAGGATGTCGCGCCGGGCCCGCGATTTGGGAAGATCGGCCCATGACTTCCCTCGATTCAGCGACAAACCCGGCCCACGAGCTGCCGGACGTCTCGCAGTTGGTGGTCGGCGTCCTCGGCGGCACCGGCGACCAGGGGCGCGGCCTGGCCCTGCGGCTGGCCAAGGCCGGCCAGCAGGTGATCATCGGCTCCCGCGACGCCGCCCGGGCCGAGGCCTCGGCCGCCGAGCTGGGCCTCGGCGTGCGCGGCGCGGACAACGCCACCGTCGCCCGGGAGAGCGACGTGGTGATCGTGGCCGTCCCGTGGGACGGCCACGCCGCCACCCTGACCGCGCTGCGCGGGGAACTGGCCGGCAAGATCGTCGTCGACTGCGTCAACCCGCTCGGCTTCGACAAGCAGGGCGCCTACGCGCTCAAGCCGGAGGAGGGCAGCGCCGCCGAGCAGGCCGCCGTCCTGCTGCCGGACTCCCGGGTCACCGCCGCCTTCCACCACCTCTCGGCGGTGCTGCTGCAGGACGAGTCGGTCGAGCGGATCGACACCGACGTCATGGTGCTCGGCGACGACCGGGAGGCCACCGACGTGGTCCGGGCACTGGCGAGCCTGATCCCCGGCATGCGCGGCATCTACTCGGGCCGGCTGCGCAACGCCCACCAGGTGGAGGCGCTGGTGGCCAACCTGATCTCGGTCAACCGCCGCTACAAGGCCCACGCGGGCCTGCGGATCACCGACGTGTAGTGACGTGTAGTGACGTGTAGTGATCGACGTCGTGTCGGCCTCACCCCTTCGGCCTCACCCCTGGAGTCGTCCGGGGGTGAGGTCGGCGACAATGGGGGCCGGCCGCAACCCGGCCGTCCGTACCCGGTCCTAGGAGCCCCGCGCCATGCCTCGCACGTCCCTCTTCGCCCTGCTCGTCGTCGTCCTCGCGCTGGTGGCCGCCGTGGTCTCGATGATCGAGGGCTTCTGGATCGGGCTGATCTGGCTCCCGCTCGCCGGTGTGGCGAGCAATGTGCTGTGGCTGAACCGGCGCAAGGCGAAGCTGGCCGAGGCGGCGGCCGCCGCCCAGCAGGGCTGAGCGGCGGGCGGTCCCTCCGGAGCCTCAGCTCTTCCAGAAGCTGAACAGGTACCGGCCGACCGTCGCGTAGTCGGTGTCCACGCCGAACAGGCTCATCAGGTCGTGGACGATCCCGAAGAAGAACGAGTTCACCTGGGGCTGCCACAGCAGCGCGAACACCGCCAGCATCCCGTACGGGGCGAAGGGCTCGACCGAGCGCCGGGTCTTGGCCGAGAGCCAGGGCTCGACGATCCCGTAGCCGTCCAGGCCGGGCACCGGCAGCAGGTTCAGCAGCGCCGCGCTGAGCTGCAGCAGGCCGAGGAAGCCGAGGGCGCAGGCGAACGGGGAGACGTTCAGCTCGTAGCCGTAGTACGAGGCGTGCAGGTCGGAGCCGTCCAGCCAGCCCGCGCCGACCGGGATCAGCAGCGCCGCCGCGAACACCAGGTTCACCAGCGGCCCGGCCGCCGAGATCAGGCTGTGCTTGAGTCGGCCCTGGATCCGGCTGCGCTCGATCCACACCGAGCCACCCGGAAGGCCGATGCCGCCGAGGATCACGAAGACGATCGGCAGCACGAAGCTGAGCAGCACATTGGTGTACTTCAGCGGGTTGAGCGTGAGGTAGCCCTTGGCACCGACGGTGATGTCGCCGCCGTGCAGCGCGGTGCGCGCGTGGGCGTACTCGTGCAGGCAGAGCGAGACCATCCAGCCCGACACCACGAACAGGAACACCCCGAACCGGGCGTTGCCGTAGCCGGAGTACACCGCCCAGGCGGAGGTGCCGAGGGTGGCGAGCAGCACCCAGAACACCGGGCTGATCCGGCGGTCCTCGCTGCGGGTGCGCGGCGTGGCGGCGAAGGTCATCTGTGGGTGCTCCGTGACAGAGGGACGGGGGACTACCGGCAGGGACCGATCATGCCGGGCGGGCCGGTGGCCGGACAAGCCGCCCAGGGTGAACGCCCGAGGGGCGGTGCCCGGTTCCTTCGGGCGGCGGTGCCCGGTGGGGGTCAGCACAATTGTGCGCCCACGCCGCCGCCGATCGATCAGAATGGACCGGTGCACTACGGCATCCTCGGAACCACCACGGCCCACCACGACGACGGCACGCCGGTCCCGCTCGGCGGTGCCCGGCTGCGGGCGCTGCTGACCGCGCTGGCCCTGCGGCAGGGCCGGCCGGTCCCGGCCGACCTGCTGGTGGACGAGGTGTGGGACGCCGAGCCACCGCAGGACTCCTCGGCCGCGCTGCAGACCCTGGTCGGCCGGCTGCGCCGCACCATCGGGCGGGAGCGGATCGGCTCCGGCCCGGCCGGCTACTGGCTGACCGACCCGGCCACCGACCTCGCCGACTTCCACCGGCTGAGCACCGAGGGCCGCCGCGCCCTCGACACCGGCGACCACGTGCTGGCCGCCGAACGGCTGCGCGCCGCCCTGGCACTGTGGCGCGGCCCCGCCCTGGCCGACCTGCCGGACCGCATCGGACCGGCCGCCCGGCTGGAGTCCCAGCGGGACGAGGCCCGCCGCCACCGGATCACCGCCGACCTCGGACTCGGCCGGGCCGGCGAACTGGTCGCCGAACTCGCCGAACTCTGCGAACGGCAGCCGCTGGACGAGCCCCTGCAACTGCTGATGCTGCGGGCCCTGCACGGGAGCGGCCGCACCGCCGAGGCGCTGCGCCACTACGAGCGCACCAGGCGCGCCCTGGCGGACGAACTCGGCGCCGACCCTGGCCGGCAACTCCGGTCGTTCCACGCCGAGTTGCTCAAGTCGGAGGAGATAGCGCCGGTGTCGGCAGCCGAGCCGACGCCGCCCGCACCCGCCGTATCCGCTCCATCCGACCCATCCGCACCCGCCGTACCGGCAGAGCCCGCCGCCGCACCCGCACCCGCACCCGCGCCCGCACCCGCCGCGCCCGCCGCTCCCGCACCCCCGCCCACCGCCCAACTCCCGCGCACCACGGGCAATCTGCGCGGCCGGCTGACCAGCTTCGTCGGTCGGGAAGGCGATCTCGCCGCCCTGCGCGAGCTGATGGCGGACCGTCGACTGATCACCCTGATCGGCCCCGGCGGCTCCGGCAAGACCCGGCTGTCGGTCGAGGCCGGCCGCGCCGAACAGTCCGCCGGGCACTGGCCGGACGGCGTCTGGCTGGCCGAACTCGCCCCGCTGGAGAGCCCGGAGGCCGTCCCCGCCGCCGTGGTCTCCGCGCTCGGCCTGCGCGAGATCGTGCTGCACAGCGGCGGCATGGTCGCCGAGGTGCTGGAGAAGCGCGCCGAGGACCCGCTGCGCCGACTGGTCGAGCACTGCGGCCACCGCCGGATGCTGCTCGTCCTGGACAACTGCGAGCACCTGATCCAGGCCGCCGCCGACCTCGTCGACACGCTGCTCGCCGAGTGCCCCGGGCTGACCGTGATCGCCACCAGCCGCGAGCCGCTGGGCGTGCCCGGCGAGACCGTCCTGCCGGTCGAGCCGCTGCCCGACCCGGTGGCGCTGCGGCTGCTCACCGAGCGGGCCGCCGCCGCCCGCCCCGGCTTCGACCCGCAGAGCGACCCGGAGGCCTGCG
Organism: Kitasatospora sp. NPDC023176; assembly: GCF_055560495.1. Taxonomy (NCBI): domain Bacteria; kingdom Bacillati; phylum Actinomycetota; class Actinomycetes; order Kitasatosporales; family Streptomycetaceae; genus Kitasatospora; species Kitasatospora sp. NPDC023176. Next base: position 38,528 of record NZ_JBVHIP010000004.1, on the reverse strand, counting down.
CCGAGATCTGCCGCCGCCTGGACGGCCTGCCGCTGGCCATCGAACTGGCCGCCGCCCGGCTGCGGGTGATGACGGCCCGGCAGATCGCCGACCGCCTGGACGGCCGGTTCGCCCTGCTCACCGCCGGCAGCCGCACCCTGCTGCCGCGCCAGCAGACGCTGCGCGCGGTGGTCGACTGGAGCTGGGAGCTGCTGGGCAAGCGCGAACGGGCGGTGCTGAGCCGGCTCTCGGTGTTCGCGGGCGGCTGGCAGCTGGAGGACGCCGAGGCGATCTGCGCCGACGGCACCGCGGTGGTCGGTCCGGAGGTCGCCGACCTGCTGCTCTCCCTGGTCGACAAGTCCCTGCTGGTGGCCGACCTCGCCGACGACGGCGGCCTGCCGCGCTACCGGATGCTGGAGACCATCCACGAGTACGCCACCGAGCGCCTGGCCGAGTCCGCCGCCGAGCGCGACGCCGCCGAGGCCCGCCACCTGGCACACTTCCGCGCGCTGGTCGCCACCGCCGACCTGAACATCCACGGCCCGCAGCAGCTGCACTGGCTGACCGTGCTGGAGCGCGAGCAGGACAACATCCGGGCCGCGCTGCGCCGCGCGGTCGACCGGGCGGACGAGGAGCAGGCGCTGGTCATCGCCGTCGGCATGGGCTGGTACTGGTCGCTGCGCGGCTACAGCATGGAGGCCCGCGGCTGGTACACCGCGATCGGCGCGCTCGGCCCGGACCCGTTCGGCCCGGGCGCCCCGCGACCGGTGCCGCTGGAGCGCAACGTGCTCGCGTACGGCGTCCCGATGCCCCAGGGGGTGGTCGAGGAGGCCCGCCGACTGGTCGCGATGTTCCGGCTGATGGGGTTGTTCGAGGGGAACCTCGACGTGCTCGGCAACGCGGACGCGGTCCGGACCGCGGAGGTGCTGCTGGACACCTACACCCCGGACCTCCCGCAGGCCTACCGCTTCCCGGCGCTGATGCGGGTGTTCGGCGCCTTCCTGGCCGGCCGGCTGGAGGCGATGCGGGAGCTGGTGGACGACGCGGTCCGCGGCTGCGAGGTGCACGGCGATCCGAACGACCTGGCGTTCGCCCTGCAGCTCCGGGCCAGGATGCTGAACGACTGGCCGGACGGCGAGGAGCAGAGCATCCGGGACGGCGTGCGCTCCCTGGAGCTGTTCGAGCAGGCCGGCGACCTCTGGGGGGTGTCCCAGGCGCTGACGGCCCGCGGCGAGTCGTTGGCCAACCGGGGCGACGCCGAAGGCGCCGCCGCCGCGTACGCGCGGGCGATCGAACTGGCCGAGGAGCTGGGCGCACCGCAGGAGGTGCCGATGCTGCAGGTGAACCTCGGCAGCGCCCTGCTGGAACAGGACCTGGAGCGCGGCGAGCGGATCATCCGGGAGGCGCTGGCCGCCATCGACGGCCCGGGCCTCGACCAGGCCACCACCGGCGCCCTGCTGTTCGGCCACCTGACGCTCTGCGGCCTCCACGCCCAGCGCGGCGAGTACCCGCAGGCCCTGGCGGGGCTGGAGGCACTCGACGCGATCACCACAGGCGGGTTCGTGCCTGGCATCGTGCGCGGGATGCTGCTCAGCGCCCGGGGCTGGATAGTCGCCCGGGCGGGGGACCCGGACGAGGGCCTCGCCCTGCTGCGCGAGGGCCGCCGGCTGCTGGTCTCGATGACGGCCGCGAGCGGGTTCGCCGAGCAGATGACGGTCATGGTGGTGCCAGCCGTGGTCGGGGTGCTGCGGGCCTTCGCGGAGCGGGACGGCGACCTGGAGCGGGGTCGGCAGGCGGCCGTGCTGATCGGCGCGCACAAGCGGCTGAACGGCCCGAAGGGCGGCTACCTGGACCGGGTGGAGCGCGAGCGCTCGGAAGCCGTCCTGCGGGAGATGCTGGGGGCGGCCGACTACGCGGCGGCGCACGCCGCCGGCGAGGAACTGAACCAGCGGCAGACCCAGGAGATGCTCGGGGAGTTGATCGGTTGAGGCCGGTCGTACGGGTGCCCGTCCCCTGGTCACCCGTACGACCGGCCCTTCGTACCGGCCGGCGTCCTGTCCACGGCCGCCGGCCGGACCTCGTCCCCGGCTCGCTCAGGTCCGCTTGCGGAAGCGGGCCACCGCGAGCGGGGCGAAGATCGCGGTCGAGACGGCTGACCAGATCAGCACGATCATCACCGGGTGGGCCACCGCGCCCTGGCCGTTGAGCAGCGCGCGGGAGGCGTCGGCCAGCGCGGACAGCGGATTGACCTTGGTGAAGGCCTGCAGCCAGCCCGGCATGGTGTCGGTCGGCGCGAAGATCGAGCTGCCGAACTGCATCGGCATCAGGACCAGCATGGAGACGCCCTGGACGGCCTGGGCGCTCTTCATCGACATGCCCAGCAGCATCGAGATCCAGACGATCGACATGCCGAACACCAGCGACAGACCGACCGCGGCGAGCAGCTCCGGCACGCCGGTCTTCAGCTCGAAGCCGAGGATGAAGGCGAAGGTCAGCAGGATCGCGGAGGAGAGCAGGGCGCGCAGGGTCTCGGCGACGATCTTGGAGAGCAGGACGGAGGCCCGTCCGATCGGCAGGGTGCGGAAACGGTCCATCACCCCGGACTGGAAGTCGCTGTTCAGACCGGTGCCGACGGCCAGCGCCAGCGTCATGCCGGTCTGGCCAAGCAGGCCGGGGATCATGAACTGCTTGTACTTGTCCTGGTCCCCGGCGAACATGGCGCCGCCGAAGACGTAGACGAACAGCACGGTGAAGACGATCGGCATCAGCACGGCGTCGAACATCGACTCCGGGTCGGCCTTGATCCGCATCAGGTTGCGGCGGGTCAGCGCGCCGATGTGGCGCAGGGTGCCGGCCAGGCCGATCCGGGTGTCGTCGGCCGGGGAGCCCTCGGCCCGGGCGGGGGTGAGCGTGGCGGTGGTCATGCGACGGGCTCCTTGACGAGGGCGTCGGCGGGCGCGTCGGCCGCGCCGGCGGTGGGCTTGCCGGTGATGGCGAGGAAGACCTCGTCCAGGCTGGGGACCTTGGTGTCGATCCCGGCGATCGCGAAGCCGCGTCCGCCGAGCACCCCGATCACGGCGGTGAGCTGCTCCTCGCCGGTGATCGGCACCGCGAGCAGGCCCTCGTCGGGGGAGATGGTGGCGGCGGCGATCCCGGCCTCGTGGAGGCAGCGGGCCATCTCCGCCAGCTCGGCCGGGTGGGCCGGGCGGACCTGGAGGATCTGGCCGCCGACCTTGGCCTTGAGCTCGGCGACGCCGCCGCTGGCGATCACCTTGCCCCGGTCGATGACGGTCAGCTCGTCGGCGAGCTGCTCGGCCTCCTCCATGTACTGGGTGGTCAGCAGCACGGTGCTGCCCTCGGCGACCATCCGCTGCACCTCGTCCCAGACCTCGTTGCGGGTGCGCGGGTCCAGGCCGGTGGTGGGCTCGTCCAGGTAGAGCACCCGGGGGCGGCCCATCATGCTGGCGGCCAGGTCGAGGCGCCGGCGCATGCCGCCGGAGTAGGTCTTGGCGATCCGCTTGGCGGCCTCGGTGAGCGAGAAGCGCTCCAGCAGCTCGGTGGCCCTGGCCTTGGCGTCGCGGCTGGAGAGGTCGAGCAGCCGGCCGATCAGGTAGAGGTTCTCGTAACCGGAGAGCAGCTCGTCCACGGACGCGTACTGGCCGGTCAGGCCGATGGTGCGGCGCAGCTGCTTGGGCTGGCGCAGGACGTCGTAGCCGCCGACGAACGCGGTGCCCGCGTCCGGCTTGATCAGCGTGGAGAGCACCCGCACCAGGGTGGTCTTGCCGGCGCCGTTGGGGCCGAGCAGGGCGAGGACGGTGCCCTCGCGGACGGTGAGGTCGACGCCGTCGAGGGCCTTGGTGTCGCCGAAGTGCTTGACGATGCCGTGCACCTCGACGGCGTTCCCGACTGTTCCCCGCGTGTTCGGGGCGGTGGCGATTCCTGTCATGCCCCCAGGCTGTCCGCCCCGCCTGTCACCCCCCTGTCGCCCGCCCGCCTCTACTGTCAGCCCGCTGTCACCGGGCTGTCACCGCGTACGGGTGTGGGCCTACACGTAGAAAAGGTGCTGAAAGAATAATTTGAACAGACAGGGAAAGATTGAGCCTGACCCCTCGGTGACCCGAGGGGTCAGGCTTGAAAAGAGACTCGCGGCCTACCGGGGAAGCTTCTGGCGATGTGGAGATGTCGGAGCAGAGAAATTCCGGCGCGGTCCTCCTCTGCGGAGGAGGACCGCGCCGAAATTAGAGAGCAGTCGCCAGGGCAAGGATTTCGGCTCCCCTCGGCGATGCCGAAGGGGAGCCGCCACAAGGACGCTCTGGTCAATATTCGAGAAGAAGGAAAAGCCTTGGCTCCATCCCTCCACCCCACCTGGGGCGGTGGGGCGGAGGGATGGGAAAGAATACAGGCAGGGGAATGTAGAAGGTGGCGGCCTCCTCCGATGAGGAGGCCGCCACTATAAGGAGCCACAAGAATTTCAATCGATTAGCAGCTGTGCCCCTCGGCCAGCCGAGCGGCACAGCTGAGGGCCCTGGGGGCAACTCCCGCTAATCAATGGGGAGCAGCCCCTCCTGACCTGCTAGGACACCCTCGGTGAACGCCCTGTACTCGCTTGGAGTCCAATACAGTTTGGGGCCACCGGGGTCAGTCGAGTCTCGCATGACATAACCGAGGACAACTCCATCTACGAGGACCCTGGTCACCTCAATACAGTCACTACTTGCGCCACCGCCACCACTGAGATCAGACTTCGCCCAGATATTCCCGGAGAGATCAGTCGCTCGAAGTGATTCCTTCGCGGATATTTTGAAGGAATCAGAACTCCGCCGGTCAACCATGTGCCATCTCCTCGATCACTGATTCGATAAATTCTGCCGATTTTGGTGCGCTCAGAGCGTATCCGGCCAGATACTCATGCAGGCGGCGTGAGGATCGAAGCGCCTTGGGATCGTCGGCGAAAGAGATGCCATCCCAACTGTCCGAGCTCCGAACGCTCGGATCGCGTTGAAATTCGAAGATGGTGAAATTTGGGATGCTTCCAGCGGCGACTTCCGCTTCCTTCGGAATGATGCGAATGTCGACGTTGGACCGCTGCGCCATCTCGGCGAGATGGCGCAGCTGACGGGTCATGGTCTCGCGGCCGCCCGTGTGCTCGCGCAGCACACCTTCGGCGATGACCACATCGAGGGCCGGCGGACGCTCACTCCGGACCAGAACCTCGCCCCGACGCAGTCTCACCTGAGCCATGACATCCATGTGGCTACGCCCGTACTCCTGCATGCCGAACCCGAAGATCGCGTTGATGTAGTCCGAGGTCTGCAGGAGGCCAGGTACCGACCCACTGGCGTACATCCGGATCCTCTCGGCGACATCCTCGTATTCGATGAGCTTCACGAGAGGTTTCGGCAGATCCCGGTAGGCCATCCACCAGAGATCCGCAGCCTCCCTGGCCGCATGAAAGAGCGCCATGATGCCGGCCCGTTGCTCCGGGGTGACCTGGAAGAGGTCCAGCATGATGGTGAGTTGATCGAGATCCGGACGTTGGCCTCCGCGCTCAAACAACGACACCAGGTCCCGAGGCCTCCCCAATGCGATGCCAACGTCCTTCTGTGTGGGCCTGGTGGGCGCGGCCTTGCGAGCCTCGGCAAGCATCCTGCCGAAGGACCGCAGGGATCGGGCCTCCCGCGCGTCTACGGCCACAGTCACTCCTTCTCCACGACACGTCGGCTTCTGCGCAGCGTAGCGCCCGGGATCCGGACGCATACCCCCCAAAGAGTGATTCCTGATGGATCATCACGATTGGCTTGCGCGCGCAACTGCGCGCGCATCACACTCTAGGCATTCGCACGATGCAGCGCTGGTGTCGCTGTACGTGTCGTTCTCGCCCCTTACGCGGCCAGGCCCCGCCTTGCCGCCTTTGGAGGAGTCGTGCAACCCGTTCACGAACACGCCTGCGGGGAGACAACCGGACTGACCGTCTCCCGGCGGTTCTCCCCCGAGCCCACAGCCGTTGCCATGGCACGCCGACAGGTGCGCCTGGCGTGCGTGGCCATCGGTGTGGATGCCGAAGTCCTGGAGCTTCTGGTCTCGGAGGCCGTCAGTAACTCGGTCGTTCACGCGGGCACCGACTGCGTGGTGACCTGCGTGGAGTGGGAACCCGGACGCATACGTGTCGAAGTGCTGGACTACTCGCCGGAGTTGCCGGTGCGGCGAGAATCCGGTGCCGAGAGCGAACACGGCCGCGGGCTTCTCCTGATCAACGAGCTGGCCCACCACCACATGGAGAAGCGGGCGAACGGCAAGGTTCTCTGTTTCACCCCGAAGGAAGTTGCTTAGCTTGTGACGACCGGAGCCGCCGGGCCGTGACCCGGCGGCTCCGCGTAGCTGCCCCTGACGAGAGGGCCACAGCGAGCCAACGAATGCCCTGGCCGCTTCACAGGAGTGGCCAGGGCATTCGTGAAGCAGAGGCGCACTATTAGAAGGAACCGCCCAGCAAAGCATGCCGGTGCCGCCAGGCGAGCCGCAGAAGGGCCGCGCCGGCGGGCTGCATCGGTTCCGCGCTCGTGAGGCGGTCTACCTGCTCAGCGGTGAAGGGAATCCCGGTCGATCGCCCGGTCGCGTCCTCCTGCCCGACGCGGTGACCTTCGTTGTTGGTGGAGACGATCCCTTGGAACGTCTCGTCGAACAAGTCGGCGTCGAACACGGCCACGGTCAGCATGTCGGTGACGAAGGTCAGCGGATCCATGCCGAGACCCAGCCAGAAGACCTGTAGTCTCCCGTCCTCGCGAGCAGCGGTGAGCGTCTTGTTGAGCGGCCAGGCCGCGTAGTCGATAGGCGCCCTGTCGCTTCCGTAGTCCTCGGTGTCACCGAGGAGTTCCTCGCTCAGCTCCCTGAGGATCGCTCGCCAGAGATCGAAGTCGTTCCCCTCATTCCATGGTGCGTCGTGTGACGCCTGGAACATCCCGACAGGCATGACCTGGTAGAGGCCTCCACCGCTGGCGACCTTTTCAGGGTCGCGCCAGTGCAGCACGAACTCGGCTTCGCCGGTTGTTCGATCGTTCCGGATGGTCAGCGTGCTGGTGGCCGCCATGACGGGCCGACGGGCGAGGTCGGTCGGATCGGCGATGGATGCGCGGAAGGGCGTTGTCGAAGGATCCACCGGCTTGTCCGAGCTAGCCAGGACTGCCGCAGCGTACTCGTGCGCGGCGGCCTCGCAGATGTTGATGACATCGAAGTACTGGCCACGGCCGAAGGTCAGCATCGGACCGGCGGCAGATGCCTCAACATCGAGCAGGCGGTAGCAGCTTCGGTTCTCGAACAGCCTTGGTTTGGCGAGATCCCGAACTGCGTCCGCATAGCTTCGGTAGACGCTCCCGTCCTCCCGGTGGGGTCGGATGTGATCGAGCTCGGGCTCACTGCCGTTCAACGGCGCTGCGGGCGCGTCTGGCTTCCAGCTCAGCCGGACGTGCTCCAGTGGCACCGGCTGCTCCGGAATCCAGTGCTGTCGAGCCAGAAGAGGCGTCCCCGGAACGAGATTCTCGGGCGTGTGCTCGGCCAGAATCCGAGCAGTCAACGCGAAACGGTGATCGTTCAGGAAGCCGCGTACCCGTCGCCACTGCTCTCCACTGTCATATGGGGTGGGCTGCTCATCTGCCACGGGCGCGCTGGGCACGATGCTCCTTCTTTGCATGTGGGCGAGACGCCCTGTACGCGGCTACGAGCCGAGCAGCAGGTCGCGGTACTTCCAGGCCAGAGCCAAGCATGCCGCGCCCGGCGGCGCCATGGGTTCATTCCTGATGAACTGTAGGATGTTCTGTTCAGTGAACGGAATACCGGCAGAGGTGTCCTGGCCGCTCCACTCTGTGACGGTCACCCCCTCGGCGTTGGTCTTCACGACCTCGCCGAACAACTCCTCGAAGACCTCATCCTCGATCACGAGCGCTGTCGGGATGGTTGCCGCCAACGTGAGCGCGTCACAGCCCACGCCGAAGCAGTACAACCGGATCCTCCGGGTTCGCCGGGCTCGCTCAAGCGCACGGTAGAGCGGCCATCGATCGTAATCCAGCGGCCGGCTCCCGGAACCGTCGTACTCAGGCGCGCCCAGCAGTTCCTCGTTGAGCTCTCTGACGATGTTGTGCCACAGGTCGAAGTCGCTGCCCGCAGGGTCGCTGGCGATGGCGCTCGGCTGGAATTCCCCGGCCGGAATGGTGTCGTAAAGGCCGCCGGCGGTGGCCACCTTGCCTGGATCGCGCCAGTGCAGCAGAAAGGTCGCCTCGCCGGAGGTTCGGACTCGGATCAGCAAGGTGGTGATAGCCGGCACGACTGCGCGCAGATCCATGTCGAACGGATCACTCACCAGTCGCCGGAGGGGCAGCCGGGCCCAGTTCGCGAGCCCCTCGGTCGTAACGGCCGCAAATTCATGACCGAGGGCCTCGGAGACGTCGAGCTTGTCGAAATAGGTGGCCAGGCCGAAGGAGAGCTTGCCGTCTCCATCCCGGCCCCACTCAACCCCGGTCAGTCGATAGCTCGGCCGATTCTCGAAGAGCGACGGCGAGTCGATGTACCGGATTGCCTGGGTGTATCGATCGAACGAACGGCTGGGGCTGTACATCGGCAGGATCTGACGCGCTTCGGGCTCGCTTCCGTCGACCAGGGGAACCTTCGTCGTAGCGCCGCCCATCCACCTGAGACGCACGCGCTCGATCTCCACCGGTGCCGATGGCGACCATTCGGGCGGCATCAGAAGTGCCGTACCGGGGACATGGATCTCGATCGGGTAGAGCGCGCTGGCCGCGCGAGAAAGCTCACTCCGGTGGGTGTTGAGGTAGCGGCGTACGTTTCGCCAAGCATTTTGACTGTCAGTCACTTCATTGACGGTTGAGCTGAACTCGGAACTCGGAGGTCGCTCGACATGCTGAGGCGACACCGCTCCCGGGATGCTGAACCACAGGCGCTCCGCCGGCGCACCCAGCACCCGGGCATAGTGGATCAGGGAGATGAGATCGGTAACAGGCGGTCCGGTCTCAATTCTGCTGATCTGAGCCTGAGTCAAGCCCAGCCACCGGCCAACGGTGCTCTGCGGGATTCCTCGCGGCCCGAACTCAACTCGGTGGTAGGGGTGAAACCGGTAGGCCCGCACGATGCGACCGATGTGGCGCTCTCCGAAGGCTGAGACAAATTCCCGCGAACTCCAGAACTCTGGTGGGACCTCCGGGGGTTGGTCGACCGTCTGTGATCGACCTGCTGATCGACACGGCGAGCACAGGGTGCCTCGCTGGTCCACGGCCAGCCGTGCGCCACACCGGCGACACGTGAACGCTGACCCTTGCCCAACTGACACCGTCGCCCCTGGTCCGCTCGACCGAGACCTCAACCTGACGAGCAGTATATGAACCGCCACGATCGGTGTCCGGCGATCTATGTATCGCACGTATACGGGGCACCCCGGTCCGGCATGGAAGCAACGGGGCCGGGCGGCCACCGTAGTTACTGGCCGCCTGGGCAGCCGCTTCCTTCGCGCTCCAGGCGGCCGGCCAAGCCGATCGGCACCCGTCAGGGTGCCGCGACCCGGAATGGAGACACAGTGACCACCGTCGAAACCGCGACGATCGCGGTCGAACTGCCCGAGGCGTTCGACCCGCGCTGGAACCGCCTGCCCGGCATCACCGTGAACGGCAAGAAGATCACCCTCGACCCGGAGAAGTACTTCTTCCGGTTCGAGGCCAACTCCTGGCTCGTCATCGACTGGCAGACCGTGAAGGACGGCCTGCTGGACGTGGACGAGACCGAGGAGTCCGCCGTAGAGCAGATGGCACTGGAGTTCATCAAGTCCCACAGCCGCTCGACCAGCGACGCGGGTGAGGTCCTGGCCATCGCCTACCAGGTCTACTCGTACCTGTTCCGCAACGAGCACCTGGCCACCCTGGGTCTGCCGAAGGTCACCGTCGAGCACCTGAAGATGCTCCGCGAGGCCGCCACGCTCATGGCCCTCAACAAGGTCGAGCTCAACGGTCACATCAGCAACGTCGGCCCGTGCTGGTTCTTCCCGTCCGCCACCGGCGTGGTCTTCGACCTCTCCGAGGAGGACGGCCAGATGCTGGACGAGGTCTACCACGGCGGCTGGTTCAACGAGCACCGCCGGATCGAGGGCATCAAGGCCCACACCGCCCTCGGCGGTCGGCTGGTCCACGGCTGCCAGTCCGTCCCGGACCAGTCCGGCGGCGTCGTCGCCCCCTACGGTGCCTCCATGTCCCGCTTCCGCGAAGAGCTGTCAGGCATGAAGGCAGAGTGGATCGAGCAGGTCAACTCCTACCGGGTGACTGCGGTCTGAGCCTCGCGTTGACATCCGTCCGGGGCGGCAAGCGCGCCGCCGCCCCGGACCCCCGCCCCCCGCTGACAAGATCGAACGAACGGAACTCCTCCCCGTGGACAGCACCCTCGTCACCGCCATCCTCACCAGCCTCCTCACCGACACCGGCGACTCCCAGCCCATCCGCGAGCCGATCCGGGTGTGGGGCATGTCCGGTGTCGAGCGCCTGCGCTTCGACACCGACCGTACGGTGATCTACAAGTACGCGGTCGAGCCGTTCGACAGCGAGGACCGGATCCTCAAGGCCGCCAACCGCGCTGGGATTCGGGTGCCGCAGGTCATCGCCTCAAAGGCCCGCGAAGGCGCTCTCGGCATGATCATCGAAGACCTCGGAGAGCCGGCCCGCGAAGCGGGCGACACGGACGGAGTCGTGGCTGCCGTCGCCCTCCACGAGGCACCCGCCGACGCATCGCTGCCTGTGATGGAGGAGGACGCGCTCACCGCCCTGCCGAAGCTGGCGCTCGGGCACCTTCGCCACCTGCGCGCGGTCGGCCGCTGGACGGAGGACGCCGCGGACATCGCCGCGATGCTGGAGGCGCTCGCCGATGCGGCCTCGAAGCGCGCCGTCGGTACCGAGCTGGCCCCGTTCGGCTGGGTGCACTCCGAGTTTCACCCCACCAGCCTGCACATGGGCGAGGGCGGCTGGTGCCTGCTCGATTTCGCCCGAGCCTTCACCGGCCCCGGCCTGCTCGACCTCGCCTCCTGGCACGGCACCGTCGACGCCCCCGACCCGGCCCGCCTGCGGGCGTTCATCGAGGCGTACGTCGCCGCCGGTGGGGCGAAGGACGCGCTCGCCGAACGAGGCGGCCTGCCCGCCGAACAGTGGGCACTCGGCTGGCACCGTGTCTGGGCCAGCGAGTGGTTCATGGAGCAGGCCATCAAGTGGATCAACAACCTCGAGGACGACCCGGTCTACATCAAGGTCGTCCGCCGCCACCTGACTACGGCCGTCCGGCTCCTGGAAGCGTGACGGTGAACCTTTGGGACGCCCACGCCGCCCAACGCCTGGCAGACGGCCAGCCCCAGCAGCTGGAACCGCCACACCGAATGGAGTGGACCCAGCAACTCGGCGTCGGCCCCGGCGCCGAGTTGCTGGGTGAGGACCTGGTCGAACGGCGAACCGTCGAACTGGGCTGCGGTCCTGGGCACAATGCCGCCCACCTGGCCAGCCTCGGCGCCCGCGTCACCGGGATCGACAGCTCCCGTGGTCAGATCCACCGCGCGACGGCCCACTACGCGCACACCGGAGCCTCGTTCGTCAGCTCCACCGCGAGCGCCTACCTCAACCGCGAACGCGAGCAGTTGGACACCATCGTGTCCGTCTTCGGCGCGATCGGCCTGACTGAACCATCCCAGCTCCTCTGCTCCTGCTCTCGCCGACTTGCCCGCAGGGGCGTCCTCGCCTTCTCCGTCCCGCATCCCCAACGGACCGGCACGATCCCCGCCCGCCCTCGAACCCGCACCCAGGTGTCCCTGCCCAACGGCGCCCCAATCGTGGTGCAGCGCTGGGACATCGACCCGGCCTCTTGGGTACGGGCGCTCAACCGCGCCGGCTTGCTCGTCACCGGCGTACACAACCTCTTCGCGCCAGCCGATGCACGCTGGCCGACCACACTTCTCATTACCGCACGGAAGCCCTGACACCCGACTACCTCCCGGGAGGCACCGATGCACAACGCCCCGTTCCTGCTCCTGGACATAGACGGCGTCCTCATCCCGTTCCCGGCCGCCGACGGCAGCACCCCCGCCAGCCATGCCGGCCACCAGGTGCGCACTGATGCCGTCGCCGAGCCGTTCCGGATCTGGCTCAACCCGGCCCACGGCAAGCTGATCACCGACGCCATCCAGACCGACCTCGTGCGGCCGGTCTGGTGCACGAGCTGGCGCTTAGACGCTCGCCGCATCGTCGCACCGCTGCTGGGCGTTCCCGACTTCGACCACATCGAGCTTCCCAATCTGCCCATTACCACCAGCCACCCCGACGGCTACCTGTGGAAGCGCAACCACGTCGCGGACTGGCTCGTCGGTTCCCCGGCCATCTGGATCGATGACGACTTCACGCCCCTCGACCACAGGTGGGCCGCCGACCGCACGGCCTTCGGCAACCCCACCCTGCTGATCGAGCCCGATCCGCACGCCGGCATCCAGCCCGAACACATCATGACCGCCTTGGAATGGGCCTCCGCTCTCACTCCAACGGCTCGGGCGGCCTGATGCCCGCCCGACATACAGCACCGGAGAAGGGCCAGCTCGGCTACGTGCTCGTGCTCTGCGGGCGACGACAACCCGCACTGATCGCGATCGGTCAGCAACGCCCAGGCCCTGACACGGTTCGAGTCAGGGCCTGAGCCCGGTGTGGCAGCCGAGTAGCGTGCGTGCATGGGATTCCGCTGGGACTGGATGCGCTCCCGCATCTCCGTGCCGTACCTGCCGACGCTTGGCCCCCTTCACCCTGATGTGATGGGCCCGGAGCTGTTGGAGGACGTGTTCGCCGTGGCCGGCACCGGTGGCCTTCTGCCCCACGACAAGGACCGGCGATGGGCGTACCGCAAGGACGAGTGGGTCGTGGTGGACGACATCGTCCAGGATCGGGACCGGACTCTGATCCCGACGATCACCGGCCGTGGAATCCTACGGGTGCACCTCTACGGGGCAGCGGAGCACCTGCCCGAAGCCCGGGAGGCAGCCGCTGAGCTCGCCGCTCTCCACGAAGCCGCGAAGGCCCGCGTCGTATGGTTCCAGGATCTCCCGGACGCCTCTGCCGGATTCAACCGGGTCCAGCTCAGGACCTTCGATCGCCCCGCTCCTGCCGTGGACGGGGTCGACGTTCTGTCCGAGTCGCCCGCACAGGTGGCAGAGTCCTTCGAGATTTTCGCAGAGAAGCTGGCCGGCGAAGGATTCGCCTTCCTGAACTCCAGGCTCGACACCGTCGGGCCCGTCCTGGTCGCCGTGCGGGACGGGCAGGTGGCTGGTGCCATCGGCCCGATGGAGACGATGCCCGACCCGATCGGGCAAGTCCGGCTCCTGCCCCAATACTTCGGAGTCCTGCCGGAGTACCGAGGGCTCGGACTCGGGCGCCGACTCTGGCGTGCTGCCATGCACTGGGGCCAGGAGCACGGCGCCGACTACCAGCTGCTGCAGACCACGGTCGGCGGAGCGTCCGACCGCCTCTGCCGGAGCGAGGGGCTGGTCGACCTCGGTTTCGTCTGCACGTCGGACGCCTGAGCAGATCGACCCGTCCGCAGGGCGCTACGAGCACGGCTGGCGCCTCTGATCGCTACGGGAGCGGCGCAGCCGTTGGTGGCAGGCCACTTCGCGGGGCTGGCGCAGGCGCGGCAGGTGCCTGGTCGGGGAACGGGATCGCGGCATTCCGTGCACTCGGTGTACCGGGTAGCGGGAGGGCTCGCCGGATTGCGGGGAGGCAGCATCTTGTGGCGCAGGCGGTAGCCGAGCACGGCCGCAGCCGAGTACATGGGGGTGGGCAGGCCGGGGAGCAGGGATTGGGCCAGATCCGTCGGGGTGCTGCCGCGTTGCAGCCATTGGGCCACCAAGGGCGCCAGCTCTTCGGCCTCGGATTGGCCCAGGTGCAGGCGGGGTTCGGGACGGATCACCCGGAACAGGGTGGCCACCGCTTCCCGGAGCTGTTCGTCCAGCGCAGGAGGGAGGGTGGTTTCTTGGCCCGGTTTCTTTACTACTGGGAGGTCTGCGCGCCTGGTGGCCGGTTCACCGGGCGCCGGACGGGTGACAGCCGGTGTCCTCGGCCAGGGGGCGTCGTAGACGTGGTTCTCGGTGCGGACGGTGCCGTCGGGCATCCGGATCGTCTCGACGCGGTAGAAGCCGGCGTCGGTGAGTTCCTTGAGGGCCTTGCGAATTGCTCCCCGGCCCTGGGGACTGGTGTCGGCCATGTGTCGGCCGTCCTCGCGCCAGCCGTCCGGGCGGGAGAGGAGGTCGGCGAGGAGGCCTCGGGCGGTGTAGCTCAACTTCCGGTACTGCAGAACGGCATTGGGCAACACGGTGAAGTGGCGTGCGTGTTCGGTACGATGGACGCGCATCGGGAGTCCTGCTCCTGGTGCCGGGCCCCGGGGTGTTGGTAGCACCGCCGGGGTCGCCTTTTTCTGTTTGAGCACAGAACGTAGCACGACGGCTATCGACGCAACTGCCTTTTCGGGTAAAGGCGTTTATCGCATTAAGCCTGGGGCCCGTCGCCGCTTCGGCGGTGCCGAAGCAGCGACGGGATGCGACGGGCGGGTGTCAGTGGAAGCTGTGCTCCTCCGCCGGGAAGGCGCCGCTGCGGACCTCGGCCGCGAACTCGCGGGCGGCCTCGCCGAGGACGCCGCGCAGGTCGGCGTACTTCTTGACGAACTTGGGCACCCGGCCCGCCGTCATGCCGGCCATGTCGGTCCAGACCAGCACCTGGGCGTCGGTCTCCGGGCCGCCGCCGATGCCGACGGTCGGGATCGCCAGCTGCTCGGTGACCTGGGCGGCGAGCTCGGCCGGGACGGCCTCCAGCACCACCGAGAAGGCGCCGGCCTGCTGGACGGCCTTGGCGTCGCGGAGCAGCTGGTGGGCCGCCTCGTCGCCGCGGCCCTGGACGGGGTAGCCGCCGAAGGCGTGCACCGACTGCGGGGTGAGGCCGATGTGGGCCATCACCGGGATGCCGGCCTCGACCAGCAGCTCGATCGAGCGGGCGCTGCGCTCGCCGCCCTCCAGCTTGACCGCGCCGACCCCGGCCTCCTTCATCAGCCGGGCCGCGTTGTGCATGGCCTGGGCGGGCGACTCCTGGTACGAGCCGAACGGCAGGTCGGCGACGATCATGGCGCGCTGGGTGCCGCGGACGACGGCGGCGGAGAGCATCACCATCTGATCCATGGTCACCGGCACGGTGGTCTCGTAGCCGAGGTGGCAGTTGCCGGCCGAGTCGCCGACGAGCAGGACGGGGATCCCGGCCTCGTCGAACACGCCCGCGGTCAGGGCGTCGTAGGCGGTGAGCATCGCCCACTTCTCGCCGCGCTGCTTGGCGCCGGCGAGGTCGCGGACGGTGATACGGCGGTTGGTGACCCCGCCGTAGAGGGTGGCGGTCGACGCCTGGTTCTGGGCAGGCGAAGGCGAAGAAGCGTTCATCGAACGGGCTCCTGAAGGGTTGTCGTCTCGTGGCGCCGTACGGCGTCCCCGGATCACCTCCATGCTTGCACGCCCCGGCGTGAGCGCAAAGAGGGGTGCGGTCGCCGGGGTGCGATCCACGCCACACGGGCCCCTGGGGCCGGTCCGGGCTTTGCCTCGATTTTACGAAACGGCCACGTCTCGTATCGTATGGGCCGCTAATCTGTTCCCGGGGGGTTACGAGACGTCCGCGACTCGCAAATGCCCGCCAGTGCCACGCCAACACGGACGGGAAGACCAATGACCACCGCAGCCGCGCCACCCCGTGTGCCGGAAGCCATCCACCGCAGGCGCTGGGCGATCCTGTGCACCCTGGTGCTCGCCCTGCTCGTCGTCGTGCTCGACAACTCGATCCTCAACGTCGCGATGAAGACCATCGCGACCCCCGCCCCGGTCGGACTGGGCGCCACCCAGAGTGACCTGGAATGGGCGATCAACTCCTACACCCTGGTGTTCGCCGGGCTGCTCTTCACCTCGGGCCTGCTCGGCGACCGCTTCGGCCGCAAGCTCGCGCTGCTGATCGGCATGGTGGTCTTCGGCATCGCCTCGCTGCTGTCCTCGATGTCCGGCTCGCCCGGTGAACTCATCGGCTACCGCGGCCTGATGGGCGTCGGCGCCGCGCTCGCGATGCCCGCCACGCTGGCGATCATCATGAACGTCTTCGAGCGCGAGGAGCAGCCCAAGGCGATCGGCATCTGGGCCGGTGCGGTCGGCCTGGCCATCGCCATCGGCCCGATCACCGGCGGCGTGCTGATCGAGCACTTCTGGTGGGGCTCGGTCTTCCTGATCAACGTCCCGATCGTGATCGTCGCGGTGATCGCGATGGCGATCCTGGTCCCCGAGTCCAAGGACCCCAGCCCGGGCGCGCTCGACCCGGTCGGCGTGCTGCTGTCCATCGTCGGCCTGGTCGCGCTGATCTACGGCATCATCAAGGGCGGCGAGCTGGCCGACTTCACCGCCTTCGCCGCCTGGGGGCCGACCCTGCTCGGCGTGGTCGCCCTGGTCTCCTTCGTCCTCTACGAGCGCCGCATCCCGTTCCCCGCGCTGGACGTCACCTGGTTCCGCAACAAGGTGTTCAGCGCCTCCGTGGTGGTGGTCGGCGTGATCTTCTTCGCGCTGATGGGCGTCTCCTTCTTCGGCGTCTTCTACATCCAGAGCGTGCGCGGCTACAGCGCGCTGCAGGCCGGTCTGCTGATGCTGCCGCTGGCCGTCGCCCAGCTGATGTTCGCCCCGCGGGCCCGGCTGGTGGTCGACCGCCTCGGCGTCGCCGCCACCGCCGCCGGCGGCATGGTGCTGGTCGCGCTCGGCTTCGTCGGCTACACCGTGCTGACCGCGACCAGCCCGATCTGGGTGCTGATCGTGCTCGGCCTGGTGATGGGTACGGGCATGGCGCACGTCATGCCGCCGGTCACCGTCGCGATCATGGGCTCGCTGCCCCGCGAGAAGGCCGGCGCCGGTTCGGCCGTCAACAACACCTTCCGCCAGGTCGGCGGCTCGCTCGGGGTCGCCGTGCTCGGCGCGGTGCTCTCCACCGTGTACCGCGACGGCATGGCCGACACCCTCACCCACCTGCCGGAGAACCTGCGCGACAAGGCGGGCGAGTCACTGGAGGCCACCCTGGCCATCGCCGGCCGGATCCCCGACGGCAAGGGGCAGGCGCTGATCGCCCCGGCGAACGACGCCTTCATCCACGCCATGCACGTGGTGGCCTCGCTCTCCGTCGGCATCTCGCTGGTCGGCGCGCTGGTCGCCTGGTTCCTGCTCCCGCGTCGCACCGCCGCCCCCGGCGGGCCGGGCGTCCGCGGCGGGAAGGCGCCCGAGCAGCAGGACCAGGCGCACGAGGCCGCGGCCGCCTGACCGCTGCCCGCCGCTGCCCGCTCGACCCGCGGGCGCCTGACCAGGGGTCGGCTGAGCGACAATGGCCCTGTCGGCCGGTGAATCCGACCGGCAGGGCCCCGGTCCGGGGTGGGGGAGACCCGCCCCGGGGCCGGACCGACGGAACCACCGACGGCGCCCGCGCGCCGGGACCACCGAGGGAGAGACGGCGGGGATGAGGACGGACACGCCGAGCGCCGACACCGGGCAGCCCTGCGCGGCGGTACGCCGCGGCAGACCCCGCAGCGAGGCCGCCGAGCAGGCCATCTTCACCGCCGTCGAGGAGATGATGGCCGCCGGCACCGCGCTCTCCGAGCTCACCGTCGAGGGCATCGCCACCGCCGCCGGCGTCGGCAAGGCCACCATCTACCGGCGCTGGCCCAACAAGGAGGCCCTGCTGGTCGACGTGGTCAGCCGGCTGGAGGTGCCGATGCCGGAGCCGTCCGGCGCCGCCCGGGACGACCTGATCGCGATGGTCGACCACGTCCGCCGACGCGGCCTCGCCAAGCGCACCCGCTGGGTGCTCAAGGCCGCCCTCGGCCAGATGCAGACCCTCCCCGAGCTGGCCGCCGCCTACCGGGAGCGGGTGATCAGGCCGCGCCGGGAGGCCGGGTTCTGCCTGATCCGCCAGGCCGTGGCCGCGGGCGTGATCCGCGACGACGTCGACCTCGACCTGCTCGGCGACCTGCTGATGGGCCCGATCCTCTACCGCAGCATCCTGTGGGACGACTCCGACCTGGAGGACCCGGACCTCGCCCGCAAGATGGTCGACGCCGTGCTCGACGGCCTCGCGCCCCGCTAGGGCCGGTGGCCCACTGCTTCGTGCCCGGACGTGGCCTGGCTCACCAAAGCGGGCCACGCCGGAACCCGCTCTCCGGGCCGCGCGTCTGTCCCGGCATAGGCTGAGCCGGGTATCCGATCAAACCGGCACCAGTCCGGCGCCGCACCCGTACCCGTACGGACCGGACGCCGGACCGGCGACGGCACGAGCGACGGGAGCCACGGCATGGCGCAGGCGGACAGCACCGAACGGACCACGGCCCGTGGCGGTGCGAGCGCGGCGACCGGCCGTACCGGCGGCTTCCTCGGCCTGCGGCACTGGGGCCGGGACGCCCGCGGTGCCAACACCTGGCGACGCGGGCTGCTGACCGCCCTGCTGGCCCTGCTCACCGCGGTGCTGCTGGCCTTCCACGCCGAGGTGCCCAACAGCGTCGGCAACCTCGGCAGCCTGCTGGAGACCTTCCTGCCCTGGGTGGGCCTGGCCGTCCCGGTGCTGCTGGTGCCCGCGCTGCTGCGCCGCTCCGCCACCGCGCTGATCGTCCTGCTGCTGCCCACCGTGCTCTGGGTCAACCTGTTCGGCGGGCTGGTGTCCGACAAGAGCGGCGGCAAGGGCGACTGGACGGTGGTCAGCCACAACGTCGCCGCCGGCAACACCGACGTGCCGGGCACCGTCCGCGGCCTCGTCGCCTCCGGCGCCGAGATCGTCGCCCTGCAGGAGCTGGCCGGCCCACAGCTGCGGGAGTACGAGACCGGGCTCGCCGGGACGTACCCGCACCACACCGTGGAGGGGACGGTCGGGCTCTGGTCGAAGTACCCGATCGGCGACGTCTCTCCGGTGGACCTGAAGATGGGCTGGACCAGGGCGTTCCGCGCCCAGGTCACCACCCCGCAGGGCCCGGTCGCGGTGTACGTCGCCCACCTGCCGTCCGTGCGGCTCAAGGCCGAGGGCGGCTTCACCGTCAACCAGCGGGACGTCAGCGCCCAGGCGCTGGGCGACGCGATCCAGGCCGAGCCGGTGAAGAAGGTGCTGCTGCTCGGCGACCTCAACGGCACCATGAACGACCGCAGCCTGGCGCCCGTCACCTCGCAGATGCGCTCGGCCCAGGGCGCGGCCGGGGACGGCTTCGGCTTCAGCTGGCCCGCGGCCTTCCCGATGGCGCGGATCGACCAGATCATGAGCAAGGGCGGGCTCCGGCCGGTGGACTCGCGCACCCTGCCCCGGGACGGCAGCGACCACCTCGCGGTGGTCGCCGCCTACAAGTTCGGCTAGGCAGAGCGCAGTTGGGCCGGGTGCGGCCGGGTGCGGCCGGACCGAGTTCGGCTAGCCGCGCCGCCAGCGGTTGGTGATCGGCAGCCGGCGGTCCCGGCCGAAGTTCTTGACCGAGATCTTCGGGCCCGGCGGGTACTGGCGCCGCTTGTACTCGGCGGTGTCGACCAGTCGGACCACCCGGTCCACCACGGCCGGGTCGAAGCCGGCCGCGACGATCGCGTCCCGGCCCTCGTCGTCCTCGATGTACCGGGCCAGCACGGTGTCCAGCAGGTCGTAGTCCGGCAGCGAGTCGCTGTCCACCTGGTCCGGCCGCAGCTCGGCGGACGGCGGCTTGGTGATGGTGTTCTCCGGGATCGGCGGCACCTCGCCGCGCCGCTCGGCCTCCTCGTTGCGCCAGTGGGCGAGGCGGAAGACCAGCGACTTGTAGACGTCCTTGATCGGGCCGTACGCGCCCACCGAGTCCCCGTACAGGGTCGAGTAGCCGACCGCCAGCTCGCTCTTGTTGCCGGGCGCGAGCACGATGTGCCCCTCCTGGTTGGAGATCGCCATCAGCAGGGTGCCGCGCAGCCGGGACTGGAGGTTCTCCTCGGCCAGGCCGGTCAGTTCGACGGCGCCGAGGTAGGCGTCGAACATCGGGGCGATGGAGACCGTCCGGAAGTGCAGCCCGGTGCGGCGGGCCAGTTCGGCCGCGTCGTCCCGGGAGTGCTGGGAGGAGTAGCGGCTGGGCATCGAGACGCAGTGCACGTTGTCGGCGCCGACCGCGTCCACCGCGATCGCGGCGACCAGCGCCGAGTCGATGCCGCCGGAGAGGCCGATCAGCACGGACCGGAAGCCGTTCTTGGCCACGTACGCCCGGGTGCCGGCGACCAGCGCGGCCCAGATCTCGGCCTCGTCGGACAGTCGCGGCGCGATGCCGGCGGCGGGCTTCCCGGCCGGGGCCGGGGCGGGCCGGTCGCTCAGCTCGGTGCGGACCAGGTGCAGCCCGTCGCTCAGCAGCAGGCCGTCGGTGTGGTCGCTGCTCGCGGCTGGCAGGTCGAGGTCCAGGACCAGCAGGTGCTCCTCGAACTGCGGTGCTCGGGCGAGGACTTCGCCGTCCGCGCCGACCACGATCGAGTCTCCGTCGAAGACCAGCTCGTCCTGGCCGCCGACCATGTTGACGTACGCCAGGGCGCAGTCCGCCTCGGCCGCCCGGCGCCGCACCAGCTCCAGCCGCTGGTCGTCCTTGTTCCGCTCGTACGGCGAGCCGTTGACCACCAGCAGCAGTCCGGCCCCGGCCTCGCGGGCGGCGGTGACCCGGCCGCCGTCCTGCCAGATGTCCTCGCAGATCGCCAGCGCGACGTCCACCCCGTGCAGCCGCAGCACCGGCAGCTGGTCGCCGGGGACGAACCAGCGGTACTCGTCGAAGACGCCGTAGTTGGGCAGGTGGTGCTTGGCGAAGCGGGTGAGCACCTCGCCCCGGTGCAGCACGGCGGCGCAGTTCTGCGGCGAGCCCGCGGGGCGGCCGAACCGCGGCGAGGCGTGCTCGGAGCGCCCGAGGTAGCCGACCACCACCGGCACCTCGCCCAGTCCGTCGTCGGCCAGCCGGCCCGCCAGCTCGACCAGGGCGCCGCGCGAGGCCTCCACGAAGGAGCGGCGCAGCGCGAGGTCCTCGACCGGGTAGCCGGTCAGGGCCATCTCGGGGAACGCGACCAGCTGGGCGCCGGCCTCCACGGCCTGCTTGGTCCAGCGCACCACCTCAGCGCTGTTGCGGGCGAGGTCACCGACCCAGGGGTCGATCTGGCTCAGGGCGAGACGGAGATTGGGCATGCCCCGAAGTCTAATCGTCTAACTGACGCGATGTCCCGTGCGGGCGATCGGACCGGGGGTCGGCCCTGCCGCGCCGGGCGGGGATCGGCCATGATGGGGGCAATCGCTTTACGTGGTCTTTCGGGGGCCTCCCGGGCGTAACACGAGCGTAAAGAGCAGAGGTGAGACTGTCCCCATGGGCAAGCAGCAGCAGTTCGTGCTTCGGACGCTCGAAGAGCGTGACATCCGGTTCGTCCGGCTGTGGTTCACCGATGTGCTCGGCTTCCTGAAGTCGGTCGCGGTGGCGCCGGCCGAACTGGAACAGGCCTTCGAGGAGGGCATCGGGTTCGACGGCTCGGCGATCGAGGGATTCGCCCGGGTGTACGAGTCCGACATGATCGCCAAGCCGGATCCGACCACCTTCCAGATCCTGCCGTGGCGCTCGGAGACCCCGGGCACCGCGCGGATGTTCTGCGACATCCTGATGCCGGACGGCTCGCCCTCCTACGCCGACCCGAGATTCGTGCTCAAGCGCACCCTGGAGAAGGCCTCCGACCAGGGCTTCACCTTCTACACCCACCCCGAGATCGAGTTCTTCCTGCTGAAGAACCTGCCCGGCGACGGCACCCCGCCGATCCCCGCCGACCAGTCCGGCTACTTCGACCACACCCCGCGCGGGGTGGGCCACGACTTCCGCCGCCAGGCGATCACCATGCTGGAGTCGATGGGCATCTCGGTCGAGTTCTCGCACCACGAGGGCGCCCCCGGCCAGCAGGAGATCGACCTGCGCTACGCCGACGCGCTGTCCACCGCGGACAACATCATGACCTTCCGGCTGGTCATGAAGGAGGTCGCGCTGGAGCAGGGCGTGCACGCGAGCTTCATGCCCAAGCCGTTCTCCGAGCACCCCGGCAGCGGGATGCACACCCACCTCTCGCTGTTCGAGGGTGACCGCAACGCCTTCCACGAGTCCGGCGCCGAGTACCAGCTCTCCAAGGTCGGCAGATCGTTCATCGCCGGCCTGCTGCGGCACGCCGCCGAGACGGCCGCCGTCACCAACCAGTGGGTGAACTCCTACAAGCGCATCTGGGGCGGTTCCCAGCGCACCGCCGGCGCCGGCGGCGAGGCCCCCTCGTACATCTGCTGGGGCCACAACAACCGCTCGGCGCTGATCCGGGTGCCGATGTACAAGCCGGGCAAGCAGGGCTCCACCCGGATCGAGGTCCGCTCGCTGGACACCGGCTGCAACCCCTACCTCGCCTACGCCGTCACCCTCGCGGCCGGCCTCAAGGGCATCGAGGAGGGCTACGAGCTGCCGCCCGGCGCCGACGACGACGTGTGGGCGCTGTCCGACTCCGAGCGCCGCGCCCTCGGCATCCAGCCGATGCCGCAGAACCTGGGCGAGGCCATCGACCTGATGCAGCGCAGCGAACTGGTCGCCGAGACCCTGGGCGAGCACGTCTTCGACTTCTTCCTGCGCAACAAGCGCCAGGAGTGGGAGGAGTACCGCTCCGAGGTCACCCCGTTCGAGCTGCGCAAGAACCTCCAGGTGCTGTAGGGGGCGTGCGGCGGGGGTTCCGGCGCGGGCCGCGGCCCTACTCCGTTCGGGGGAGGAGCGCCGCGCCGGAGTGTGTTGGCTTGCCACGGGTCGGGCGGAGCGCTGGAGTTGCCGCCTGAGCCGTGGTGAGGAGGACCGGGGTGGCGCAGCGGCAGCGGATCGGCATGGTGGTGCGGGCGGCCGCCCGGGGTTTCGGGGACGTGCTGTTGACGTTCGGCCTCCTGGTGGCCCTCTTCGCGGCGTACTCGCTCTGGTGGAGCAACGTGGTGTCCGACCGGGAGGCGGGCCGGGCCGCCGGGCGGCTGCGTGACAGCTGGTCGGTCGCCGCCCCGGCGCCGACTGCGGAGCCCTCGGCGCCGGTTGCCGGGCTGGGCGGGGCGGACCTCGGTTTCCTGCACGTGCCCGCCATGGGCCGGGACTACCAGGTGCTGATCAGGCTCGGCACGGACGACGAGACCCTGGCGGCGGGAGTGGCCGGCGTGTACACGTGGCCGTACCGCTCGGTGCCGCCCTGGGAGGGTGCGGGCAATTTCGCCCTGGCGGCGCACCGGGACGGCCACGGTGCGAAGTTCCACGACCTGGACCAGGTGGGCCCGGGGGACCCCCTGGTGGTCGAGACCAGGGACCGCTGGTACGTCTACCGGGTCGACGGCGTGCTGCCGGAGACCTCTCCCGACGACGTGGGCGTGATCGCACCCGTCCCCGTCGGCTCGCCGTACCGCTCGCCGGGGCGCTACATCACCCTGACGACGTGCACACCGGCGTACACCTCGCTCTACCGGCTGGTGGTCTGGGGGAGCCTGGTCCGGGAGGAGGCGATGACGCCCGGGCGGGTGCCGCCGCCGGAGCTGCGCTGAGCGGCCGCCCGCCCGGAGCGTCCGGCGGCCGGGCCCGCCTACCGCCTGGGACGGTCGATGCTCAGCAGGTCGACCTGCATGGTGACCGGGTCGGTGCGCGACGGCGGGTCGTGGAAGGTCCCGTCGCCGATCGAGAGGTTGAGGATCAGGTAGGCGGCGAAGTCCGGCCCGACGCCGGTCCCGTCGGACCAGACCGGCGTCATCTCGTCCTGGGACGGCCCGACGTACCAGGTGTCGTTCTGGTCGCCGAGGCGCACTGCCACGTACACCCAGCGTTCGGGGCCGATCTCCGGGCCGGAGTAGACGGTGCTGCCCGAGCGCACGTGGTTGACGAACTCGATCCGGTCCGGGTGGTCGGCGTACCACTCGAACAGGTCGAGTTCGTTGCCGCCGTCGCGCCAGGTCCACAGGCACGGCCAGGCGCCGGTGTTCGCGGCGGGCAGCCGGACGTGCACCGTGACCAGGTCGCCGGTGCGGACCTGGACTCCGGAACCACCGGAGTCGCAGGAGTCGCCGGTGGTCAGCAGGCCGGTGTCCCAGGCGCCGTCCGGGCGGTGGGTGGCGGTGATGGTCAGGCGTCCGTCGGCGGTGCTCAGCGCGTCGGTGGTCAACCGGTCGAGCTTCCAGCTGTCCGGGTTCTCGGTGCAGTCCGCGTACGCGGCGGTTTGCCAGCCCCACCGGTGACCCGGGCCCAGATCCAGGGTCTCGAACCGTTCCAGCAGCACGGAGGTGTCCCGGGCGAGCGGGGCGGCGGGCGCGGCTGACGCGGGGGCGCCGGTCACCGCAGCGACGGCCGTCACCGCCATTGCCAGCAGGAGTCGCATTGCCATGACGCCCAGCATCCGGGGCGCGCGGTCACTCCGCGCATCAGACGGAGCCGTCCGGATGAATTTCGTACCAGCACCCCGGATCGCGTGCCCCGGATTGGTGTGTTATTGAGGCGCATCGGCCGGTTCGTGATAGATCTCGCGTGGGTTTTATGGCGGTGGCCCGATGCTCGCCGATTCCTTCGGATTTGCGCATGAATTCACCGGACAAGAAGTCGGACCAGTCAGTGAGGAATAATCATGTACGGACTCGCGCATACTGGCGTCGCCTCCCTGGCGCTGCTGGCGACCGGCGGAGCCGCCGCCGCGATCGGTGCGGCTGTGAAGTGGTTCGCCCGGCGGTGACCGAGTCGCTGACCGTGCTGATTCCGGCACACAACGAGGCGGACTTCATCGCGTCCGCGGTGGAGTCCGCCTTCGGTCAGACGGCGCGGCCGCGCACCGTGCTGGTCATCGCGGACTCCTGTACCGACGACACGGTGGCGATCGCCCGGCGGTGCGGCGCCGACGTGCTGGAGGTCGACCGGAGGAGCAAGCCGGAGTCGCTCAACCTCGCCCTCGCGGAGGTGACCACCGAGTTCGTCGCCCTGCTCGACGCGGATGGCTACTTCGCCTCCGACGGGGCGTTGGAGATGTGCCTGGAACGGATCTGCGCCAAGGACTACGGCGGCGTCTGCATGTCCGTCACGCCGCACGCCGTCAAGGGCGTGTTCCAGCGCTCGCGCGTGATCGAGTGGGCGGCGGCCCACCGGATGTCCCGGACGGTCGAGTCCTGGCACGGCTGGGTCGCCGTACTGTCCGGCTGTGCGGGCGTCTACCGCACGGAGGCGGTCCGGGCGGTCGGCGGCTGGTCCACCGACAGCCTCTGCGAGGACGTCGAACTGGCGCTCAAGATGAACCGGGCGGGGCGGAAGGCGGGATTCGTGCCCGGCGCGTACGTGTGCGTGCGCGACCCGGGCAGCTGGTCCGTCTACTGGGCGCAGACCCACCGGTGGGCGGCGGGCTGGGCGCAGGCGCTGTACAAGCACCGCGGTCTGTTCTTCCGCAACTGGGGATTCACCCGGGTATTCGGTGCGATGCTCGTGGACAGTGTCCTGATGGCCTCCGGATACGTCTCGCTGCTTTATCAGCTGGTCACCAGGTTCGCCCATTTCGACGCCTTCCGCTGGATGGGTGTGTGGTTCTTGATGATGGTGGCGCTGACCTTCGGAACGGCGGCCCTGCAAATCGGGATCCGGCGGACGCTCAGCTGCTATCCGGCCTATCTCGTGGTGGGCACCATGGGCACCGTCGTTTCCCTCTGGGTGATGTTCCGGGAATGGGTGCTGGGCCGGCATCTGACGTCCTGGACCGGCCGTCAAGGACGCCGGGGCGTCATCACCCGGATGTCGGAACGACGGCGACTCGGCCTCGCCCTGACGGGTGCCGGGTTGGGCGTGCTCGGCGCGGTCTCCGGCAGCCTGCTCGACCGGGAGTCCCTGCTGCTGACGGGCACCGCCGCGACCGGTTCGGTACTGCTGTCGGCGCTGCTCTGGCACCTGGTGAACCGGATGCCGGAGCGGGCCTGACACCGTTACGGCCGCCCGCGCCACGGCCCCCGTGGCGCGGGCGGACCGGCTCCTGGGAAGGTAGGTCCAGGGCCCGGGCACGTGCGCGGGCCGCCGGGCGTGCTGGGAGGGCGATGGCGTGGAGGAGCAGCGAGCCGGGAGCCGGGTCAGCCGGCCCGAGATCAGGCTGGTCCGGCGCGGGTTCACCGATCCCGCGAAGGCCGTAGGGCTGCTGGACGGCCCCGGACTGGAGGGCCTGGCCGACGATCCGGTGCTGCTGGACGCGCTCGGCGCCACCGCCGACCCCGACCTCGCACTGCTGGGCCTGGCCCGGCTGCTGGAGGCCGCCGACGACGCCGAACGACACACCCTGCGCGACACCCTCACCACCTCCAAACCGCTGCGCGACCGGCTGCTCGGCGTGCTCGGCGTCTCCACCGCGCTCGCCGACCACCTGGCCCGGCACCCGCACGACTGGCACGTGCTGGTCACCTTCGAACTGCGCGACATGCACCCCGGCCCGGCGGACTTCCGCCGCGCCCTCGCCGAGGGCGTCCAAGGCGCCCAGCACCACCCGGAGAACGCGCTGCGGGTCGCCTACCGCCGCTGCCTGCTGGCCATCGCCGCCCGCGACCTCACCGGCACCACCGACCTCGCCCAGACCGCCGCCGAACTCGCCGACCTGGCCGGCGCCACCCTGCAGACCGCCCTGGACCTCGCCGCCGACCAGGACCCGGAGGCCGCCGCGGCCTGCCGGCTCGCGGTGATCGGGATGGGCAAGTGCGGCGGCCGCGAACTCAACTACGTCTCCGACGTGGACGTCATCTTCGTCGCCGAGCCGCGCGAGGGCGTGGCCGAGCACGAGGCGGTCCAGGCCGCCACCCGGCTGGCCGCCGCGCTCACCCGGCTGTGCTCGGACACCACCGGCGAGGGCACCATCTGGCCGGTGGACGCCAACCTGCGCCCCGAGGGCCGCAACGGGCCACTGGTGCGCACCCTGGCCAGCCACCTCGCCTACTACCAGCGCTGGGCCAAGACCTGGGAGTTCCAGGCGCTGCTCAAGGCCCGCCCGGTCGCCGGGGACGCCGAACTCGGCGCCGCCTACGTCGAGGCGCTCGCCCCGATGGTCTGGCAGGCCGCCGCCCGGGAGAACTTCGTCACCGACGTGCAGCAGATGCGCCGCCGGGTGATCGACTCCATCCCGGCCCCCGAACTGGACCGCCAGCTCAAACTCGGCCCCGGCGGGCTGCGCGACGTCGAGTTCTCCGTCCAGCTGCTCCAGCTGGTGCACGGCCGCACCGACCCGGCGCTGCGCAGCGGCAACACCCTGGAGGCGCTGGCCGCGCTCTCCCGCGGCGGGTACGTCGGCCGGGCCGACGCCGTCTCGCTGGACACCGCGTACCGCTTCCTGCGTTCGCTGGAGCACCGCATCCAGCTGCACCGGCTGCGCCGCACCCACCTGATGCCCACCGCCGAGGAGGACCAGCGCCGCCTCGCCCGCTCGCTCGCCACGCTGATCAACGACGACACCCGCTCCGACCCGGTGGCCGCCCTGCAGCGCGAGTGGAAGCGGCACGCGGTGGAGGTCCGGCGGCTGCACGAGAAGCTGTTCTACCGGCCGCTGCTCGACGCCGTCGCCGAACTGCCGCCCGGCGCCGCCGGGTTGACCCCGGATGCGGCCCGGGCCCGGCTGGAGGCGCTCGGCTACGCCGACCCGGCCGCCGCGCTGCGGCACATCAGCGCGCTCGCCTCCGGGGTCAGCCGCAAGGCCGCGATCCAGCGCACCCTGCTGCCGGTGCTGCTCGGCTGGTTCGCCGAATCCGCCGACCCGGACGCCGGGCTGCTCAACTTCCGCCAGGTCTCCGACGCGCTCGGCCGCACCCCCTGGTACCTGCGGCTGCTGCGCGACGAGAGCGCCGCCGCCGAGCAGCTGGCCCGGGTGCTGTCGGCCGGCCGGCTCGCCCCCGACCTGCTGCTGCGCGCCCCCGAGGCGGTGGCCATGCTCGGCGACCCCCAGGGCCTGGCGCCGCGCGGCCGGGCGGCCCTGCAGTCGGAGATACTGGCCGCCGTCGGCCGGGCCGGCTCGACCGGCGCCGCGGTGGCCGCCGCCCGCTCGGTGCGCCGCCGGGAGCTGTTCCGGACGGCTGCCGCCGACGTGCTCGGCCGCCTCGGGGAGCACCCGGCCGAGGCGCTGGACGTCGCCGGGGAGGCGCTCACCGCCCTCAACGCCGCCACCCTCCAGGGCGCGCTGCGCGCCTGCACGGCCGGCTGGGAGGCCGAGAACGGGGACCTGCCCACCCGGATCGCGGTGATCGCGATGGGCCGCTTCGGCGGGCACGAACTGGGCTACGGTTCGGACGCGGACGTGCTCTTCGTCCATGAGCCGCTGCTCGGCTCGCTGGAGCAGGAGGCGGCCAGGGCCGCCCAGGCGATCTGCAACGAACTGCGCACCCTGCTGGCCGCGCCCTCCACCGAGCCGCCGCTGCTGGTCGACGCCGACCTGCGGCCCGAGGGGCGCAGCGGCCCGCTGGTGCGCACCCTGGCCTCGTACGCCGCGTACTACCGGCGCTGGTCGCACGCGTGGGAGAGCCAGGCGCTGCTGCGGGCCGAGCCGGTGGCCGGGGACCAGGAGCTGGGCGCGCGGTTCCGGCAGCTGATCGATCCGCTGCGCTACCCGGGCGCCGGGGTGCCGGAGCGGGACCTGATGGAGATCCGCCGGATCAAGGCGCGGATCGAGGCCGAGCGGCTGCCGCGCGGCGCCGACCCGACCACCCACACCAAGATCGGCCGGGGCGGGCTGGCGGACGTGGAGTGGACGGTGCAGCTGCTCCAGCTCCAGCACGGGCACGAGGTGCCGAACCTGCGCACCACCCGGACCAGGGCCGCGCTGGCGGCCGCCGCCGGGGCCGGGCTGGTGGAGCCCGCCGACGCGGAGGTGCTGGAGGCGGCCTGGGTGCTGGCCTCCCGGGTGCGCTCCGCGGTGATGCTGGTGCGCGGGCGGCCGGGGGACAGCTTCCCCGGGGAGGCCCGGGAGCTGGCCGGGGTGGCCCGCTACCTCGGGTACGGCGCCGGGCACAGCGGGGAGCTGGTGGACGACTACCGGCGCACCACCCGGCGGGCCCGGGCGGTGGTGGACCGGTTGTTCTACGGGACGGGCTGAGCCTGCGCGGCCATGCGAAAGGGGCCCCGCGGGGGCCCCTCGTCGCGGCCAGGTCCTAGCGGCGGGCGCTGCTGACGGCCGGCTCGCTCCACTGCTCGGGGACGGTGACCGGCTCCTCGGAAGCCTCCCGGGCGGGCACCTGGGGCAGCTTGTACACCCACTCGTGGTAGAGCCAGCGGGCGGTCAGGAAGCCGACCGTGAGGCAGATCTCGCCGCCCACGGCGTCCATCCAGAAGTGGTTGGCGGTCGAGATGATGACCGTCAGGGTGGCCAGCGGGTACATCAGGCCGAGCGCCCTGACCCACGTCCGGCGGGCCAGGAAGAAGATCGCCAGGCCGCACCACATCGACCAGCCGATGTGCATCGAGGGCATCGCCGCGTACAGGTTGGAGACGTGCGCGGCCGGACCGGAGGCGAACGACCCCCAGGTGCCGTGGGCCTTCACGGTGTCGATGAAGCCGCCGTCGGTCATCAGCCGGGGCGGGGCCAGCGGGAAGAAGTAGAAGCCGACCAGGGCGATCCCGGTGGTGACGAACAGCACCGTGCGGGCCGCGACGTAGCGGCCGGGGTGCCAGCGGTAGAGCCAGATCAGCACGCCGATCGTGATGATGAAGTGCAGCGTCGCGTAGTAGTAGTTCATCCCCGTGATGAGCCACCCGACGCTGTCCATGGCGTGGTTGATCGAGCGCTCGACGGCGATGCCGAGGTGCTGCTCCAACTCCCAGATCCAGCGCGCGTTCCGCTGCGCCACCGCCTCCTGCTCGGGGACGGCGTTGCGGACGATCGAGTAGATCCAGTAGCTGATGCCGATCAGCGCGAGTTCGATCCAGATCCGCGGCCGGGCCGGTGAGCGGCGCTGGTTCCGGATGCGGTTGCGCAGGGCGGCGGTGCGGGACTGGGCGGCACGGGTGGCTCCTTCGGGCTGCCGGGCCGAAGTGGCCCTGGCTGCCTCGGAACCGCCACCGTGGGCCGCGTCGGCGCGCCCGGCGTCGCCTCGCTGGATCTCGGTCGGTTCCCCCATGGACGAGAAGTCTGCCAGACCGCTCGTAGCCGTCTGCTCATCCTCTGGAAGTGGATTCTTCACCGGATGTCCCCCTCCAGGGGTAGGGGGCGGATCCCACCGGGGTAGGGGGTGCGATCGAGTCTGGTGCTTACCGGTGGGACGGACATACGTCCCATTGTCACGCTGTCCGCCGTTGGGACGTAACCGGGGTGGCCGGGAGGGTCGTCGACCTGGATTTTCCCGGCACGAAACCCTTTCTGCATCTTGCTGAAACATATTGCAGGCCGCTAGCTTCCTGGGAAATCGATCGCCCCTTCCCCTAAGGGAGCCCCTCAGTGACCGATGCCGCGCTCCGCCCCCGACGGAGCCGTATCCGACGCAGACCCGGCCGCACGGCCGCCCTGCTGGCCGCCGCGCTGACCGCCGCCACCCTCGGCGGCGCCCCCGCGGCCCTCGCCGCCGCCCCGCCGGCCCCGCCCTCGGACGCCGCACTGGCGGCCACCGCCGGGCGGCACGACCTCACCCGCGAGCAGTACTACTTCGTCCTGCCCGACCGCTTCGCCAACGGCGACACCGGCAACGACACCGGCGGCATCACCGGCGGACGGCTGGACAACGGCTTCGACCCGAGCGACAAGGGCTTCTACCACGGCGGTGACCTGGCCGGCCTGATCCAGAAGCTCGACTACATCCAGAACCTCGGCACCACCGCGATCTGGATGGCCCCGATCTTCAAGAACGAGCCGGTGCAGGGCAGCGGGGCCGACGCCTCGGCCGGCTACCACGGCTACTGGATCACCGACTTCACCCAGGTCGACCCGCACTTCGGCACCAACGAGCAGCTCAAGGAGCTGATAGCCAAGGCGCACGCGCGCGGCATCAAGGTCTTCTTCGACGTCATCACCAACCACACCGCCGACGTCATCGACGACGCCGAGCAGCAGCACGGCTACCGCTCCACCGGCGCCTACCCGACCCTCGACGTGGACGGCAACCCGGTCGACGAGACCGCGATCGCCGACGCCCGAGCCCCCTGGCCGAAGATCACCAAGGACTCCTTCCCCTACACCCCGGTCTTCCGCACCCCGGCCGACGCCAAGGCCAAGAGCCCGTCCTGGCTCAACGACCCGGCGCTCTACCACAACCGGGGCGACTCCACCTTCGTCGGCGAGTCCGCCACCGAGGGCGACTTCAACGGCCTGGACGACCTCGACACCCAGAACCCCCGGGTGGTCCAGGGCTTCGAGCAGGTCTACCAGCAGTGGGTCAAGGACACCGGGGTGGACGGCTTCCGGATCGACACCGTCAAGCACGTCGACATGGCGTTCTGGCAGCAGTGGGCGCCCGCGCTCAAGGACTTCGCCGCCAAGCAGGGCAACAAGCGGTTCTTCATGTTCGGCGAGGTCTACTCCGGGGACCCGGCCGTCACCTCGCCCTACGTCACCAAGGGCAAGCTCCAGGCCACCCTGGACTTCCCGTTCCAGGGCGCGGCCCGCTCCTACGTCTCCCAGGGCGGCTCGGCCAGGAACCTCGCCGACGTCTACGGCCAGGACTACCGCTACACCAGCGCCGACACCGACGCCTACGAGCTGCCGACCTTCCTCGGCAACCACGACATGGGCCGCTTCGGCTCCTTCCTGCTCGCCGACAACCCGGGCGCCGACGACGCCACCCTGCTGAAGAAGGACCGGCTCGGCAACGAGCTGCAGTTCCTCACCCGAGGCCAGCCCGTCGTCTACTACGGCGACGAGCAGGGCTTCACCGGCGCGGGCGGCGACAAGGACGCCCGGCAGGACATGTTCGCCTCCAGGACGGCCTCGTACAACGGCGACCGGGTGCTCGGCGGCCCCTCCGGCCCCGCCGACCGCTACGGGCAGGGCGGCGAGCTCTACCAGGGCATCGCCGGCCTGGCCAAGCTGCGCCGCGACAACCCGGCGCTGGCCGACGGCGCGCAGATCGAGCGCTACGCCGCCGACGGCGCGGGCGTGTACGCCTTCTCCCGGATCGACGCCGGGCAGCAGGTCGAGTACCTGGTCGCGGTCAACAACGCCACCGAGGCGAAGACCGCCACCCTGGACACCTTCTCGGCGGGCATGGGCTTCGACTCCGTCTACCCGTCGACGGGCGCGCGGATCACCAGCGGCGCCGACCGCAAGGTCACGGTGACCGTGCCGGCGCTGTCCTCCGTGGTGTTCAAGGCCGGGGCCCGGCTCGCCCCGGTGGCCGCCGCGCCGCAGCTGTCGGTGCGGCCGCCCGCGGACGGGTCCACCGGGCCGGTCACCATCGGCGCCAGGACGGACGGCGGCTTCAACCGGGTGAGCTTCGCCGCCCAGACCGGCAACGGGCCCTGGCAGACGCTGGGCACGGCCGACACCGGCACGTCCGGCTCCGACGGCCAACGACTCTTCGCGGTGACCCAGGACCTGAGCGCCGTCGCCCCCGGCACGGTGGTGCGCTACAAGGCCGTCGTCCAGGACTCCAGCGGCCACCTGCGCTCCGCCACCGCGAGCTTCACCACCGGCACCCCCGCGCCCAAGCCGGTGCCCACCGCCGGCGCCCGCCCGTACGCCGTCGTCCACTACAACCGTCCGGACGGCGACTACGACGGCTGGAACCTCTACGCCTGGGGCGACCTCGCCGACGGCGAGGGCACCCAGTGGCCCGCCGGGCACGCCTTCACCGGGCGGGACGCGTACGGCGCCTTCGCGTACGTGCGGCTCAAGCCCGGCGCCTCGGACGTCGGCTTCATCGTGGAGAAGAACGGCGTCAAGGATGTGGACGCCGACCGCCACGTCGACGTCGGCGCCACCGGCGAGGTCTGGCTGAAGCAGGGCGACGCCACCGTCCGTACGGCCGACCCCGGCCCGGCGAACAGCCAGCCCGCCGACACGGCCGTCATCCACTACAACCGGGCCGACGGTGATTACGACGGCTGGGGCCTGCACGACTGGACCGGCGCCGCCACCCCCACCGACTGGGGCAAGCCGCTGACGCCGGTGCGCCGCGACGCCTTCGGCGCCGTCTTCGAGGTGCCGCTCGCCCCCGGGGCGACCAGCCTCAGCTACATCCTCCACCACGGCAACGACAAGGACCTGCCCGCCGACCAGTCGCTGGACTTCGCCGTCAACGGCAAGGAGGTGTGGATCCTCGGCGGCCGCGAGGGCTACCTGCTGCCGCAGAACCCCGCCGCCTCCTCGCAGTTGGACCTCGGCAGCGCCAAGGCCCAGTGGATCGACGCGAAGACCGTCGTCGTCCCCGCCGGCTACGGCGCGGGTGACGCCGCCCTGGCCGGCGGCACCAGCGCCCAGCTGGTCTACGACCCGGAGGGCGGCATCCGCGCCGACAAGGGCGTGCTGACCAAGCCGGGCCGGTGGATCCGGCTCACCCCCGTCGCGGGCGGGCTCACCGACGCCCAGAAGGCCAAGTACCCCCATCTGGCCGGATACCGGGCCTTCACCGTGGACGCCCGGGACACCGCCCGCGTCCCGGCCGCGCTGCGCGGCCAGCTGCTGTTCACCGAACACCTGCCCAGCGGCGCGGTGTCGGCCGGCACCGGAGTCCAGACCCCGGGCGTGCTGGACGACTTGTACGCCCGCCGGACCGGAAAGGTGGACTTCGGCCCGGCGTACTACGACGGCAAGGTCGCGCTCTCGCTCTGGGCACCGACCGCCCAGCAGGTGTCCGTCCAGGTCTTCGACAGCGCCACCGGGGGCAACCCGAGGACGCTGCCGATGAAGCTGGACGACGAGACCGGCGTGTGGGAAGTCGTCCGGGACAGGAAGGAGTTGGACGGCGCGTACTACCTGTACCAGGTGAAGGTCTGGGCGCCCTCGGTGCAGCAGCTGGTGGTCAACACCGTCACCGACCCGTATTCGGTCGCGCTGTCCACCGACTCCAAGCGCAGCCTGGTCGCCGACCTCGACGCCAAGGAGCTCAAGCCGGCGGGCTGGGACGACCAGGCCCGCCCGAAGGCCGTCCCGCCCGCGCAGCAGCAGATCCAGGAACTCCACGTCCGGGACTTCTCGGTGGAGGACACCAGCGTCCCGGCCGCCGAGCGCGGCACCTACCTGGCCTTCACCGAGTCGAACTCGGCCGGGATGCAGCACCTGCGGGACCTCGCCAAGGCCGGCGTGACCACCGTCCACCTGCTGCCGACCTTCGACATCGCCACCGTCCACGAGAACCGGGCGGACCAGAAGCTGCCCGCCTGCGACCTCAAGTCCCTTCCCCCGGACGGCCCGAAGCAACAGGAGTGCGTGGCGGCCGTCGCCGCCGACGACGCCTACAACTGGGGCTACGACCCGCTGCACTACAACGTGCCGGAGGGCTCGTACGCGACCGACCCGAACGGCACGGCCCGTACCGTGCAGTTCCGGCAGATGGTCCAGGCGATGCACGCCGCCGGGCTGCGGGTGGTGCTGGACGTGGTCTACAACCACACCGCGGCCGCCGGCCAGGCCGAGCACTCCGTCCTGGACAAGGTGGTGCCCGGCTACTACCAGCGGCTGGACGCCGACGGCAAGGTGACCACGGACAGCTGCTGCGCCGACACCGCGCCCGAACACGCCATGATGAACCGGCTGGTGGTCGACTCGGTGACGCTGTGGGCCCGCGAGTACCAGGTCGACGGCTTCCGCTTCGACCTGATGGGCCTGGACCCGAAGTCCACCATGATGGACGTGCAGGCCGCACTGCGGAAGATGACGCCCGAATCCGACGGCGTGGACGGCAAGAACGTCTTCCTCTACGGCGAGGGCTGGAACTTCGGCACCGTCGCGAACAACGCCCGGTTCGAGCAGGCCACCCAGGCCACCATGGCCGGCACCGGCATCGCCACCTTCGACGACCGGATCCGCGACGCCGCCCGCGGTGGCAACTTCATGCTGAGCTCCGCGCCCCAGCAGGGCTTCGCCTCGGGCCTGTACACCGACCCCAACGGCTCGGCCGCGAACGGCAGTCCGGCGGAGCAGAAGGCCCGGCTGCTGCACCAGATGGACCAGCTGCAGGTCGGACTGACCGGCAACCTGGCCGGGTACTCCTTCACCGACAGCGCGGGGAAGGCCGTCACCGGCGCCCAGGTCGACTACAACGGCGCCCCGACCGGGTACGCGGCCAAGCCGGGCGAGGCGGTGGAGTACGTGGACGCCCACGACAACACCGATCTGTTCGACGCGCTCGCGTACAAGCTGCCGACCGGCACCTCGCCCGCCGACCGGGGCCGGATGCAGGCGCTCGGGCTGTCGCTGACCGCGCTCACCCAGGGTGCGGGCTTCGCCCAGGCCGGCAGCGACCTGCTGCGCTCCAAGTCGCTGGACTCCAACTCCTACGACTCGGGGGACTGGTTCAACGCGATCCACTGGCCCGACCCGTCGACAGGGGCGTCGGACGGCAACGGCTGGGGCCGCGGCCTGCCGATGGCGAAGGACAACCAGGAGCTCTGGCCGGCCGCCAAGTCCCTGCTGGCCGACCCGCGGCTGACCGTCGGCGCGGCCGACATCCGGGCGACCAGCGCGCAGTTCCAGGACTTCCTGCGGATCAAGCAGTCCTCGCCGCTGTTCTCGCTGCCGACCCTGGCCGACGTCCAGCAGCGGCTGTCGTACCCGCTCTCCGGCACGCCCGGTGAGACGCCCGGGGTGATCACCCTGCACCTGGACGGCACCGGGCTGGCGGGGGCCCAGAAGGGCGTCACCGTGGTGTTCAACGCCACGCCCACCGCGCAGGCACAGACCGTGGCGGCCCTGAAGGGGACGAGCCAGGCGCTGCACCCCGTCCAGGCGGGCGGGGTGGACGGGGTGGTGAAGCAGTCCGGCTTCGACGCCGCGACCGGCACCTTCACCGTGCCGGGTCGTACCGTGGCGGTGTTCGTGCAGGGCTGATTCCGTCGGCCCCGACTCCCGGGCCCCGCATCGCCGTTCGGGCGGTGCGGGGCCCGGTTCCGTTCCGGGCGGAGTATGGCCGGAATCCGGTGGTGGCACGGCCGGAACTGTGACGTGCCGGTCCGGTCCGGTGCCGGCCGTGCCCCGGCGGGGCGGGTGGCGGGCCTGAGTGCTGGTCAGTCACCTCCGGTGGTGATCGAACTTTTCCGGGGGCATGAAAACCGTGTTCAAGACTTCGTCATGACGTAACACAACTGACGGAACGTCGTGCATACGGTTTCGGTAAATAATCGGCCAATCGGTGGCATGCATCTGTCATTAACGGCGCGTTTGCTGCCACGATTCCTCCGGCTGCAGACGAGGGGGCCCCACCCCCCGGTGCAGCAGCTCCAGTTCAGGTGCAGCGCGTCCCAACCTGCAGAGAAACCCCGCACGACTCGTGAGCACTGCCATCGCACCCCCGTCGCACCCGACGGGGGCCCCCACTGCGCCGCAACCCCGCGGCCCAGGTTCTCTCCACCGTGCGCGCACCCGCGCCGGTCGGAAAAGGAGTCCGCATGTCACGTCACGCTCACGTCCGGAAGGCGGCAGTCGTCATGGCCGCCACCACGGCGCTGCTGGTCACCGGCATACCGGTGATGGCACAGGCCGCCCCGGACGCGCCGACCGCCGTCGCCAGCCAGCAGGCGAGCCGGGCCGCGCTGATCGCCTCGGCGAACCAGCAGACCACCTCCCTGGCCCAGGCGCTCGGCCTGAGCGGCAAGGAGCAGCTGGTCACCAAGGACGTCGTCCAGGACGCCAACGGTGGTCGCCACCTGCGCTACGAGCGCACCTACGCCGGACTCCCCGTCCTCGGTGGCGACCTGATCGTCCACCAGGACGCCGCCGGCGCCACCAAGAGCGTGACCAAGGCCAGCGAGGCCAACCTCGCCGGCGTGGACACCACCCCCGCGCTGGCCGCGCCGAAGGCCCAGGAGGCCGCCCTCGCCGCCGAGCAGGGCACCGTCGACGGCGCGCCCCGGCTGGTCGTCTGGGCCGCCGACGGCACCCCGAAGCTCGCCTGGGAGACGGTGGTCAACGGCCGCGAGTCGGACGGCACCCCGAGCAAGCTGCACGTCGTCACCGACGCCAAGACCGGCACCGTGCTCAGCAGGGCCGACGGCATCAAGCGCGGCAGCGGCACCGGCGTCTTCGTCGGCACCGTCCCGCTGACCACCACCCAGAGCGGCTCCACCTACTCGCTCAAGGACGCCACCCGCGGCGGCCAGTACACCACCGACATGAAGAACGGCACCTCCGGCAACGGCACGCTGTTCTCCAAGTCCTCCGACACCTGGGGCAACGGCCAGGCCAGCAACCGTGAGTCGGCGGCCGTCGACGCCCAGTACGGCGCGGCCGTCACCTGGGACTTCTACAAGAACAACTTCGGCCGCAACGGCATCAAGAACGACGGCGTCGGCGCGATGAGCCGGGTGCACTACGACACCGGCTACGTCAACGCCTTCTGGGACGACAGCTGCTTCTGCATGACGTACGGCGACGGCAGCGGCGACACCCACCCGCTCACCGAACTCGACGTCTCCGGCCACGAGATGAGCCACGGCGTCACCTCGGCCACCGCCAACCTGAACTACTCGGGTGAGTCCGGCGGCCTCAACGAGGCGACCTCCGACATCATGGGCACCGGCGTCGAGTTCTACGCCAACCTGCCCGCCAACCCGCCGAACTACCTGATCGGCGAGCTGATCGACATCAACGGCAACGGCACGCCGCTGCGCTACATGGACAAGCCCTCCAAGGACGGCACCTCGGCCGACTCCTGGTACTCGGGCGTCGGCAACCTGGACGTCCACTACTCGTCCGGCGTGGCCAACCACTTCTTCTACCTGCTGTCCGAGGGCAGCGGTGCGAAGACCATCAACGGCTTCAACTACAACAGCCCGACGGTCAACAACATCACCGTCTCCGGCATCGGCCGGGACAAGGCGCTGCAGGTCTGGTACAAGGCGCTGACCGCCTACATGACCTCCACCACCGACTACGCCGCGGCCCGCACCGCGACCCTGAGCGCGGCCACCGACCTGTACGGCGCCAACAGCGCCGAGTACAACGCGGTCGCCACCGCCTGGGCCGCCGTCAACGTCGGCTCGCTGCCCAACCCGGGCGGGGTCAGCGTCACCAGCCCGGGCAACCAGTCCACCGCGGTGGGCGGTTCGGTCAACCTGCAGATCAAGGCCTCGGGAGGGACGGCCCCGCTGTCCTACTCGGCCAGCGGGCTGCCGGCCGGCCTGGCGATCAACGCCGGCACCGGCGTGATCACCGGCTCCCCGACCGCCGCGGGCAGCTCCAACGTGACGGTCACGGTGAAGGACTCGGCCGGCAAGTCCGGCACGACCAGCTTCGGTTGGACGGTCACCGGTGGTGGTGGCGGGTCCTGCACCCCGGCGCAGCTGCTCGGCAACGCGGGCTTCGAGACCGGTTCGGCGGC